>JAJXEL010000064.1:2120-11151 GCA_021639925.1 Alphaproteobacteria bacterium | reverse complement strand
TATGAATTGGGAAAAAATATCTGATCCCGACTGATTCGCAAAAAGGACCGTCGCCGACGGTCCTTTTTTTATCGTTTTAAAAGTTATAAAAAAGGGAATCGGTATAAATCAAAGACTTGTAAAATTTTTTACAATAGTGTTTGACACCGGCGGCAAAATTGATAACTCTGCCAAAAGAGAGTTGGTTAAAATAACGTTAATTTCTTAACAAAATCCATCAGGGAAAATCGGCGGAAAATCAGCCTTTTTTCTGTCAACCGAAAAAATATTTTTTTTCTGTTGCCAATTCCGAAAATAACCATATATTGTCGCAGAAGGGGCGCGGAACACACAACCTGTTGTGTTCTGCCAAAAACTTAAAACGGAGAATCTTATGTCGGATCAGACACCGAAATTACAGATCGTCAATAATGAAGAAGATGACGCCAGCGCCGAATTGTCCCGCATTGTCAAACGGGACGGAACGCAGGTTATTTTCAATTCCGAAAAAATCATGTCGGCCATTCGCCGCGCCGGCGAAGCGACCGGCGAATTTGACGATGACGAATCCGCCCTTTTGACCAATCAGGTCACAAAGGTTCTGCGCCACCGCTTTTCAAAGGGCGTTCTGCCGACCATCGAACAGATTCAGGACGTTGTCGAACAGGTGCTGATTTCCGCGAACTATTACAAAACGGCGCGCGCTTACATCGTTTACCGCGAAAGCCGCAGCAAATCCCGCCAGGACAAAAAAACGCTGGTTGACGTCGCGTCTTCGGTCAACGAATATCTGGAACGCGCGGACTGGCGCGTCAATGCGAACGCCAATCAGGGATATTCTCTGGGCGGGCTGATTTTAAACGTGTCGGGCAAGATTATTGCCAATTACTGGCTTTCCCACGTTTACCCGCAGGCGGCCGGCGAAGCGCACCGCAACGGCGATTTCCACATTCACGATCTGGACATGCTGTCCGGGTATTGCGCGGGGTGGTCTTTGCGCGCCCTGTTGCAGGAAGGTTTAAACGGCGTTCCGGGCAAAGTCGAATCCGGTATTCCCAAACATCTGGGATCCGCATTGGGACAGATGGTCAACTTTTTGGGCACTTTGCAAAACGAATGGGCCGGCGCGCAGGCGTTTTCTTCGGTCGATACGTATCTGGCGCCCTTTATCCGCAAAGACAACCTGAAATACGAAGAAGTCAAACAGCATTTCCAGGAATTTATTTATAACCTGAACGTTCCGTCGCGCTGGGGGACGCAAACGCCGTTTACAAATCTGACGTTCGACTGGGTCTGCCCGGAAGACTTGCGCGAACAGACGCCGGTCATCGGGGGCGAAGAAATGGATTTCACCTACGGCGATCTGCAAAAAGAAATGGATATGATTAACCGCGCGTATATCGAAGTCATGACCGCCGGCGACGCCAAAGGACGCCTGTTTACGTTCCCGATTCCGACATACAACATCACGACCGACTTTCCGTGGGAAAGCGAAAACGCGGATTTGTTGTTTGAAATGACGGCGAAATACGGCCTGCCCTATTTTCAAAACTTCATCAATTCCAGCCTGAAACCCGGCCAGGTACGTTCCATGTGCTGCCGTTTGCAGCTTGACTTGCGCGAACTGCTGGCCCGCGGCAACGGATTGTTCGGTTCGGCCGAACAAACGGGATCCGTCGGCGTTGTGACTTTAAACTGCGCCCGTTTAGGATATTTGTACAAGGGCGACGAAGCCGCTTTGATGACCCGCCTGGACGAATTGATGGATTTGGCGCGTTCGACGCTGGAAATCAAGCGCAAAGTCATTCAGCGCCATATTGACGCGGGGTTGTTCCCGTTTACGAAACGGTATCTGGGAACGCTGCGCAACCATTTTTCGACGATCGGCGTCAACGGCATTAACGAAATGATCCGTAATTTCACGAATGACGAACACGATATCACCGATTCGTTCGGACAGGCTTTCGCCAACCGGTTCTTGGAATATATCCGCAGCAAAATGGTTGTATTCCAGCAGGAAACGGGCAGCATGTACAATCTGGAAGCGACTCCCGCCGAAGGAACGACTTACCGCCTGGCCAAAGAAGACCAGAAACGTTATCCCGACATTATTCAGGCCGGCACGAAAGAAGCCCCGTATTATACGAATTCTTCGCAGCTGCCCGTCGGTTTTACGGACGATCCGTTTACGGCGCTGAATTTGCAGGAATCCCTGCAGTCGAAATACACGGGCGGTACGGTCATGCATCTGTACATGGGCGAAAGAATTTCAGATTCCAAAACATGCCGGACACTTCTTAAGAGAATTTTAGAGAATTACAGGATACCATATGTAACGGTGACACCTACTTTCTCTATTTGTCCCAAGCACGGATATATATCGGGCGAACATAAATACTGCCCGTTATGCGATGAAGAGCTCATCGCCGTTAAACGCCAGCAAGCCTGTGCCTGTTAACCTTTGCAGGCTTGCATAAGCACCCGAAAACGACTATCTTTAATATTAACAACAGCGAGTAGAGAACATGACAAAAGAAAATGATATTCAGCTTTCTAACGAAGAACGCCAGCCCTGCGAAGTTTGGACGCGGGTCATGGGATATTTTCGTCCGGTGTCAGAATTTAACATCGGCAAAAAAAGCGAATATGCCGAACGCCAGTGCTTTTCCGAAAAGAAAGCGACTGAAAAATTCATGGACGTAGCGGCGGAATAAGTCGTTCATGTCTGTTATTATCGGCGGCGTGGAACCTTTTACAACGGTTGATTTTCCGGGAAGGCTCGCCGCCGTTTTATTTTGCCTGGGCTGCCCGCTGCGCTGTCCTTACTGTCATAATCCGGAACTGCAGGATTTTAAAGGAAAACCTTTTATTTCCTGGGAACGTTTTATTGAATTTCTGGATTCCAGAAAAAAGCTGCTGGACGGCATTGTTTTTTCCGGCGGCGAACCGCTGGCCCAGCCTGATTTATACGAATCGATAAAAGCCGTCAAAGACAGGGGATTTGCAATCGGCATGCATACTTCCGGCGTAAATGCCGGCAGACTGCGGCAGGTTTTGCCGCTGTTGGACTGGGTCGGTTTTGACGTTAAAACAACCTTTGAAGCCTATGAAGAACGCATACCGCATTCACATGCGGCAACGGTTGAACAGTGTCTGGACATGCTGATCGCGGCCGGTATCGAACTGGAAGCGCGCACGACGCTGGATCCGCGGATCATATCTAAAGACGAACTGAAACGACTGGCGCGGCTTTTGGCTCAAAAAGGCGTTCAGACGTATGCTTTGCAGGAATACCGTCCTCACCCGTCGGAAAAAAATCCTCCGGCGGCTTCCGAAATTACGTCTTTTTTTGCGGATAAAGAGCTGTTGGCGGAATTAAACGGCCTGTTTAAAAACTTTATTGTCCGCCGCGCCTGAGGTCCGGCGTCAAAAAAAAACAGCCTCTTAAAAGAGGCTGTTTTTTTTAAGCGGCATTGTTCTTTTCGTCCGGGACTCTTTTCCTGTACCGGAAATACAAAACGAAATCGCAAAAGACCAGCATGAAATTCAGCACATACAGCCAGAACACATAGTTATAGCCGAAGTTTGTAATTTTATTGATCATGCCGCAGATATAACCGATTAAAATCAACGATAAAAACAACAGGCTTTTACCGCCGACATTCTTTGTCCGGTACGTTTTCAATACGGCCGCCGGCCAGCTGGCCCCGAAACAAATCAGCATTCCCGCTTCGAAAATATCCATAAGTCGTCTCCTTTTTTTCTTTCCAGAACTTTTGTCCTAAAACCGCCGAAAGTCAACAGTCTTTTAAACATAAACTTCTTCGGTGGCCGAAATGGCTTCGGCATTGCGGCCTTCGGATCGTTTCATGCGGTCCAACACTTTGCGGTATTCGATCGGAACGACTTTGACGAATAACGGAAAACGGTTTTCCCAGTTGTCCAGTATTTCTTTGGCATGCGCGGATCCCGTATACAAATAATGCTTTTCCAGCAAAGCATACAGCACTTCTTTATCGTCTTTTGACCAGACGTTTTCCAAATCGACGCTGTCCAGATTGCACCGGGTTTGAAAGATTTCCGTTTCATCATAAACATATGCGATGCCGCCGCTCATGCCCGCGGCAAAGTTATACCCCGCCGTTCCCAAAATAACGACCGTTCCGCCCGTCATATATTCGCAGCAATGGTCGCCGACGCCTTCGACGACGGCTGTCGCGCCGCTGTTCCTGACGGCGAAACGTTCGCCGGCCGCGCCGCAGAAATACGCTTCGCCGCCCGTCGCGCCGTACAAAGCGACATTACCGATAATCACATTTTCCTGCGGCCGGTAATCAACGCCGGGCGGGTGGCGGATAATAATGCGCCCGCCGGACAGCCCTTTGCCGACATAATCGTTGGCGTCGCCGTTAATACGGATAGTCACCCCCGGCGCCAAAAAAGCCCCCAGACTCTGCCCGGCAGACCCCGTCAATTCCAAAGTAATCGAATCTTCGGGCAGCCCCCGGGCGCCGAAACGCCTGACGATTTCTCCGGACAATCCGGTTCCGACAGTTCTGTCCGTATTGCGCACGGGCGAAGACAAAGTCGTTTTCAAACCGGTTTTCAACGTATTTTCGATCATGGGCAGCAAAGCTTCGTCAAAATGCGTTTTTTCTTTTTCCTGACAAGCGACGCAGCGGCGCGCGGCGCCTGCCGGCAAAGGCGCCAACAACTTTGAAAAATCAAGTTTAGATATTTTTGGCGCTTTGATATCCGGATTAAATTCCAACATTTCAACGCGGCCGACCATTTCGTCAACGGTTTTGAATCCCAGCCGCGCCATGTATTCGCGCATTTCCTGAGCGATAAAACGCAAAAAACTGATGACATGTTCCGGTTTTCCTTCAAATCTGGCGCGCAGTTCGGGATTTTGCGTCGCCAGCCCCATCGGACAGGTATCCAAATGGCATTTGCGATCCATGCAACACCCCAGAGCAATCAGCAGAGCCGTCCCGAATCCGTATTCTTCCGCGCCCAGCAAAGCCGCGACCGCCAGATCCCGGCCGGTTTTCAGCTGCCCGTCCGTCTGAACGACGATCCGGTCGCGCAGCCCGTTGGCAATCAAAGCCTGCTGCGTTTCCGCCAGCCCCAGTTCCCAAGGCAGCCCCGCATGTCTGATCGCCGTCATCGGCGAAGCCCCCGTCCCGCCGTCATAACCGGCGATAATCACCACGTCGGATTTTGCTTTTGCAACGCCGGCGGCAATCGTTCCGACGCCGGCTTTTGCAACCAGCTTGCATGACACTTTGGCCGACGGATTGACCGTTTTAAGGTCATAAATCAGCTGCGCCAGATCTTCAATCGAATAAATATCGTGATGCGGCGGCGGAGAAATCAGCGATACCCCGCTGACCGTATGGCGGATTCTGGCAATTTCTTCGGTCACTTTATGCGCAGGCAGCTGGCCGCCTTCGCCCGGTTTCGCCCCCTGCGCCAGCTTGATCTGCAATTCTTCGGCATTGACCAGATATTCCGTCGTCACGCCGAAACGCCCCGAAGCAATCTGTTTAATTTTGGAACACAGATTATCCCCGTCCGGCCGGCTGTGGAAACGATACGGATCTTCGCCGCCTTCGCCCGAATTGCTGCGCCCGCCGATCCTGTTCATCGCAATCGCGATTGTTTCATGCGTTTCGCGGTTGATCGACCCCATCGACATAGCCGCCGAAACAAAACGTTTCATAATGTTTTCGACCGGTTCGACTTCGCCGATATCAACCGGTTTTCCCGGTTTGAAACGCAGCAGATGGCGCAAAGTCAAAGGATCGCGGTTGTCAACCAGCGCGCTGTATTCCTTATACAGATCATAGTTGTTTTCGCGCACGGCCCGCCGCAGTTTCATTGCAGCCTGCGGCGTCCATAAATGCTCTTCGCCGCCCTTTTGCAAACGATAATACCCGCCAACGTCCAAAGCCTGATCTGTCCCGAACGCTTTGGCATGCCGCGCCGCGCTTTCCGCCGCAATCTCGTCCAGTCCGATTCCGCCGATCGCCGACGCGGTTCCCGTAAAGTATTCGTCTGTCAGCTCAAAGCCCAGCCCGACGGCCTCAAACACTTGCGATCCCCAAAAACTGCGCACCGTCGAAATACCGACGCGGCTGAAACATTTCAACAGCCCTTTTTTCAACGCGGTCATATAAGCGCCGACGGCTTCTTCCGGCGTTTTGGATTTTTCCAGCATATTGTTTTCGGCCATGACGCGAACCGTCTGCAAAGCTGCGGCCGGGCAAACCGCATTGGCCCCGAACGCGATCAGTTGGGCGAAATGAATCACTTCGCGCGCTTCGCCCGTTTCAATAACGATTCCCGCTTTATACCGCAGCCCTTTGCGGATCAAAGCGTGATGCAGCCCCGAAACAGCCAGCAGCGATGGAATCGGCGCATTGTCTTTATCAAAATTCAAATCGCTGAGAATCAAAATATCCGATCCGTCCGCAATCGCTTTTTCGGCCTGTTCGGTCAAACGATCCAAAGCCGCCCGCAGCCCTTTGCCGCCCTGCGACACGGGGAAAACGGCCGACAGGCGGACGGATTTAACGTCATTATTGGCTATTTTTTCCAAATGCGCCAAAGCCGCCCTGTCCAACAGCGGAGAGCTTAATTTCAAGCGTCTGAAATGTTCCGCCGTTTCCGTTAACAGATTATGTTCGCGCCCCAGAAAGCTCATTAAAGACATAACCATTTCTTCGCGCAGCGGATCAATCGGCGGATTGGTCACCTGCGCAAACTGCTGCTTAAAATAATTGAACAACAGCTGCGGACGCTTTGACAAAACGGCCAGCGGCGCGTCGAATCCCATAGAACCGACCGGTTCCTGCGCGTTCGATGCCATCGGGTTGATAATCAGTTTCAGTTCTTCGTCCGTATAGCCGAATACATTTTGAATCCGGGACAATTCCGCAGGGGCGGTATCGCCGTCCTTTTGCGGCGCATACAGGTTATGCAGCTGTATCCTGTTGTCGCGCACCCAGTGGCGGTAAGGACTCTGACGCGAGATTTTACCTTTGATTTCGCTGTCAGAAACGACGCGATGCTGACGCAGATCAACCAAAAACATTTTCCCCGGCGTTAATTTCCCCTGCTGACGGATATTTTCCGGCGCGACGTCAACAACGCCGGTTTCCGACGCCATAATGACACAGCCGTCTTTGGTAATCGTATAACGGCAGGGGCGCAGCCCGTTTCTGTCCAACAATCCGCCGATATACGTCTTGCCGTCCGTAAACACCATTGCCGCCGGCCCGTCCCACGGTTCCATCATTGCGGCGTGATATTCATAAAAAGCGCGTTTATCCTCGCTCATGATAAATTTATCGCCGAAAGCCTCGGGGATCATCATCATCATGGCATGCGGGACAGACCGCCCCGCGCAAACCAGCAATTCCAGAACATTATCGAAAATCATCGTATCCGACCCCGTTTCGTCAACGACGGGTTTGATTTTTTCAATATCCGCGCCGAATGCGTCGCAGGCCAGCGCCGGTTCCATGGACCGGATATGATTGACGTTGCCGCGCAAAGTGTTTATTTCGCCGTTATGCGCGACATATCGGAACGGCTGCGCCATGCGCCAGGTCGGCAGAGTGTTTGTGCTGTAACGCGAATGGGCGATACAGAAAGCGGCCGAAAAATCGGGATCCTGCAAATCCTTGTAAAAAGCGGACAGCTGCGACCCTGCGACCAAGCCTTTGTAAACGATTGTGCGCGGCGACAGGCTGCAAATATAGAACTGGGACAGATCCCTGTCTTTAAAAGACCGGACCGTATTTTCGACCATGCGGCGGATTACGTATAATCTGCGGACGAATTCCGTTTCGTTCACTCCGCCGGCGGCGACAAAGACCTGTTTAAAGACGGGCACGCTTGCGGCAGCCAGCCGGCCCAGGCAGGAATCGTCCGTTTCCGCGTTTCTTTCCCCTAAAAAGCGACAGCCTTCCTTTTCCGCCGTTTCCCGGAAGATTTTCAGGCAAAGTTCCGCATCTTCTTTATTTTGGGGCAAAAACACCTGCCCGGCGGCGTATTCGCCCGCGCGCGGCAGACTGAACGGCAGCGTTTTCCTGAAAAAAGCGTCCGGCAGCTGCAGCATCAGCCCGGCGCCGTCGCTGGTTTTCCTGTCGGCGCCGATCGCGCAGCGGTGTTCCAGATTTCCCAGAATCTTCACCCCTTTTTCAACCAGAGCATGCGTCGGTTTCGCGTCCAGATTAACAATAAAGCCCGTTCCGCAGCTGTCATGATCGTTTTTCGGGTCATACAATCCCAGGGTGCGCGGTTCGCCCGCCGCATTGTGCCGGAAATCGGCGTCAGTCGGAGTTGTCATTTCAAGCCTCCCAGTTTTATCAGGAAAAATACGCTGGGGATCATAAAACTTTTTGAAAAAAACGCCTATAAAAAAACAACGTCCGTTTTAAAATTTTTTACAAAAAAAACGGGCGCCGGTCAAAGCGCCCGCTTTGGCAAAAATAATTTTCCGAAATTATTCCTGCCGGATTCCCATCTGCTGGTCCAACACCATCAGCCCGGCCGTCACGTCATCAATCAAACGGACTTTTTCCAGCAGTTCCAACGATTGGCATTCTTCCTGAACCTGTTCGTCAACGAACCACTGCAAAAACGACAAAGAAGCAAAATCCTTGTCTTCCATACCCTGCGCGACCAGATCATAAATCATATCGCTGACCTGGCATTCATGTTGATAAGCTTCGTCAAACAACGACATAACCCCCTGCCATTGCTTTGACGGCGCTTTGATTTCGCCCAGTTCCGGCGTGATATTGCGTTCGACCATAAAATCGTTGATTTTTAACGCGTGTCTTTTTTCTTCGTCTGCCTGCACCCTGAACCAATGCGCCATGCCGTTCAGACTCTGCGCCTGCAGATAACTGGCCATTGCCAGATATAAATAAGCCGATTCAAATTCCGCCGTAATCTGCCGGTTCAGCCCGCCGATCAATTTATCCGAAATCTTTTTCATTCCTTTTCTCCCTTTTATCCGGATAAAAGCGTATCACGC
>JAJXEL010000064.1:0-2110 GCA_021639925.1 Alphaproteobacteria bacterium | reverse complement strand
GATTAAAAGCTGGCTTTTATACCAAGAGCCTGCTTCAAAAGGTCTAAATACGCAGCCTGCGGTATTTCAATTCCACCGAAACGGGCCAGATGAGGCGTCAGAAACTGCGTATCAAGCAAAACGAACCCGCCTTTTTTCAATCGTTCGACCAAAGCGCACAGAGCGACTTTTGACGCGTCCGCCGCTTTTGAAAACATGCTTTCGCCGAAAAAAGCGCCGCCCAAAGAAACGCCGTATAACCCGCCGACAAGCTTTCCGGCCCGCCAACATTCCACGCTGTGCGCGAACCCTGCGTCAAACAATGCGCAGTAAGCGTCCAGAATCTGCGCGTTAATCCATGTTTCCGCCCTGTCCGCGCACCCCAGCATCACGTCGCGAAAAGCCGTATCAAACGTTACGTCAAAAATGCCTTTGCGGATCACGCGGCGCAAAGAATGAGAGATATGAAAACTTTCCAAAGGCAAGACGCCTCTGTTTTCCGGTTCCACCCAGAAAACAAAGGCGTCGTCTTTATGTTCCGCCATCGGGAAAATTCCCGCCGCATATGCCTGCAACAGCAGACGCGGCGAAATTTGCCCGCGCGTCATTTATTTCCTTTTTCTTCGTGGTTTTTCAAAAACTTTTCCAACCAGTGAATGTTGTAGTTTCCGTCCACAAAGTCAGGCGTCGAAATAATTTCGTCATGCAGCGGCAGAGTCGTTTTAACCCCTTCGATCACAAATTCGTCAATCGCGCGGTGCAAACGCATCAAACAGCCGTTTCTGGTTTTGCCGAAAACAATCAGCTTGGCTATCATGCTGTCATAAAACGGCGGTACCGTATATCCCGTATACATACCGGAATCGACACGGGTCCACAATCCGCCCGGCGCATGCCACTGAGTGATTTTTCCCGGACACGGAACAAAAGTAAACGGGTCTTCGGCGTTAATGCGGCATTCGATCGCATGACCGTCAAAATGAATGTCGTCCTGCGTATAATTCAAATGCGCCCCGCTGGCCACGCGGATTTGTTCGCGCACCAGGTCAATGCCCGTTACCATTTCCGTAATCGGGTGTTCCACCTGCAAACGGGTATTCATTTCAATGAAATAAAATTCGCCGTTTTCATACAGGAATTCAATCGTTCCGACATTGCTGTAGCCCAGCTTTTTCATCGCGTCCGTAACGATTTTGCCGATTTTTTTGCGCTGTTCGGCGTTCAAAGCGGGACACGGCGTTTCTTCCAGGACTTTCTGGTTTTTGCGCTGCATGGAACAGTCGCGTTCCCCCAAATGAACGACATTGCCGTACTTGTCCGCCAAAATCTGCATTTCAACGTGACGGGGATTTTCCAGATATTTTTCAATATAAACTTCGTCGCTGGTAAAGGACGCTTTGGCTTCGGCGCGCGCCTGCGTATACGCTTCGGGCAGTTCTTCGGCATTGCGCGCGATACGCATGCCTTTTCCGCCGCCGCCGGCCGTCGCTTTGATCAAAACGGGATAGCCCATTTTTGCCGACGCTTCCAACGCGTCTTCAACCGTGTCGACCGCCCCGTCCGAACCGGGAACAACCGGCAGACCGGAATCAATCGCGGCGCGTTTGGCCGTAATTTTGTCGCCCATTTTCCGGATCATTTCAGGCGTCGGGCCGATCCAGGTCAGGCCGTGTTCTTCCACCATTTCGGCGAAATCGGCGTTTTCGGACAAAAAGCCGTATCCCGGGTGAATGGCGTCTGCCCCGGAAATCAAAGCCGCCGTAATGATCGCGGCTTTGTTTAAATAAGAATCCTTGCCTGCGGCGGGACCGATACAAACAGCTTCATCGGCCATGCGGACGTGCATCGCGTCGGCGTCCGCCGTCGAATGAACGGCGACCGTTTTGATGCCCATTTCGCGGCAGGCTCTGTGAATACGCAGAGCAATTTCTCCGCGGTTTGCGATTAAGATTTTTTCAAACATGCTTATTCCAAAATCAACAAAGGCTGATCATATTCGACCGGAGAACGATCCGTTACCAGAATCCGGACGACTTTTCCGGATCTGGGCGCTTTGACCGGATTGAAGGTTTTCATTGCTTCAACCAGGAACAAAGTCTGGTCTGCGGAAACGGTATCGCCGACAGAAACG
>JAJXEL010000217.1 GCA_021639925.1 Alphaproteobacteria bacterium | reverse complement strand
TTTGTCCGCCTGTTCGGCGTCAACGGATCAGCTGGACAACAGAACCTATCAGCTGCAAAACGCCATGAACGACGCGCAGATCACGATCAGCTTTAATCCGGCGGAACTCCGCTATGCCGGGAAATCCGCCGTCAACCGTTATTTCGGTACTTATAAGGCGGACGGCGGCAAATTAACGCTGGGCCCGGCAGGCGTCACCATGATGATGGGCCCCGAACCTTTAATGCAGGCGGAACAGAATTAACTGCAATCTTTGGCAAAAGTCGTTTCCTTTGAACGCAAAGGCGACGAGTTGACCCTGATGACGTCCGACGGTCAAAAACTGGTGTTCAGACAAACCGCCGAAACGGAAGAATAAGCTTATTTTGCTTTGAAGAAACGGCCGCGTCTGGTATAACAGCCATAACTTGTTTTCATTAAAAGAGGATAATTATGGCTTCATACCAGTATATTTACGTGATGAAAAACCTGTCTAAAACGTACCCCGGCGGCAAACAGGTGTTAAACAACATCTGGCTGTCGTTTTTTCCGGGGGCAAAGATCGGCGTTTTAGGCGCGAACGGCGCGGGAAAATCGACGCTGTTGAAAATCATGGCCGGCATTGAAACCGAATTTAACGGCGAAGCCTGGGCCGCCGAAGGGGCAAGCGTGGGGTATCTGCCTCAGGAACCGCAACTGGATCCGTCGAAAAACGTTATGGAAAACGTTATGGACGGGTGCGGGGAAACGCGCGATTTGTTAAAGCGTTTTGAAGAAATTTCCATGAAATTCGCCGAAGAAATGACCGACGACGAAATGAACGCTTTAATCGCGGAACAGGCCGAGCTGCAGGAAAAAATCGACGCCTGCAACGGCTGGGATCTGGAACGCACAATCGAAATCGCGATGGACGCGCTGCGCTGCCCACCGGCAGAGGCGGACGTAACCAAGCTGTCCGGCGGTGAAAAACGCCGCGTCGCCTTGTGCCGCCTGCTGTTGTCAAAACCCGACCTGCTGCTGTTGGACGAACCGACGAACCATCTGGACGCCGAATCCGTCGCATGGCTGCAGCAGCATCTGCACGATTATCCGGGAACCGTCGTTATGGTCACGCACGACCGTTATTTCTTAGACAACGTGACCGGCTGGATTTTAGAACTTGACCGCGGCGAAGGTATTCCTTACGAAGGCAATTATTCGTCCTGGCTGGAACAAAAGGAAAAGCGTCTGGCGCAGGAAGCCAAAGAAGAATCCGCCCGCCAGCGCACGATCAAGCAGGAACTGGAATGGATCCGCCAAAGCCCGCGCGCCCGCCAGGCCAAATCCAAAGCCCGTATCCAGGCTTTTGACGCTTTGGTCAACGAAGCGGACAAACAGACGATCGAAAACGCGCAGATTGTCATTCCGCCCTGCCCGCGTCTGGGCGATCTGGTTATCGAAGCCAAAAATATTTCCAAAGGTTACGGCGACCGTTTGCTGATTGACGATTTATCCTTCAAGCTGCCGCCCGGCGGCATTGTCGGCGTTATCGGTCCGAACGGTGCGGGAAAAACGACGCTGATGCGTATGATTACCGGACAGGAAACGCCGGATTCAGGCGATTTCCGTATCGGCGACACCGTCGTTTTGGGCTATGTTGACCAAAGCCGCGACGCGTTGGATCCCAACAAAACCGTTTGGGAAGAAATTTCCGGCGGCAATGACGAAGTGACTTTGGGCAAGCGCAAAATTCCGTCGCGCGCTTATGTCGGCCAGTTTAATTTCAAAGGTTCCGACCAACAGAAAAAAGTCGGCCTGTTGTCCGGCGGCGAACGCAACCGCGTTCATATGGCCAAGATGCTGAAATCAGGTTCTAACGTCATTTTGCTGGACGAACCGACAAACGATCTGGACGTCGATACGCTGCGCGCATTGGAACAGGCGCTGCTGGCATTCCCCGGCTGCGCTGTCGTTACGTCGCACGACCGCTGGTTTTTAGACCGTATCGCAACGCATATCCTGGCGTTTGAAGGCGACAGCCATGTCGAATGGTTTGAAGGCAACTATGAAGAATACGAAGCCGACAAAAAACGTCGTCTGGGCGCCGAAGCCGATCAACCGCACCGCGTGAAATATAAACCTTTGGTCAGAAAATAGAGATATAAAAAAAGGATCTCAAAAAACTAAAAAAATAAGAACTCCTTAC
>JAJXEL010000063.1 GCA_021639925.1 Alphaproteobacteria bacterium | reverse complement strand
CTATTATTTCATTTCCCTTAGTTATAAAATAAAAAAGTTCAGGACTATTTTCTCTGCTTAGCTCCTGATTATTTGGGGAAGCATCCAATTCTCTTTTATCTTTATAAAAATCTACAATTTTGTCATTGAATTCTTTTTGATTGCTAACTTGATATTTGTCTTGAGCAAAGATAAAACCAGATGTTTCTCTTTTACCCACAGGATCATTTATAGTGTCATCGGTTAAATATGTTCGCGTTTGTTCGCAAGCTTTAATATACGCCTCATAAAGCTCTGCTGTAGGTTCGACAATCTTAATATCTTCAGCCATTTCAACCACAATCTATCTCCATACTATACTTACAGCATAACATATTTTTTATAAAAAATAAATTACAATATGAAATTCATATAACAGTTTGAAAAACAAGGAAACAAGCACAAATGAGTTCGTAAAAGCCTTCCAAAACGCAATTTTCAAAAAACAAACATTCGAACTCGCTGAAAGCCTTGGAAAATAAAGAAAAACGGCAGGTTTTCATGCCTGCCGCTTGCATTGGTGACCCCAACGGGATTTGAACCCGTATTGTCGCCGTGAGAGGGCGGTGTCCTAACCGTTAGACGATGGGGTCGTTTGAATACTTTTTTGTATAAGTCTATCTGTCTGTGCCGTCAACAGGTTTTCGTCATATAGCTTTTTTTCCTGTTGTTTTAGCCGTTTCGGCAGGCTTACAGCCGATCGCGCTGCGTCTATAATCAGTCTGATTTATTTCATTTTGTAGGAGGTCGCTATGTTTTCATGCCGATTAAAGACCTGTCCGGTCTCTTTGCTGCTCCGCTCTTTTTATGACAAGCTGTTGGCGGAAGGGTATATTCTTGCAGGGCACGGGATCGGATTTTCTCCGCTGTTTGTCCTGGCGGTTTTATCAGCGTTGGTCTATGCCGTTTATTCGATTTTGTTTGTCAGCGCTTTTTCCCCGGAAATCATTACTGAAAAAGTCGTTGATTTGCCGACGATCGAAGTCCGTGACGGAAAAATCGTCGAACCTGAAAACTTTTTTCAGCGTTTCGCTTTGGGCAACGGCGTGCACCTGACGCTGGATACCACCGATGACGCCGAAATTATCAAAGACCCGTCCCCCAATGAAATCTACGTTTCAAAAGACGGCGTGCAGTTCGTTAAAGGCCAAAAGGTTGAACTGATGCCGATCAGCAAGCTGCTGGGAACGGAAAATATGACGATTACCGCGCAGAATATAACGGACTTTATCAACAAAACCGCCGATGAACTTACGTTTGTCATGCCGTTGTTCGTTTTTCTGATCGCCGTGCCCGTTTTGTTTTTCAAATATGTCATTCTGGTTTATATTCTGGCGTTGTTTTCATATATAGCGACGTTATTTTCAAAAGTGTCCCTTCCGTTTGAAGGCAGAATGCGTCTGGCAGCCGTTTCGGCCATACCGGTGTTTGTGTTCAATTTCTTTTTCGGAACGCTGTTCGGGTTGTTTGATTTAGGGGTGATCGCCGGCGTAGTCATTACGCTGATTTACCTTTATTTTTATATTTCCCAGATGCCTGTTCAACAAGCTGCGGAAGAATAACGAAACGATTTTCCGATTGCTAAAAAGAAACATTTGCGTGTACACTTTTGTAACAAGAGATGTTGCAAAAACCGGGGCGCAAATGTTTTCTTTTCTTTATCGTGTTTTTTATGACAGGACATTATTCGGATCGTTTGTTAAAAACGGTAAAGGTTACGGTCTGAAACCGCTGTTTGTGCTGACGCTGTTTGTGGCATTTTGCCTCTCAGTCAGGATTTTTTTGATTTTTTCCGCCGTAACGCCGCGGCTGGTCGACAAAATTGCCGAACAACTGCCTGAAATCGTTATTGAAAAAGGGAAAATCGTTTCGCCGAAAGAATATGAATATTCTTATGTTTTTTCAAATCAGAATGTCTTTTTCGTTTTCGATACGACGGAAGAACCGCTGAAATTAAAAAATTTGCCGCCAAACGGAATTTATATTACTTCTGACGCGCTGGTTTCTGTTAATGCCGATAAAATCAGACGGATTCCTTTTGTTCAACTGCTGAACGGAAAAGATTTGATTCTTAATCAGACTAATATGCGGCAGTGGGGAAATGAAATGGTATCCTTGTTTCGTTTCATGGTCCCGCCGCTTTTGTTCTTTTTCAGTATTCCGGGCGCGTTCA
Source organism: Alphaproteobacteria bacterium (assembly GCA_021639925.1). Lineage (GTDB taxonomy): Bacteria > Pseudomonadota > Alphaproteobacteria > CAAGCB01 > CAG-977 > UBA11549. Next base: position 9,055 of record JAJXEL010000063.1, on the reverse strand, counting down.
GTTTATATTTTCTGGTATGTGTGTGTTATGCGGTTATTTCATATCTGATGACGCACATTACCGGGAAAAATTTGTCGTGGGATCAAAGAATGCGTTTGGCGGCTCTGTCTGTTATGCCGGTTTATATATTAAATGCCGCCGGCTTTTTGCTGGGCTGTTCTTTTCAGCTGGGCCGCATAGGGATCTTTATCACGTTGATTTATATGTTCTGCTTTTTAAAGGACGGCGATAACGCCGCGCCGTCTGCCGCCCGTTAGAACAGCTCGTCAACAAACAAATACAAAGCTTCCGAAAAAGTCGGAAAACTGCAGCTGTCTGAAAAATCCATGCGGTTAATGATATGGTATTTCTGATCTATGCTGTCATAGACGAATAATTCTTCCGCCGCGCGTCCCAACAACAGCTTGCCCCGCATCGGCGCCGCCTGCTGAAATTCCAGATTGGCTTCAATCAGCCCCGGCAGCGTATACCCCAGCGCTTCGCGGTCATTGGCGCGCGTTCCGTAAAGCTCCACGCCGTTCCAGCTCAGGCCGTCAGTTTGCTTTAACAGCGCGATATAATCTACCGGAACGGGCGGAAAACGATGAGAAGACAGCAAAGAGCTGATAAAACGCAAAGAACGTTCGTCTACGGGTTCAAAAAAGGTGCCGTTGTCTTTTTTCAAAGTGTTTAAAATTCTGGTCAACATCTTTTTCTAACGCCCCAAAGAAGATTTCTGCGCGATCATTTCAAACGTGCTTTCCAGGAATCCGGCATAAACGCTTCTGTCATGCCGGCTGGTGCCGCCCGAAGAAATTTCGATTTCCCCCGGGAAATAAACTTTTCCTTTCGGCGCGGGCAAAAATAACTTGCGCGGCTTAAGGTTCGGCTGCGCCAGTGTCTGCATGTCGATAAACCTGTGAATTTCCGTATGAAACGGGTGCGTCTGGATCAATACCAGGTTTGAAAAACTGTTCGTCCCGCCGTAATCAAACGGCACGCGGATATGAATATTGAAATTTTCCGGCGCTTTTCCTTTTTTAACCAGTTTAATGGCGTCTTCTGTCATGCCGGCGGCCAGCAATTCGTTGACATGATGATAACCGACATATTTTAAAAAATCGCGCCGGGTTCTTTTAAAGGCTTTGCGTAATTCCAACAACCAGGCAGAATCCAAAGGAACAAATTCGGCTTCGATCAAATCCATATTAACCAGGCCTGTTTGCTGAAACTGCCATTCCCACAAAGCTTTGTCTTCCTGACGAGGTTCGGCCATCATCGGCATTTGCGCCGTTTGGGGCTGCTGCGCGCCGTAAGGAGCATAAGGCTGTGGCGCCTGGGGAGCATAGGACTGATAAGACTGGGCTGCCTGCGGTCCGTACGGCTGGGGCGCATACGGCTGCTGCTGGGGATAAGGCATGTAAGGCTGCGGGTGGGCCGGATAGGGCTGGGGCGCGTATGGCTGCTGCTGGGGATAAGGCATATAAGGCTGCGGCGCATAAGGCGTTCCCGCATATCCCGGCGGCGTTTGCGGAGGCATGACCGGACGCTGCTGATACGGCTGAGCCGCGGGGCGTTGCGGGTAAGACGGCGGAACGGCGGAATACGGCGATTGAGGAGCCGGGATATCCAGCGGATCCGGATAAGCCGATGCCGGTGCTGTCGGCGGTAAAGTTCTGTACGCGCGGGAATCCCTGTAAATCGGCACAGAACGAACCTCGCGGCGCACAGGCGTCACGCCTTGATTCTGCGCTTCTTCCGCGGCTTCGCTCCGTGAACGTACGGGCGGCGGTGTTTTAGTTCCCGACCAGTCCCACATTTTTCCCCCGTTTCAAATATCCTGTTAAAAAGGACTAGAATTTTTCATCGATAAAGTCGTCGTAATTTTCGTTATCGTATTCTCCTTCTTCCTCGTCTTCTTCATATTCTTCGTCTTCGTCGTAGCCGTCGTCATCTTCATCAAAATCATCAACATCGTATTCCTGGTATTCTTTGATGAATTCGTCAGTACTGTCTTCTTCTTCCTCTGCGATATCGATCAGCCCCTGCAAAGCGTTGACGTCCGTGTCTTCACGTTGCGCCACAACCCAATATGGCACGAACGGCGACGGCGGAATATTACATTTTCTTGTCATTTCTTTATCTAAGAACCAACGCGGCGCGTCTGCCATGATCGGACGGTTCATAAATCCCTGCATTAAGACAATCTGCTGTGTCGAAGGCAAAGACAACATTTGCGAAGCGCCGATCACAGCCGTTCCCTGCAAAGAACGCGAAACGTTGGCCGAAAACGGCGTCGCTTGTTTCGACCAGCCTTCCGTTCTGGATTTAGAGGCGATTTCAACCGTTTTTGTCCCGATCATTTTTTCAAAACGCTGAGCCGTTTGTTCGTTGTTCTGTGACAAAATGATTTTCGCCGCCGTTGTGGAAATGATGGTTTCCAGATCGTCTTTCCCGTATTGGCCGGAAATTTGCCCCAAATCTTGTCCGATTAACAGATAAGACACTTTTTGACCGCGCCCGACCGCCGGTCCGTCTTTAACCGCGCCCAGTTTGGGCATTTGCGGAAATTCGTCGAGCACGAACAACGTCGGGAACGGTCCAGTCATTGATCCGTCACCCTGTTTAAAATTCGGCGGGTTAGCAATCAGGAAGTTGCTCATCAATTCAACGAACGTGCCCGTAATAATATTCAAAGCGCGGGCGTCAACCTGGTTAACGGACAGATAAATCGCAATTGATTTCATTTCCCCTGTAATCGGGTCTTTCATACCGCGCAGATCTTTAAAAATGAAGTCGCTCATTTTTGTTCTGGAACGCACGGCGGAGTTTTTGAAAATACCGATACCGGTCAGCGCTGTTGATAAAATAGATCCGCGTTCTTTATCAGGCGTTCCCGACAGCTGGTTTAATTCAACGACGGCGCGGTGAGCGTATCCGTACCGTTTGCATTCCGCCACGGCCTGATCCAGCATATCGCGCATCGGGTCGGCCAGGGCCGCCATTTGGTCGCCTTCTTCCGTTTTACGTTTGATTTCCGCCGCCATCTGCATTTGCGCTTCGGTCAGCCAATCCAAAATCATAGCGATACACGGTTCGGCGCCCACCCATGATTCCGGCAGCATTTCCCACGTTCCGATGGGGACGTAATTATTTAAATCCAGCGTGCCGTCGCGCAGATGTTCCAAAGCTTCGGCCGCGTCGGCGTCGGTCATGTCCATATAGTAGCCTTCAAGGACTTCGCGGTCTTTGTCGTCCAGCTTGCCTTCATACAGTTTTCCGATGAAGTAATCGTTGGCTCTGGCGCGTTCGCATTTGCCGACAACGAAATGAATAAAGCCGGTCAAAGCGTTTCGGCCTGTCTTTGCCCAGTGCGGGTCTGCCCCGCCTTTGGGTTCTTCAACCAATACGTTGACCATTGAATCGACGTACATGTCGCGCGCCGGCCCGAACGGCGGCAGACATGTGCCGGACAACATATTCCAGCTGGGGTAATAAATTCCTTTTTCCGGTTCGTCTTCCGCCCCCCAGTTAATGACGAAAACAGGACCGATGGTTTGTCTGTAACCGCTTGTTTTATAACACAGTTCGGGTTTCGGGTCGTTTACGATAATGCTGATGTTGTTTGATTCGAAAATCGTCGGCATAACGACGCCGACTGTTTTACCTGTTCCCGGCGGCGCCAGCACCAAAACCGACAGTGTTTCCGGCAGGCGCAGCAATTTGCCGTGCCAGCGGCCCAGAACAACGATAAAGCCTTTGAACAATCCCATTTTTTCAATGTCTTTTTTCGTAGCGATACGGCCTGAACCGTGAATGGTCGATAACCAGGAATGCGGATTTGTCACCAGACCGGTCGTCAGGATAACGAAAAAGGAAAAAAACGGAATTGTCGGCAGCCAGAAATAAAAAGGCAGTTCGTTTTGCGCCTTAAAAGCTTTGACAAGCCATTTCCAATAAATACCCAGCAGGTACATCGGCTGTATGGCCGCTTTTTTTATAAACTTCCAAATTAACAGCATATTGTCCTGGCTGATCCCGCGGGGGATCAGGTTTGTCATGGCAAAAGAAAGAATTGCAAGCAGATACGATACAATAAAGGCGATAAGAACAGTCATTAACACCCATTGTATTGCGGCTTCTCTTTCTGCCCATTCCTCTCCGGTTCTGGCCATTTAGGGGGAGTGCTCCTTAAAACATTACAAAAAACCTTTTTTAAGTATAAGAGAAATAAGAACAAAAATCTACATTCTCTCATCATTTTTTCATGAGAATGACACAGAAAAGTAAAAAAAAGATAAGTAAATCAGTTTAACGCGCCGGAAACACTGTGATACAGCCCGTCATCAGGGGAAGAAACGGAAGAAATCACGTCGGGCAGCGCCGTAATTTCATCGGGGCCGCCTTCTTCATAACGGCAGACGGTAACATTCAGTCCGTTCCAGACTTCGAACATATCTTCCGCGTTAATAATCGTTCCCTGGCGAATAATAACCATAGCCCTGATTTCTATGCCGCCGGCCGCACCGCTAAGCATGGGGCCTAAAGCTTCGCGCGCATTCAGGATAACGCGAACCGGAGAAATTCGATGGTTGCTTTCGGAAAACCACAACGGTTCTTCATCGTTGAATCTTTCTTCGTCTGCCAACCAGTCTCCGCTTTCCGAATCAATCAGGCACAACAGAATATGGCTGGCGGAAACCGCAACAAAATCGATTTTCTTTCCTGCGATTTTCGCATCGGAAATTAATCTGTAACCGGCCGAACGCAAAACGTCCATAATGGAATCACCCGCAACCGAAGCATTCGCGGAATGACGCTGAGCGCCGGAATCGGCGGCGGAATATGTTCTTTCCGCTGCCGGAGCCGCAGCCGCCGCGGCCGGCGGCGGAGTCTGCTGTCCTTTTTCTTTTTCCGGCGCTTTTTCCGGATGTTTGATGCGGCCGGATCCCGCTCTGACCGCGGGAGGACGGGTTTGTTTATAAGACTTTCTTTTGGTTACCTTTGGTTTGGCGGCATTCTTTCCTTTTTTACGTTCTTTTATTTTGCTGAGGACAAACCGGACCGGGAACAGTAAAATAATTTTAAACCATTTAATCCACGGGACGGCGCATAAAACGGTCCACCCCGTAAACCAGACCGGCAACATGGCAAACAGTGCGATAACAAACAGCCATTCCCGCACAGACTGGATCACCCAGCCGTTTTGCCATTCGTTCCAAATGTAAATCCAATGTACTTTTGACATTGGATTGAAGCCCCACATGGCAATCATCAATCGCTGAAACCAAAAGAAATATCCGATTGTCCAGACAAATAAGATGAAAAAAATTCGTGAAACGGCAAAGATTATTTTCACCGGCCGATTCTCCTAAATAATCTATGCGCCATTTTCTGTTTCCATTAAATCAAGAATCGCCACGGCTACAGCGTCATTTAATGTTTGTGAAGACACCGGCTGGGATTTTATGTATTCGATTAAAGCATGCGTGTCGGGCAAAGAAGCCGTTTGGCACGATCCCATACGCAAAACGGAAATATCCCAAGCTTCCAGATATTTTAACAATTCGTCAGGATTCGTTACATTGCCGTGATCTAAAATCATGCAACAGTTAACGTCTAAACCGGCATATTGCGGCATTTTTTGCGCAAAATAATTCTGCAGTACAGCCTTTGATTCGACCAAAGGCCGCAGCGGCGACGGAATCGGCGTTGTTTCTGTTTTCCATACGGGCGGATTTGCCGCTTCGTCTATTTCCCAGGAATGTCCTGCGGCAGGTCCTTCGCACAACAAAAAGACCCCTTCCTGCGTAATAGCGAAAGTATTAACGGGGAAGTTTTTAATTTTCATCTGACGCAGAATAAAGATCTTTTCCGATTCCAAAGAATGAGCCAATTTTTCCCACAAATCGAATCGGGCGACGGCTTCGTCTTCTTTGGACGGTATTTTTCCTTCCGGACGGGAATGAACGGCCGCGCCGGTTTCAACAGCTGCGGATTTCGCCGTTATCGCATGCTGTACGCCGGCCTTTTTACCGCGCAATTGGTCAATATGCTGTAATTTTTCGGCGGAAATTTTAATGACCTTTTCCGGTTCTTTTTTCTTTGAAGCCAGAACTTTTTGTTTGTCGGCGGGACCGACGGCAGCGGCCAGCGACTGTGCCTGAAGCCGTTCTTTTTTCTTTTTTTCGATATAAGTAAGAGGCAGCCGGAGAAATTTCAGCCACGGAAACGCATACACAGAAAACCACGTCAGCAGGAATCCGGGGATTAATAACAGGACGGCGATAAAAAACAATACTTCTTTAGGTTTGCGAATGACCCAGCCGCCCTGCCATTTGTTCCAGATATGCGTCCAATGACGTTCGGAAATCAGGTCAAAGTTCCAGAAAAACAGAAAAATTCCGCGGGCGATGATGTAAAAAAGGACGGCGCCGACAACCGCAGAAAAAAGAAGACGGATAAAATGTATTTTCCCTTTTTTCATATGACGATCCTGTAATTTGAACAATTAAGTATAGAATATAAAACTATTCGGGCAAATGTCAAAAAGAAAGGGAGCCGCAAGCTCCCTTTCCTTTAGGGAAAAGATTACCTTCCCGCGTTTTGTTTTTTGCGCGCCGCATTGGCCATGGTATTTCCGCGCTGCCGTGTCGGCGTCTGAACTTTTTGACGGTACGCGTTTTTCAGCTGCGTTTTCAGGTTGGAAAACCCTTTGATATTCGCTTTTTGTTTTATTTTTTGCATGTTTTTTCGATGCGCCTGTTTGACTTTGTTCACGACTTTCTTTTTCTGGTCGTTAACTGTTTTTCCTGCTGCTTTCAAGCCGATTTTCGCCCGCTGGACCGCTTTTTTCACCTTTGATTTTTTCTTGATGTTTCCGTCAACGATTTTATTATTGACGCCTGTTTCTTTTTGCATGGCGGCCAAAGCTTTTCTGTCGCCGACCAATTCAGCACGCGCTTTGCGTCCTTCCGGCGATTTCGCATAATCGGGATTGGCGGCGACGTTTTTACGGAAATCCGCTTCACGCTGTAAAGAATCTACCGTCATCTGGTCAAACGCCTGCTGGTTTTTGCCCAAAGCAGAATTATCATATTTGCGGTTAGCCATATTTTTCTTGGCTTTGTCCGCCAACTCTTGCGCTTTTTGCGCTTTGTGATCGTTTCTTTCCTGCGCGGACGTTTTTTTGGAATTATTTTTGTCTTTGTCTTTTCCGGTTTTTTCTTTATTGCCCTTATCCTTGCCGTCTTTATCTTTCGGCCCTTTGTCTTTGTTTCCTTTATCCTTGCCGTCTTTATCTTTATCGGGCGCTTCTTCTCTTAATTTTTTGCGTTCGTCACGGCGGTCAATATACTTGTCAACTTTGTTCAAAGCTTTGTCAACATAATGTCCGGCCCATTCCATGTTTGCAATAAACCAATCCTGTAATCTGCCGCTGAATATATTAACCAGCCAGTCGGAAACGTTTGTTTCTTCTCCCCAATCAAAAGGAGTATATCCGGGGCTTTTTTCCGGGGCTTCTTCTTCATGTTCTTTAGCTTTGAACGCCCCGACGTTTTCGGGTTGCTGCTGTTGTTCTTCGGCCGTATATTCGCCGGCCTCCCGGGCAGAGGCGGAAAACTCGCCTCTTTCCTGATTATTTTCAGCAGGCTGAGCTGCGAAATTTCCTTCTTTAGCCGTCGGCTGTTTTGTCTGAGCCTGAGAGGTCATTTCTTCTGCCATCGGAGTTCTCCTTCAGATCAAATATGTATTCTAAAAATAAGTATACGAAAAAAGATTTTTTTTGTCCAGAGTGTCATTAAAAGTTCACAAAGGATTCTTCTTGTTATACCTTCAGGTTTTTAAGAAAAGAGGCCAGGTGTTTATTAACGGCGATCGCATCTTTGGGGGACGGTTTAATCAGTCCGAAAAATTTTTTTGGCAAACGTTCTGTTTGAATTGGCGAAAAAAACAGCGGATTGGTAATCAGCGTTTCATAGGCTTTGTCCGGATCTTTTTTCGCCAGTGTAAAGTAATTGTTGATCAGCTTTCGCGCGTCAACGGGAAAATGTTTGCGTTCGATCGCATTGATAAAGCTTTGTTTGATTTCCTGTTCGCTTTCTTCCATTTCTTTGATGTTGTCAACGATCTGGTCGGATTCGTTTTGGATATCAAGCAGGTCCAGCTTTTCTTGAATAATCTGCATATCCACTAAAATCGTCAGATATGCGATCAGTATTTGCTGGGCTGTCGATAACGTTTCCTGATTTTGAATACGTTTCATTTCCGACTGAATGATTTGTTCCAGCGGCGCCTTGTTCGCCATGATTCTTTCCATGCCCGTAATAAACGGCGCCATTTCGACAAAATCGTCTAACATGGCGACAAACAAATCATTGTCGATTTCGTCAAACATCTGGGCTGCCTGCAGCGTATCTTCAGGCAGTTCGACCATCATCTGGGGAAAAGCGTATCCTTCTTCCCGGGCGACCTGCTGCGCATAAATACGGGCATAAATGTATAAAAGGAACAGCTTGTCCGTTACTTTTTCCCGTTTTTCAACGGCTTCCAGAATGTCGTCGGGCAATTCGTAGCTCAGCGCTTTGACTTCTACATTATTAATGACCTGGCCGACAAAAGATTTCCGCCGGGAAGACGAATTAATTGACGGCTGAGGACGGGAAGCGGTTTGCGGAACGCCGGAAACGGCGGGCTGCTGATAAACCGTCTGAACCGGCGCGGCGGGTTTTACGGTTTGAACCGCGGGACGCGCGGGTTGCTGCACGGGACGTTTGACGGGAACTTTGACCAGAACCGGCTGCCCTGCGGCGGGTGCCGCCTGAGGCGGCGCGGAAACAGGGCGCTTTACAAGAACTTTTACCCTTTTGACAAGAACCTTTTTAACGACAGTCTGAGGTGCGGTTGGTTGTTGCGGATCCATGGCGTCTTCTTTTTTACTCGTCTTAACTCATGTCAGTTTAAGAAAATAATACGTTGAAGTCAAAATTCTTCTATGTCAATATTATAAAAAAAATCAGTGAAATACAGTGATTTTTCAACGAAAAAACAAAAAATCAAAAAAGTGTCATATTTC
>JAJXEL010000062.1 GCA_021639925.1 Alphaproteobacteria bacterium | reverse complement strand
GGTTAATTTTATGGCATTAAAGATGGTCGTCGATTTTGAAAACGATCAAAATATCGATGAGGTCATGCAAGAAGTCCGGAAAAACTGCAAAAAAGTAGAAGACGACTGCGAAATCTATTTATAACGGCCGGAAATGATCAGACAGGACAAGCGCTATGAATAAAAAGCAAAAATCCATGTTATTAAGGATTGCCGCCGCAACGGCGATGCTGATTACCTTTCATTTTATTCCCTTAACCGGAATACAGCGATTCGCCGCGTATTTTACCGCTTACCTGGTTATCGGCGGCGATATTCTGGTCAAGGCCGGGAAAGGAATCAAAAACAAACAGGTTTTTGACGAAAATTTCCTTATGGCCGTCGCCACAATCGGCGCGATTGTTCTGGCGCTTTATAAAACAGGCGACTACACGGAAGCCGTCGCCGTCATGCTGTTTTATCAAATCGGCGAATTGTTTCAAAGTTATGCCGTCGGGAAAAGCCGCAAAAATATCAGCGCCCTGATGGATATCCGGCCGGATTATGCCAACATTGAACGCGGCGGAAAACTGGAACGCGTATCTCCCGATGAAATCGGAACCGGCAGCATTATCGTTGTCCAGCCGGGCGAAAAAGTTCCTCTGGACGGAATTGTAACGGCAGGCGAATCTGTTTTAAATACCGCGGCTTTGACCGGGGAAAGCAGGCCCCGTTCCGTAAAACCCGGCGACGAAGTAATCAGCGGCTGTATTAATATCTGCGGCGTTTTGCATATCCGGACAACCAGAGAATTCGGTGAATCTACCGTATCGAAAATTCTTGACCTGGTTGAGAATGCCGGTTCCCGCAAGTCAAAATCGGAAAACTTTATTTCTAAATTCGCGCGCGTTTATACGCCCGCCGTTTGTTACAGCGCTCTGGCTCTGGCCGTCTTGCCGCCGCTGGCGCGTTTATACGTCATGAATCTGCCGCCAGACTGGGAAGACTGGATCTACCGCGCTTTGACCTTTCTGGTCATCAGCTGTCCCTGCGCTTTGGTTATCAGCATTCCTCTGAGCTTTTTCGCCGGTATCGGCGGCGCTTCCAGAGCCGGTATATTAATCAAGGGATCAAACTATCTGGAAACTCTGTCAAAAACGAAAATCGTCGTTTTTGACAAGACGGGAACTTTAACGCAAGGAGTATTTGAAGTCTGCGCCGTCCATCATAATGAAATGGACGAAGAAAAGCTGATTGAATATGCCGCGTTGGCCGAAAGCGCGTCGTCGCACCCGATCGGCAAAAGCATTCGGCGCGCTTACGGAAAAGAAATTGACCGTTCCCGTGTTTCGGACCTTCGCGAAATCAGCGGCAACGGCATTATCGCTTCTGTAGACGGTATTGAAGTTGCCATCGGCAATGACAAACTAATGAAGCGTTTGAACATAAAATATATCGGCTGTCATCAGGCCGGCACAATTATCCATACAGCCGTCAATGGCGAATATGCCGGTCACATCGTCATTGCCGATATTATAAAACCGCAGGCGAAACAAGCGGTCGCCGCGTTAAAATCAGCCGGCGTCAAAAAAACGGTTATGTTAACCGGCGATACGGCCGGCGTCGGAAAACAAGTCGCCGCTTTTCTGGGAATTGATGAAGTATACAGCGAACTGCTGCCGGCAGATAAAGTCGAAAAAGTCGAAGAACTGCTGAAAAACAAACCGGAAAAGGAAAAACTGGCTTTTGTCGGCGACGGCATCAACGATGCGCCTGTCCTTTCGCGGGCGGATATCGGCATTGCCATGGGAGCCATCGGGTCAGATGCGGCCATCGAAGCCGCCGACGTCGTCTTAATGGACGACGATCCGATGAAAATTACGACGGCGCTGTGTCTGTCCCGCAAATGTCTGCGCATTGTTTATGAAAACATCTGGTTTGCGCTGGGTATAAAAGCGGTATGTCTGCTATTGGGCGCATTGGGAATCGCCAACATGTGGCTGGCTGTTTTTGCCGACGTCGGCGTGATGATTATCGCCGTTTTAAATGCCATACGGGCTTTATTTGTAAAACGGTTATAAAAAAACAGGCGTTTACGCCTGTTTTTTTACCCTCTGCCCAATACGGCAGAAAAACTTTAACCTCTCGGCATGATTTTCGCCGGATTGCCGCCAACCATCGAATTGTCGGGAACATTGCTGACAACCACCGTATTCGCGCCGATAATGCAGTTGTTTCCGATCTTCACCGGCCCGACAATAAAAGCCCCCGGATAAATAACGACATTATCGCCGATTTGCGGATAGTTCGCCGGATTGCCCTGCCGTCCGGGGAAATCCTTTCCGCCGATTGTCACATTTTGATATAAAACGCAGTTTTTTCCCAGACGCGCATATTTTGAAATAACCAGACCAACCGGCAGAATAAAGCGGGTCCCCTGGGCTTTTACAGTATCAATGTCGCCGATATAGCATGTCTCCTTTAACATACGTTCTTCGGCGCCCGTCATTTCCAGCCCGTCCGGAACGTCGCTTTTAAAAACACTGATAGCCGTTTGAATTTTATCTAAGAAATTAACCATATCTCACCTTTCATGAGTTTGCGTTTATAAAAGATTAAAATCAGATAAAGAAAAACTCAAACAAAAAAAGCGGCCGTATTTTACGGCCGCTTCTTTTTTTTACCCGTCTTCCTGTCCTGACGGAACGGGAACATTTTTTTCCAGTTTGGAATGACGTTTAGCGTGGAATTTTTCACGCCGCTTGACAAAGGTGACGAACAGCATCGGAATAATGAAAATACCGAACGCCGTCGCGACGATCATACCGCCGAACACCGTCGTACCGACGGAACGGCGCGCCATCGCCCCCGCCCCTGACGCGATGACCAGCGGCACCAGCCCTAAAATAAAGGAAACCGCCGTCATCATAACCGCGCGGAAACGCAGATGAGCCGCCTGTACGGCCGCCGCTTCCGGATCCAATCCATCTTTTTCACGCAGCTCTTTGGCGAATTCAACAATCAAAATCGCGTTTTTAGACGCCTGAGCAATCAGCAGAACGAAACCGATTTGAGCATAAACGTTATTAACCAGACCGGACGCATACAGGAAAATCAACGCCCCCAGCAAAGCGACGGACACGGATAACAGCACCGTAATCGGGATCATCCAGCTTTCATACAAAGCGACCAGGAACAAATAAGCGAACAAAAACGCCAGAACCAAAACAACCGACGTTTGACCGCTGGCTTCTTTTTCCTGCAAAGACATACCGGTCCATTCATATTCGTAGCCTTTCGGCAGAACTTCTCTGGACAGTTTTTCCATTTCGTCCATCGCCTGAGTCGAACTGAAACCGGACGCGGCCGAACCATAGATTTTGACCGTCATCATGTTGTTATAACGGGTCAGCTGCTGCGGTCCCAAAATCGGCTTGATTGTCAGCAAAGAACGCATCGGAACCATATCGCCTTTGTCATTACGGGCATAAATCCGGAAAATGTCGTCTTCTTTACTGCGGAAAGAATCCTGTCCCTGCAGGTTTACTTCATAAACGCGGCCGTCCAATGTAAAATCATTGACATAAGCATATCCCAGCGTTGACTGCAGCTGAGAAAACACGTCCTGAATACCCACACCCAGCATTTGCGCTTTAATGCGGTCCAATGTGACGAACAACTGCGGCGTAGCCGTATTAAACGTACTGTACACCATTTTCAGCATGGGATCCTGGTTCGCGGCCTGCAGCAATCTGTTCATCACCTGTTCCATTTGCTGCGGCGTTTCCCCCTGCGCATTCTGCAGACGGTAATCAAAACCGTCCGCCATACCGATACCGGGAATTGCCGGAATATTAAAGGTACGGATCAATGCTTCCTGAATCTGGTTTAACTGCGGTTGTAGCTTTGCCAGAATTGCCTGAACCTGCATTGACGTGTCACGGCGGACTTCATACGGTTTCAATCCGACAATCATCATACCGAAATTGGCCCCGTCGCCGCCGACCATACTGAAGCCGGCAACGGCCATGACATTGTCTACGGCGGGGTGCGAAGCGATAATTTCATATGCTTTTCTTTGAACGGCGACCGTTCTGTCCATCGCGGCCCCTTCGGGCAGTTGAATGTCAACCATGAAAACGCCTTGGTCTTCATCGGGCAAGAAGCCTGACGGCGTGATTTTATTCATACCGACGGCGGCAGCGATCACGGCGGCGATAATCAAAATAGACAACGACGAATGACGAACCAGCCGTTTAACGACAGACGTATACCCGTCGCGTCCTTTGTCGATCTGGCGCATGACCCAGGGGACCAACCCCGTTTTTTTCTTTTCTTCGCGATGCAGCAAAACGGCGCACAAAGCCGGCGACAACGTCAAAGCGTTAACAGCCGAAATCAACATTGAACAAGACACCGTCACCGCAAACTGCTTATACAGTTGCCCCGTAATCCCGGGAATAAAAATAACGGGAACGAACACTGACAAAATCACCAGCGTAATTGCGATAATCGGCGCCGTAATCTGGCTCATCGCCTTTGCCACGGCATCGGGAATCGTCAAATCAGGCTCTTCTTCAATCACGCGTTCCGTATTTTCAACGACCATAATCGCGTCGTCCACCACGATCCCGATAACCAGAACAATAGACAACAGAGAAATCGTATTTGCCGAAATACCGAACGGCGCCATAAAAATAAACGTACCGATCAATGACACGGGAACGGCCACAGCCGGAATCAACGTCGCACGCCATGTCCCCAAAGACAAATAAACAACCAGCAAAACCAGAACAAACGCTTCGACAATCGTGTGGAACACTTCGTCAACAGTCGCTTCAATAAACACCGTCGTATCGAAAATAATGACGTAATCAACCCCTTCGGGGAAGAATTGTTTCATTCTTTCCAATTCGGCTTTGACTTTTGTCGCGACATTCATCGCGTTTGCGCCCGGCGCCAAGTTAATCATCGCCCCGGAAGACGTGCGGCCGTTATATTGCGAATAAGAAGAATAAGACGTTGTTCCCAGTTCGATTTTAGCGACGTCTTTTAACAAAAGCAGTCCGCCGTCTTTATTGGCGCGCAGAATAATATTTCCGAATTCTTCAGGCGTGCTTAACCGGCCGGAAGTCGTCAATGTCAGCTGCAGCTGCTGGTCTTTCGGCGCGGGAGCCGCCCCGACGGAACCGATCGCGGGCTGAATGTTCTGTGAAGAAATCGCATTAATAACGTCCGAATTTGTCAACCCGAAGTTTGCCAGCCGTTCCGCGTCCAGCCAGATACGCATACTGTAGTCCATATCGCCGAACGTATTGACTTCACCGACGCCGGTAACACGCGCCAGATCGTCTTTAATTCGGGATTCCATGTAGTTCGCCAGGAAGTTACTGTCACGCGAACCGTCGGGAGAATACAGCGCGAAAGCCATCAGCATTGACGACGTATTTTTCTTTACGGTCACCCCTTGCTGCTGGACTTCGGTCGGCAGCTGGGTGGAAATCTGGTTAATACGGTTTTGAACGTTAACCGTATTCATATCCGGATCCGTTCCCAAAGCGAAAGTAACGTCCAAAGAATACCGGCCGTTATTGGAACTGGTCGATTCCATATAAAGCATGTTGTCAACGCCGTTGACCTGCGATTCGATAATCTGTGCGACGGTTTGTTCAATCACTTCGGCAGAAGCGCCGGGATAAGTCGCCGAAACGGAAACCGACGGCGGCACGACGTCCGGCAGCTGGGCAACCGGAATTGTTTTCAAAGAAATCAAACCGGCAATCGTAATAACCAAAGAAATAACGATTGCCAGACGGGGTCTTTTAATAAAAATACGCGAAAACATAGGGCGTTATCCTTATTTCTTAGCCGGAGCGGCAGTTTTAGCCTGTGTTTTTTTCGCCGGCGCGGCTTCGGCCGCTTTTTCTTTTGTTTTATCGGACGCGGCGGCCGGCGTTAATTTCGCGGCGGGTACAGAATCGATAATCACTTCCTGGCCCGGCCGTACTTTTTGCAGACCGCTGACGATAACGCGGTCGCCGGCTTCCAGCCCGTCCAGAATAACGATATCTTTTCCCTGTTCCGTACCGACGCTGACCGGTTTGTTGACAACTTTATTTTGCGCGTCAACGACATACACATACTTTGAAGACGCGGAAGACATCAAAGCCGCCTGCGATATAACGATTTTTTCAACCGGGGCTTCATATTCCAGCAAAACGGAAACAAACTGTCCGGAAACCAGCTGTTTGGCCGGATTCGGGAAAACGGCGCGCATTTTAACGGTATCCGTGGAATCGTCCACGACAACGTCCGTAAAGTTGATCTGTCCGCCGTAACGGTAAACCGAAGAATCGCCCATAACCAAAGAAACGGCCAAACTGTCGCTGTTTGATTTCAGCATACCGGCGTTTTGCATTGACAGCAATTCGCGTTCGGACACGGAAAACAAGACATAAATCGGGTCAAAACTGACCATTGTGGCCAAAGTGGTATTGACCGGCAGGTATTCGCCCACCGAATAAACGGACAAGCCGATTTTTCCTGTAAAAGGAGCCTTGATATTCGTATATCCCAGATCCAGCTTCGCCAGATTCAAAGCGGCCTGCGCCTGCAGCACCTGTCCTTTTGCGACGCTGTTTTCGGCTTCGCGCGTATCAACGGTTGACTGCGAAATATTTCCCGTTTTACGCAGTTCCAGAGCGCGGTCCAGATTCAGCTTGGCGTTTTTCGCGTCGGCTTCGGCCTTCGCCAGGTTGGCGGCAGCTTCGGCGACCTGGGCTTCAAACGGTTCGCGTTCCAGGACGAACAGCATCTGTCCTTTTTTGACAATATCGCCTTCCTCAAACAATCTGTCCTTTAAAAAGCCTGCGACGCGGGCTTTCAGAGTAACAGAGTTTACGGCGTCAATCCGTCCGGGAAAACTGAAACGTTCCGTGTATGACTTATATCCGGCTTTTTCCACAGTCACATGAGGCTTTTGGACGACCTGAACTGTTGCTTCTTTCTTTTTTAAACAGCCGTTCAGCAGTAAAACCGACGTTACGGCCAAAGCAAAAAATGATAAAGAACGATTTTTTAACATACACACTTCTCCCGATAAGGGTTCACACGAATATTGCCCTGAAAGCAATCAACCTTTTTTTATACTTAAGCGACAGTGTTTCTACAAGCACTTTTTATCACACCCGTGTATTTAAAACCCACCAGTCCGGGTGATTTCCGCGTATTCGTTGACAACATAATGACGCTTCCCCGGCCGAAGCAAAAAGACCAAAGCAAGTCCCCCCGCTGCCGGACATACGCGCCAGACGGCACGCGGGATCGGCCCGCAGCGCTTGCAGGACTTCAAAAACCGCCGGTTCAATCTGACAGGCCGCATCGCTTAAATCATTGCGGCGCGCAGCCAAAGCCCGGATAAAAACGTCAAAATCCGTCATCTTTTCCGTGAACGGCGCCGGATCGGAAAAAACAGGTTCGCGCGCTTTAAAAACGGCCGGCGTAAAAACGGGACGGTTCGGATTAACCAAAACCAAAAACAAAGGCGGCAGCTGCGGCGCCGGAGTCAATACTTCGCCGATCCCGGACACCTGAACCGCTTTTGCCGCCAGACAGGACGGAACGTCCGCCCCCAGTTTTAACGCGATTTCATGCAGCTGCGCCGGCGGAACCGTTTGATTCCACAGTTTCAGCAAAGCTTTTAACGTTGCCGCCGCGTCCGCCGATCCGCCGCCGATGCCTGCCGCCACCGGCAGATTTTTTTCCAGCGTCACCGCCGCTCCCGTCTTTTCGCCGCAAACTTCGGCCAAAAGACGCGCCGCTTTTAAAACAATGTTTTCTTCCCCGCCCGGCAAAGCGTCCGCATACGGCCCGCGGATATCCAGCGTCAGACGATCGGATTCCCGGACGGTAACGACGTCCCCGTCCGCGGCGAAAACAAACAGGCTGTCCAACAAATGATACCCGTCTGCGCGCCGGCCTGTAACGTGCAGGTAAAGATTAACCTTTGCCGGCGCCTGAACACGAACGACTGTCATTTCGATTTTCCGGATTTTTTTTCCTTCGACGCTTTCCGGTCCTGCAGAACCATCTTATCGCCGACGGAATCCAATCCTTTTTCCAGCTTCATTTCAACGCGTTTGCGGTCATTATCGGGAAAATCGTCTTTTAATCCCAGCGCCTTTGCCCATTGGAAACGCGCTTCGCGTTTTCGCCCGACCCGCCAGTAAGCGTCGCCCAGATGATCGTTTATCACGGCGCTGCCCGGATCCAAAGCAACCGCATTTTCCAAAACCGTGACGGATTTGGGATAGTCTTTTAATAAATAATATGCCCACCCCAGACTGTCGACGATAAAGCCTTCCCGCGGCGACAACAGAGCGGCTCTTTCCAGCATTTCTTTGGCTTTTGCGATATTTTTTCCCCGTTCAATCCAGGAATACCCCAGATAATTCAGCGTCAACGGCTGGTCCGGCGCCAAAACCAAAGCCTGCAGCAAATCCTGTTCGGCCAGTTCCCATTGTTTGCTGCGTTCATAGGCCGCCCCCCGGCTGTAAAACAAAACCCAGTGCGACCGATTCGGAACGGGAATACGGTTAATCGCTTCGCTGAAAGCTTCCACCGCCCGGGGAAATTTCTGATCTGCAATAAAGATATCGCCCAGTTCCACCCACGGAAAAGCCAGTTCCGGCCGCTTAGCCGCCATTTTGCGCAGTTGTTTTTCGGCGCGCTGCAAATCCCCCTGGCGGGCGTAAATAATCCCCATGCGAATCTGGCTGGCATAGTATGTTTCCGAACTTTCTTTTTCTTCGGCATACAGTTTTAAAGCTTCGTCATAGCGTTCCTGTTTTTCATAAATTTCCCCCAAAAGGACGCGCGCCAAAGACAGCGACGGGTCCAGCACCAGGCTGAACCGGATAAAAAACAGCGATATTTCAGGACTTCCTTTGTCGGCCAGGCTGCCGGAAATATCAAAAAAAGCCTCTGCCAGTCCGGCTTTGGGCGTCGCGATGCTTTTAGGCACTTTTTTATCGGCCCGCACGGCCCCGGCAGTGAAAAACGTTTCGTCCAGCAAAGGATAAGACTTCGCCCCTTTCCGATAGGCTTCGACCAGCGCGTTAAACTTTTTCGTATCCCCCCGGCGCAGCAGGAAATTACCGTAAGCCTGAGCCGCGCGCAAAGACAGCCCGCCCGGTTCGTTTAACAAAGCTTCATAATTTTCCTGCGCTTTTTCTTCATTGTCCCATAAATCGTACAAAAGCGCCGAATGGAAATAATATAAGGATTCCAATCCTTCCTGATTTAATTTTTCCAATGCTTTCAACGCTTTTTTATGATCGTTCAACCCGGCCTGGATCCAGACTTCCAGCAGCGGGTATAAAAACGCGTTTTCTTCCTTTGCGGGGAAAGCGTCAATCTGTTTTTGAGCGGCCGTAAAATCATTTTTTGAAACATGATAGGCGATAACGACCAAAGAAGCTAGCAAGGAATCCGGCGCGGTTTTCAGCTCTGCCAGCGCATACGGATAAGCGTCGTCAATACGCCCTTCGACCGTTAACAGCGCGAACATTTCCGACTGCAAAGCCTGATTGCCGGGATCAGCGTCCAAAGCTTCTTTCAAATAACGCACGGCCGTATCGAAATCCTGGTCCTGCCGGGCCTGAAGATATAACAAATAACTGCCGACCGCCGCCGGTTTTTCAGATTTTATTTTGGCCGCGGGCGTATCCGAAGCCGACCCCGCCCCCGTATGATGCGGAACGCAGGCAGCCAGGATTAAAATGAGCAAAGCATATATTTTGGAATGTACGTGCATGATCAGGTCTTTCCCAAACAAAGATTTTTCATTGTGTTCTGTTTTCCGTTAAAAATCAAGTCTGTCCTTTGTTTGCGCCCCGATTCTTTTTTTTAAGAAAAAGTTTCAGTTTGCCGCCCGAAATATGGTATTTTACACTTATGACTGAAAAAACACCGCCCGAACAACTGCTGCAATGGCATATAACCGCCGGCGCCGATGAAACAATCGGCGATATTCCCGTAAACCGTTTTGAAATTCCCCGCACGGCGCAGCCCGCCGCGGAACCGCCGGCAAAAGTTCCGGTATCCGCTCCGCCTCCGGCGCCGTCGTTGTTTTCTGCGGAATTAAAAACGGACACGCTGGCCCGCGGAGCTTCGACTTTGGAAGAATTAAAGGAAATCGTCGCCAACTTTGACGAATGCCCGTTAAAAGCGACGGCGACCAAAATGGTTTTCGGCGCCGGGAATCCGCAGGCCCGGCTGATGATTATCGGCGAAGCCCCCGGCGCGGAAGAAGACCGGCAGGGACTGCCTTTTGTCGGACCCAGCGGGCATCTGCTGGACCTGATGTTAAAATCCATCGGCTTAACCCGTCCGGACGTATATATATCCAACATTCTGCCCTGGCGTCCGCCCGGCAACAGGAAACCGTCAGAATCCGAAATCGCGCTGTTCACGCCGTTTGTCCGCCGGCATATCGCTTTGGTAAAGCCAAAGGTTTTGCTGCTGCTGGGCGGCAGCGCGGTATCCGCCCTGATGCATACGAACGCCGGCATTACCAAAACGCGCGGGCGCTGGCTGACATATACGGACGAAGATTTAACGATTGACGTTATGGCTTCTTTTCACCCGGCTTTTTTGCTGCGCACGCCGGCGCAGAA
This sequence comes from Alphaproteobacteria bacterium, assembly GCA_021639925.1. Taxonomy (GTDB): domain Bacteria; phylum Pseudomonadota; class Alphaproteobacteria; order CAAGCB01; family CAG-977; genus UBA11549. The sequence continues at coordinate 631 of JAJXEL010000062.1, read as the reverse complement.
AAAATTGTCCTGGCGCGATTTTCTGGCCGTTAAGAAAAATCTGGCCGTTTGAAATCCGAAAATCCGGATTTATTCCGCGTTATCAGAAGATTCCCGTTTTCTTTTTCTCGGGCCGTTCGGATTATCGACCAGAATTTTAACATTGCTGCCGGACGGCAGCTTAGCCGACAAAACAAAAATTTCATGATCCAATTCTTCTTTGTTTAACGTTTGGAAATAATCCAACACCTTTTTCAACGTAACACGCTGCATCGGTTCCATTTTGGGGATTTCGTCCATTTTTTTGGTATAAAACGTCCTGATCCAGCGCGAAACGGTTTGAACGCTGACGCCGACGATTTTGGCAATCATGCTCATCGACATGCCGGACGCATACAACATGACAGCCGTGCGTTTTTCATGATCGCTGCGGCCGTGCGGTTTTGTTCTTGTATACTGATATCCGCATTTTTTGCACTTATAGCGCTGAAGTCCGAAAATAAACCCGTTTTTAACAGCTTTTTCACAGCCGCACCTTAAACATTTCAGCTCCATTTTTTTTCAAACCCCGCAAAAAGATTATACCGACACTTAATATTTTGAAGATCGGCCGGGGAAAATCAAGCAAAAAATCTACTATTCACTTTATAAA
>JAJXEL010000061.1 GCA_021639925.1 Alphaproteobacteria bacterium | reverse complement strand
GAAGAGAGAATACGCATGCTTTTCAAACGTCAGGATTTTTTGCTCAGTGCCCTTGCTTCATATATCCGCCAGACGGCGATCGCGACAAAACGCGCCGTTTTACAGGCGTATCAGGAAAATCCGGAAATAACGGAAAAATTCCTGCTGTATTTTGATTTAAAATTCAATCCGCAGAAAGCTTCGGCTGGGTCTTTTACGGCGATGGAAAATGAAATTGCCGCGCAGATGCCCAAAAATACGGCTTTAAAGGCCGTCTTTTCCGCGCTCAAAGCCATGACCCGCACGAATTTTTATCAGGATCACGGCGAAAAAGAATACGTTTCTTTTAAATTTGCTTCACAGAATATTCATCATCTGCCGAAACCAAAACCGATGGCTGAAATCTTTGTTTTTTCGCCCGACGTTGACGCCGTTCATCTGCGCTTTGGCAAAATTGCGCGCGGCGGAATCCGCTGGTCAAACAGAAAAGAAGACTTCCGCACGGAAATTCTCAGCCTTGTCAAAGCGCAGCAGGTTAAAAACGTCGTTATTGTTCCCGTCGGGGCAAAAGGCGGCTTTTTTCCCAAACGGCCTCCTGAAAACGCGACGAAAGAACAAATCCACGAATATGCCGTCAACGCCTATAAAACGATGATTTACGGAATGCTGGACATTACGGATAACATCGTGGCCGGAAAAGTCGTCGCTCCGCGCGACATCGTCCGCTATGATGACGACGATCCTTATCTGGTCGTCGCGGCCGATAAAGGAACGGCGGATTTTTCCGATATCGCCAATGCGATTTCCGCGCAGTACGGTTTTTGGCTGGGCGATGCTTTCGCTTCGGGCGGTTCCACGGGGTTCAGCCACAAAGGCATGGCGATTACCGCCAGGGGATCCTGGGAAAGCGTTAAACGTCATTTCCGGGAAATGGGCACAGACTGCCAGAAACAGGATTTTACGGTTGTCGGATCGGGCAGCATGGCCGGCGATGTTTTCGGCAACGCGATGCTGTGTTCGCCGCATATCAAACTGATTGCGGCGTTTAACTCTTCTTCTATCTTTATTGATCCGACGCCTGATCCGGCCGTGTCGTTCAAGGAACGCGAACGCCTGTTTAAAGCCGAAGCCGGCTGGGCGGAATATGACCGTTCTTTGCTGTCTGCGGGCGGCGGGATTTACAGCAGAAAGGACCGGATCATCACGATTTCAAAGGAGGCCTGTTCCGTTCTGGGGCTGTCGCAGACGGTTTTGACGCCTGACGAACTGATCAAAGCTTTGTTGTCCGCGCCTGTCGATCTGCTTTATTTCGGCGGTATCGGGACATACGTTAAATCCGGCGTTGAAACACAGATGGACGCGAAGGACAACGCAAATTCGGCCTGCCGCATCGACGCGTCGAAAATCAGGGCGAAGGTCGTAGCCGAAGGCGCCAACCTGGGCCTGACGCAAAAAGCGCGCGTCGAATATGCTTTAAACGGCGGCCGTTTAAATACGGACGCGGTTGACAATTCGGGCGGCGTTGATTGTTCGGATCATGAAGTCAATATTAAAATCATGCTGAACCTGATGGTTGCCGACGGCAAAATGACGATGGAACAGCGCAACGCGCTGTTAAAATCCATGCAGGACGACGTTTCCGGCCTGGTTTTGCGCGATAATTATCTGCAAACGCAGATTTTGTCTTATATGCAGCACCGCGGCGCGAAAAGCATTCCCGGAAATAAAAAGCTGATTCACGCTTTGGAAAAAGACGACCGGCTGAACCGCGCTTTGGAATCTCTGCCGCCCGATGCGGAAATGGACGCGCGTTTCAATCACGGCCGGGGGCTGACGCGTCCCGAACTGGCCGTTTTAATGGCGTATGCCAAATTGTATTTATATGACGCGGTCTTAAACAGTGATCTGCCGGACGATCCGTTCGTACAAAACAACATGCTGCCGTCTTATTTCCCCGGGTCACTGTGCGCGGCGGCAGGGGAATATATTTTAAAACACCCGCTGCGCCGTGAAATCAGCGCGACGATGATCGTTAACAACCTGATCAATCGCGCGGGGGTTAATTTTGTCGGCAAGATGCGCGCGGAAAGCAGCGCGCCTGTCGTTGATATTGTCAAGGCGTACCTGGTTGTTGCCGAAACCTGTCAGACTGAAGCGCTGTTTGCGCTGCTCGAAGCGCGCGACGGCGAAATGCCGGCGCAAAAGCAGGCGGACGAAATGCGCCGTCTGGTCGCCGAAATTGAAAATATGACGTTGACGGTTTTGCGTGACGGCATGGAAAATGACATTGCCGGCGAAATCAAAAGCCGGAAAGGGTATAAGGACGAAAAATTCCTGCAATTTCACGATGATTTTTCAGTCTGAGAAGGCAAAAGGAGGAAAGGCCATGAAAAAAGCGTTTTTTTCTTTGTTGTTTTTAACGTTGTCCGGCTGCGCGCTGTTTTCTTCCCCGGCGGAGGAATTCCAACCGACCAGCTGCGCGAACATCGACAAGCGGGTTAAAATCGTGTACGAAGACGACGATTTGGTTATCGTCAATAAACCTGCCGGCATTATTTCCGTGACCAATCAGAACAGGAAAGAAGAATCCATGCTGGATTTGCTGCGCATAAAATCGGCTTGCGTGTCGCCGGACAAAAAACCGAAGTGGTATTATAAGGTTCACCGGCTGGACCGTAATACGCAAGGGCTGATGATTTTTGCCAAAAATGAAAAAGCGCAGAAATACATGCTGGATCAGTTTGCGGACAGAAAGGTTGAAAAACGGTATCGTACAGTTGTTGAAGGCGTGATTTCGCAGGATAAAGGCACGATTAACAAACCGATCACGGACGCGCAGGCCGAACCGGTGCACAAAATGAAAATTGCCGCGCCCGGCGAAGGATTGGCGTCTGTAACGGAATATACCGTTATCAAACGGTTGCCGAATGCGACGTATGTCGATGTCCGTACGCGCACGGGCCGCCAGCATCAGGTTCGTTTGCATCTGGCCTCGATCGGCCACCCGGTTTTTTCAGATCGTTTATATGGCGCGACGTATACGACGGAATTTCTGAAAAATCATTTGCTGCAGGCTTATTATCTGAAATTCAAAAAACCTTTTTCCAACGAAATACTGGAACTGGAATTATCGCCGTCCGATAAGATTTTGGAAGCGATTGATTTTGCGGAAAAACCGAAAAAATAAATTTTTGCGCCGCTGTCAAACCTTTTGATTGTCTGCTGATGGTCAGGCTGTTTTTTCTTTGAAATCTTTTAAGATGGAAAAAGAAAGACGGGTCTTGATGAAAAAATCCGTATTTTTTCTGTTTTTCCTGCTGTTGTCTGCCTGCGCCCGCGACATTAACAGCGATTCGTATCAAATGTCTTCCGTCGGGTCGGCCGATCAGGTCGGGCAGGGCGTTATCGTCGACGTCCGGACCGTTACGATTCAAGGGCAGAATTCGGGCGGCGCGCTGATCGGCGGCGTTGCCGGGGGTGTTGCCGGTTCGACGATCGGCCGGGGATCGGGCAGCGTGCTCGCCTCTGTCGGCGGAGCTTTGGCCGGCGCGTTTATCGGCGGGCTGACCCAAAAAGAACTCAGCGAACAAAAGGCCCTGCAATATATTGTCCGTCTGGCGGACGGCAATATGATTACCGTAATTCAGGGAATGAATAACCGACTCGCCGTCGGACAAAGGGTTTTTGTTCTTTACGGACAGGAAACACACTTGATTCCCGATACGCTGCCTGCGCCTTAAAAAAGGCGGAGACGCGCGGAAATAGACAAAATATTAAGAATTTGTGAATTTTTTATCACTAAGTTCTACCCAAAACCGGTATTTTGTGGTATAACTGTTGTGTCTTTAAAGGGAAACGTGATCAATCCGGCTTTCCCTTAATTTATGACAAGCTGCAAAAAAGTGACTTTTTTCATCAGGAAAAAGGGAGGAGAATCGCTTTTTTGTACGGATAAAACCCTGATTAGGATACTTGATATGGTAAAAGAAGTTTCTTTTTCGACCGGTGATTTTGTTGTTTACCCGACCCATGGCGTCGGAAAAGTTCTGAGCATTACAAAAGACACCGTCGCGGGACAGGAATTGGAATTGATTGCTGTTCATTTTGACAAAGACCGTATGACTTTGCGCGTTCCGATGGCAAAAGCGAAAAATTCGGGATTAAGAAAGTTATCCAATAAAAATATTATGGATACGGCTTTGGAAACGTTGCGCGGCAAATCAAAAACAAAACGCACGATGTGGAGCCGCCGTGCCCAGGAATATGAAGCGAAGATTAATTCCGGCGATCCGGTTTCGATTGCCGAAGTCGTTCGCGACTTGTACCGGTCTCAGTCTCAGTCCGACCAGTCTTACAGCGAACGCCAGATTTATGAACAGGCGTTGGACCGTTTGGCAAATGAATTGGCCGCGTTGGAAAAAATCAATACGCAGGAAGCAACGGTCAAGTTATGTGATATTTTGCAGCTGGCCGGTTAAAAGAACCATAAAAAAATCAAAGAGGGCTGTTTCAGCCCTCTTTTTTCTACTGCCCGTAGGGGGAAACGCCCTCCCGGCGGGGCTACTACCCGTAGGGGGATAACGTCCTCCGGACAGGGCACTACCCGTGCGGGGAAAACGTCTTCCAGACAGGGGATTAGATCGTGCCAATGGCGAGAATCAAAAACTGATGCCCCTGCGGCTAGCAGCCGTACGGCCAGTACAAATATCTTTACCTGTTCATCAACTTAATCTATTATCGCTCTTGCAGCCGGTAGGCCGGCTGCGGAGTGTCACAGCTCCTCTAAAACCATATAATCCGCCCTTTTATAAGGGAGCCGGAGAGATAAGCGCGTATGCGTCGAATAACCCGGACTGTCCGTATTGCAGTTTCGAACTCCCTCACCTTAAGAGTTAGTACTTAAGGTGAGTTTGTTTTTTTGGACAAAATCACGGTCGTACCCCCGCCGGGAGGGCGTTGGGCCTCGGCCGCTGGCCGTGAGTTTGTTTTTTGGAACAAAATTACGGTCGCACCCCCGCACGGGTGGTGCCCCCTACGGGTAGTAGCCGTACGGGCATCAGTTTTTTTGCCGTTGGCATGACCTGATGTTTCCCCCGCACGGGGTACTGCCGTACGGGCATCAGTTTCTAATTTTCTGCCACTGGCACAATCTAATCCCCTGTCCGGAGGACGTTGTGCCTGTGGCGCCGCCCCCCTACGGGTAGTAGCAGTAGCTGTACGGCCAGTACAAACATCTTTACCTGTCCATCAACTTAATCTATTATCGCTCCCGCAGTCGGTAGGCCGACTGTGGAGTGTAGCAGCTCCTCAACACATAATAAATCTGCCCTTCATTATGAGGGAGCCGGGGAGATAAGCGCGTATGCGTCGAATAACCCGGACTGTTGTGTTGCAGTTGCTAACTCCCTCACCTTAAGGACTAGTCCTTAAGGTGAGTTTGTTTTTTTTGGAACAAAATTACGGTCGCACCCCCGCACGGGTAGTGCCCCCTACAGGTAGTAGCCCTGTCCGGAGGACGTTGTGCCTGTGGCGCCGCCACCCCCGCCGGGAGGGTGTTGGGCCTCGGCCGCCGGCCGTGAGTTTGTTTTTTTAACAAAGAAGGAGTTACAGAAATGCCAATAAAAGTTCATTCAATAGAAGAGTTCAGATACCGTCTGGCGGAAACATTGCGTACGGAACGGATCAATCACGGATATGAAACGGTGTACGATCTGTCCGAAGCGATGGACTTTCCCGTCAAGACGCTGATGAATATGGAAACAGGCAACGTCAGCGGTTTCGGTGAATTATTCCGTTTGGCTCGTTTTTACAAAAAGCGGGTTAAGATCGAATTTGAATAAATAATAAAAAAAGCCCTCTGATTTCAGAGGGCTTTTCCTTATCTTTAAAACGCCAGTTTTTTCCCGGCCAGAATGTGGACATGCAGGTGCGGGACTTCCTGTCCGCCGTCGCGGCCCGTATTCATCACCAGACGATATCCGCCTTCAACCAAACCCTGTTTTTTTGCCACTGTCCCGACAGCTTTGAAAAATCCGGCAATTTCTTCAGCGGGCGCGTTTGTGCTGAAATCCGAAAAATCCGTATACGCCCCTTTCGGAATCACCAGCAGGTGTACGGGCGCTTTGGGGTGAATGTCCTTAAACGCAATCGCGTAATCGTCTTCGAAAATCTTATTAACGGGAATATCCCCTTTTAACATTTTGGCAAATACGTTGCTTTCATCATAAGCTTTCATTTCTTTACTCCTTCGGCCGTGAATTTTTTTCCGTTATGCCGGAAATGCCTTCTCTTTGTTCCAAAACATAAAACACATCATCGGGACAAACGCCCGCGTCCGCCCATAAAACGCATAAATGATACAATAAATCCGCACTTTCCGAAACAACGTGTTCTTTGTCTTTCGCCGTCGCGGCAATAACGGTTTCAACGGCTTCTTCGCCGACTTTCTGCGCAATCCGGCCGGTGCCCTTTGAAAACAGCTTTGCCGTGTACGAGGTCTGCGGATCCGCGCCTTTGCGGCTTTGAATCGTTTCAAACAAACGGATTAAAACTTCTGAAGGCATTTTTATTCTTCCCCTTTTAACAACCGGACAGCTTCGCGCACGGTAAAGCGGTTGTCATAAACCGCCCGCCCCGCAATAACGCCAGCAATATTGTTTTGTTCTTCTTTTTTACAGGCTCTGATGTCGTCCAGCGAAGAAATCCCGCCCGATACAATGACCGGCGTGGAAACGGCTGTGGCCAGCTGAACCGTCGCGGCCAGATTAGGCCCCTGCAAAACGCCGTCGCGCGCCACGTCGGTATAAATAATTGCGGAAACGCCTGCGGATTCAAACTGACGCGCCAGATCGACCGCCGTTATTCCGGATTTTTCGGCCCAGCCTTCAACAGCGACAAAACCGTCTTTGGCGTCTATGCCGACGGCAATCCGTCCCGGAAATTCCCGGCAGGCCTGTTTGACAAAATCCGGATCACGCAGGGCAATCGTCCCCAGAATAACGCGCGCGACGCCTTTGTCCAGCCACATTTGAATGGTTTCAAGCGTACGGATCCCGCCGCCCAGTTCGATTTTAACATCGACGGCGTTTAAGATATTTTCAACGGCCTGAGCATTGACGGGCTTTCCGGCAAAAGCGCCGTCCAGATCAACGATATGAATCCATTCCGCGCCCTGAGAGGCAAAAGATTCCGCCTGAGCCGCCGGATTATCGTTAAAAACGGTCGCCTGCGCCATATCGCCCTGTTTTAAACGGACGCATTTGCCTTGTTTCAAATCAATCGCGGGCAGCAGATACATAGTGATATCCTTTAAAAACTAAAACATTTTTTAATGTTTTTCTGATTATGTAAAATAGACTGAATCAATATATAAAGGTATCTGATGAAATTGAAACATTTTTTCTTTATTTTTCTGATTTTGTGCTTATGTCAGATGCCTTCCGCCGTTTCGGGAAAGACGGAAACGACGATCGTTATTGATGAATCCGGCGCGTTTCCGGTTTATGATTCGGCGTCTTCGGAACTGGCGGAACGATTGTTTACTTTTGATCCCCGCCTGGCGCCGATCAAGTTGGAATATGTGGATTTTAAGATCAACCGCAACAGGACGGCCGACGAATGGGGAAAAGATATCGGACGATATAATTTCAAGCTGTTCGGCTGTAAAAGAGCGGAAAAAAACATTGTTTTAAACGAAGGCCGCGCCATGCGCCGCGATATGAAGTTTGACAATGTCTTTTTCGAAGAAATGAACGAACTGTTCCCTGTTATCGTGCGCAAAGACAATCCTTATTATCCGTATTCCATCAGCGCCGAAAGGCCGGATCTGCTGCCGGGATACGTTATCACGGCTGAAATCAAAGACCTGTTTATCAACGTATGCGACCAGTATGACTGGCGGACCAGAACATATTCGCATCTGCGCAGCGGATCGGCGGAAATTCAGGTTTTATGGCGCGTCATGACGCCGTTTAACCGTAAACTGTACTGGGAAGACGTTACCCGCGGCTATGCCGAAATTCAAACCCCGGTCCGCGACGGAGAAATCCGGCTGATTGAAAAAGCCTTTGCCGACGCTTTGGTACGGGTCATCGGCATGCCGGGATTCATGCAGACGATGCGCAACGTTCCGGATCCGAACGATTTGGAAAAAGCCAAAGCCGAATTCGAAGCGCTGGCGTATGAACATAAAAAATACAAGAAATTGCAATCTTCTTACCGACGCAAACGCATGATTTTTTACAGCGAACGCGAACGGGAACGGACTTTGGACGATCTGGAAAAAATCACGGGCGGCGACAGAAATTTGTCGGGAGAACTGGAAAAAGGCACCGGAGCGCTGCATACGCTGGAAGAACTGGAACGTATGCTGGCCGAAGGGGAAACATTAAACCCCGAACAGCTGGAACGCCTGGACCAGGCGCGGCGCGAACTGGGGCAGCAAGTGCTGGGCGGTACAGAACCGGAAGACACCGGACGCGGATTGGGCGATTCAATGGGGTCCGGTATTTTGGCGCGCGGTCTGACGGACAAAGACGACGGCAGCGGCTTTTATGCCCGCCTGTTAAAAGAACCCCCGCTGGAAAGGGGATTGTTCGGCCGTATTCTGCCCGTTATTCCTCTGGCACGGTTTTTTGAAGGTTACGCTCTGTCTTCCGGCCTGGAAAGAGAAGACAGCAAACTGGGATTTGTCGTATCGCCCGTTGACGGCTGGATCACGATTGACAACCAGAAACCGTTCCGTTACCTTTCGCCGATCCGTCTGTACCGTATCCGGTCCAGCGTCGTCGCCGTTACAAATGAAGAAGAAGTCGGGTCCGGCCTGGTTATTTCGCCGTCTTTGGTTTTGACAAACTATGAAATCGCCAAAAAAACAACTTTTGTTAAAACGGAATTTTTAGACGGCCGCGTTGTTTCGTCAATGGTTTTGCGTGTCAATAAAGACAAAGACGTCGCGTTGTTATACATGCCGCCGGCAGAATTTGACGAATATAACTGGCCGATTCCGCTGCGTCTGGATCTGCCGGAAGTCGGCGAACCGTTTTACGCCATCGGCACGCCGATGCGCGGCGGGTTTGAAGGCGCTTTGGAAAAAGGAAAAGTCGCCGGATACCGTTTCAGCGATACGGGCGTTGATATTTTAACGAATACAAACGTTCAAAGCGTTTCGCTGGGCGGCGTTTTGGTTGATGAAAACGGCAATGCGATCGGCCTGGCCCACGCGGGAAAAAGCCTGATCGAAAGCCGCGACGGCTTTATTCCCGTCGGCGACGCTTTTGACGCGTTAAAAGTCCGTATCCGCGACCGCGACATGGACGAAACCCCGACGCAAAAAGCCCGCAGGCTGCGTAAAATGCGGGAAAATTACATTAAATAACCGGATCGGAGCAGACCAGACGGTACCCTTCGCCGTTGCCGGTTAAAAACGTAATGCCCGTCGTTTCCAGTTTTTGACGCAGGCGGTAAATATGTGTTTCCAGCGTATGCGTCGAAACCCCTTCGCCGTATCCCCAGATTTCGCGCAGCAGCGTTTCTTTATCAACCGGTTTGTCACAGCCGTAAAGATAATTCAAAATTGCCGCTTCTTTTTCCGTTAATTTAATTTCAGTGTTTTTATAACTCAACGTTTTCCCGGCGAAATTAAATTTCCAACACCCCAAAGCAACAGAAGCGTCTTCGCTTTGTTCAAATTGGGCGGCGGCGGCGATCAGAGCCGTTAAAAAAACAGACAAACGGACGGGTTTTTGAAACGTTTGGACGTCTTCGGCTTCGAAAGGCTGCGCCGTTAAATAAAAAACGGGAACGCCGTTTTTGACGGCAGACAGCAGCTGATGTTGTTCCGGCGTCGGATCATCAATAATCAAGGCGGAAAAAACTTCATTTTTAATAAAACTGACCGCTTCGTCAAAAGAAGCCGTTTCAACGACTTCCTGAGCGATTTCCAACGCGCGGATTTCGCCGGCCAAAGCCTGGCGCGGTTTTTCCTGCGGCGAATAAATTAAAATCTGGCGCATTTTTTCCTCCCGAAAGACAGACTGATATCATAAAAGAGCTTTTCCTTTTTTTAAATAAAAAATACTTGGCACGCATATTGCATTTTTAAAAACAGCAAAGGGAGGATAAACATGTTAAATACGGAATTTACTGTTGATATGGCCGTCTGGCAGGACGGCGTAACCTTTCAGTCCGCATTGGCGTCCAAACCGGCGGAAGAATTTGAATTGCCGCAAACAATGCGTCAAAGCCTGTTTGCCCGGGAATTAAATGACAAAACGGAAACAACGCCGGACGTCAGCGTGCAGCAACAAGCCGCTCGCCCCGCGCCGGTTGTCGGACAACAACAAATACAGCCGCCGGTTCTTTTGACCGCGCAGGAAAAGGCCGCGCCCCGCGGCGCTGTTTCTTCTGCAGACGTTGCGGAAATACCGGCAGCTCTGGCAAACGCGGAAGATTTAACCCCCTTTGTCGTCAGTGCGGATACCGTCAAACCGGGCAGCCGTTTAAACGAACAATTGGAAAGAACGACGTTTTCGCAAAAATCAAATAAATTAATCGGCGCGCAATCGCCTTACAACATGTCCGAAGAAACGGCCAAATCCCGCGAAACAGCCAGAAATACCAGAACATTAAAAGGGCCGGGCGACGCCAAAGTTTTTCCGATGGACACGGCGGCGCGCTATCGTAACAATCAAACGAAATTCGGGGTTGCCCAGCCGTTGACGGCCAACGCGCCGGATCAGGCCAAACAGCTGCGGATCGAGGAAATGCGCCAGCAAGCCAAAGCCAAAACGATCAACGAGATCAACACGTCTTTGGCACAGAAACCGGCCGCGTCAAAACCGCCCGTAGATATTGAAGCAATCCGTTCCCAGGTCAGCACAGAAGGGTTCGGCTATAAACGTGACAATCTGCCTTTGGCGTCATCGGAACAGGTATCGCCGGCCGCCTCTTGGTTTCCGGAAGCCATGACGCGCCAGCTGGACGCTTATGAAGCGGCGCATAAAGTGGCCGCGCAATACGGAGCGGCAGTTCAAAAAAACGGAACGGATTTAAACGTATAAGAATCAAAAAAAATCCCCTGCCGAATTTATTTCCGTCAGGGGATTTTTATGCGTAGAATCATATTGTACCATAATAAAGTTCTCCCCACAAATAAAACAGAGTAAAAGGAAATGAAAGAGTCATGATAAACCAAAACAAATAACGGCATACTTTTTTGCGGTAAAACCAAAAACAAATGGAGGCGGACAAAGGAACACCATATAAGATTAAATAAAATTGAGTTACAGT
>JAJXEL010000216.1 GCA_021639925.1 Alphaproteobacteria bacterium | reverse complement strand
GTTTACCATGAAATTCAGACCGTTATTTGACCGTATTCTGGTTAAACGCACAGCGGAAGATACAAAAACCGCCGGCGGAATCATTATTCCCGACACGGCGAAGGAAAAACCGTCGAAGGGCGAAGTTATTGCCGTCGGCACGGGCGGCCGTGACGAACAGGGCAAAACGATTCCCATGACGCTGAAAGTCGGCGATCAGGTGTTGTTCGGCAAATGGTCGGGAACGGAAGTTAAAATCGACGGCGAAGAACTGTTGATTATGAAAGAAGCCGACGTTTTGGGGATTTTGGAATAATCTTCAGACGTTTTTCAAGGGTTTATTTTTTTTACGGAAGGTTTTTTACTATGGCTGCTAAGGAAGTCAAATTTTCCACCGATGCCCGCAGCGCGATGCTGCGCGGCGTAGATATTCTGGCTGATACCGTCAAGGTTACGCTGGGACCGAAAGGCCGCAACGTCGTTTTGTCGAAATCTTTCGGCGCGCCGCGGATTACCAAAGACGGCGTTTCCGTTGCCAAAGAAATTGAATTGGCGAACAAGTTTGAAAACATGGGCGCGCAGATGGTCAAAGAAGCCGCGTCCAAAACGGCCGACGTTGCCGGCGACGGCACGACGTCCGCGACCGTTCTGGCTCAGGCGATTGTCCGCGAAGGCTGCAAAGCCGTTGCCGCCGGCATGAATCCGATGGATCTGCGCCGCGGTATTGATTTGGCGGTTGCCGCTGTGGTCGAAGACGTCAAATCCCGTTCGCGCAAAGTGTCCACGACGGCCGAAGTCGCGCAGGTCGGAACGATTTCCGCCAACGGCGACAGCTCGATCGGGCAGTATCTGGCCGATGCGATGGACAAGGTCGGCAACGAAGGCGTGATCACGGTTGAAGACGCCAAAGGCCTGAACACCGAACTGGAAGTCGTGGAAGGCATGCAGTTTGACCGCGGTTATTTGTCCCCGTATTTCGTGACGAATGCGGAAAAGATGACCTGCGAACTGGAAAATCCGTACATTTTGATTCATGAAGCGAAGCTGTCCAACCTGCAGTCCATGCTGCCGGTGCTGGAAGCCGTCGTTCAGTCTGCCCGTCCGCTGCTGATTATTGCGGAAGACGTTGAAGGCGAAGCTTTGGCAACGCTGGTTGTCAACAAACTGCGCGGCGGATTAAAAGTCGCGGCTGTTAAGGCTCCTGGTTTCGGCGACCGGCGCAAAGCCATGTTGGAAGACATCGCCATTCTGACCAAAGGCCAGGTAATTTCCGCCGATTTGGGCATCAAGTTGGAAGACGTAACGCTGGATATGCTGGGAACAGCGAAGAAAGTGTCGATTACAAAAGACAATACGACGATTGTTGACGGCGCCGGCGCGAAAGATGAAATTTCCGCCCGTTGCAACCAGATCAAACAGCAGATTGAAACGACCACGTCCGAATACGACAAGGAAAAACTGCAGGAACGTCTGGCGAAATTGTCCGGCGGTGTCGCAGTGATCAAAGTCGGCGGTGCTTCCGAAGTCGAAGTGAAAGAAAAGAAAGACCGTGTTGACGATGCGCTGCATGCGACGCGCGCTGCTGTCGAAGAAGGCATTGTCACGGGCGGCGGCACGGCGTTGCTGTATGCCGTTAAATGCCTGGACGCTTTGAAACCGGCCAATGACGACCAGCGTGTCGGTATCGACATTATCCGCCGCGCTTTGCAGGCGCCGGTGCGTCAGATCGCCGCGAACGCGGGTGAAGACGGCGCCGTGATTGCCGGCAAGCTGTTGGAAGGCGAAAAAACAAACATTGGTTTTGACGCGCAGACGGGCAAATATGTCGATATGTTCGAAGCCGGCATTATCGATCCGACCAAAGTTGTCCGCACATCTTTGGAAAGTGCTTCTTCCATCGCCGGTCTGTTGATTACGACGGAAGCCATGGTTGCCGATAAACCGGAAGAAAAGTGCAGCTGCCACGGCGGCGCTGACGCCGGAATGGGCGGCATGGGCGGAATGGGCGGCATGGGCGGTTTCTAACCGTTTTCGGCCCGAACAGTTTAAAAGAGCCTCGCAAGAGGCTCTTTTTTTTTACGGTTATTTTTATAAATCCGGCGAACATGCGTTTACACGCAGCAACAGCCGTTTGCATTAAGGGCGGGTGAATATCCCGCTTTGCACGATACGCCCTCACAGCCCAAAGGCATACAGCAACACC
>JAJXEL010000215.1 GCA_021639925.1 Alphaproteobacteria bacterium | reverse complement strand
GATATACTCTTTTTATAAGGACACAGGCAAGCCTCTAATTAACCGGGCGCGCAAAAAAACGAAAAGGATTCATTTATGCCAAATCTTCCGCAAACGCCTTTCACCGCTAAAAAATCCGATCGTTTTTTGCATCAGAAACGTCAGAAAAACAATAAAAAAGGAACGCAAAAACGTCCTGTGGCGGCGTCAAAAATGCCCGAAAGCTTTCTGGGCGTCCCGTGCAGAAAAGTAACGTTTCGCGTCCCGTCAAAGGAAGAACGCGCCGCCCGGCGTTTGGAATTCGAACAGGAAAAACGGGCCGAATTTATCAAATTTCTGGCCAAAACGCAGCGCCCGGCCCTGCTGGCCGCAGGCATTACGAAAAAACAGATTGCCGGCATGGAAAACGGCTTTACGCCGCACGGGTTCAATACGCATCACAAACTGCCGATTTACGGCGGCGGCACAAATGATTTTTCCAATTTGGTTTTAATCCGCCGGGAACCGTATCACGACATGATGCATTATCATTTGATCAACCCGCAGGTCCGCGGCATGCAGGAAGGCGGTAAAAAAACCGTTGTCATTCCGGATCCGCAAACGCCCGTTTTTGTTCCTTCGCCGCAGTATAAGTTTTTGGAAAAATGGGCCAAAAAAGGCCGCAAGACCTACGGGAAGAATAAGAACACCTCTTTTGCCGAAGTCCGTGACGAAGTTAACCGCAGGACGGTATTGGCCGCCGCCGCGGCAGGGAAAGGCCGCTGACAATGACGGACTATATTCAGCACAAACCGACCAAGGCGGAAAAAGAAGCCCGCCGCGCCCAAAGAGCCGCGCAGCAGGAAAAGGAACGCGCGGAAAAGATTGCCGCTCTGCCCGGAAAAGTGCATGACATTCCCGTTATCGACGTTTCCTATACGGCGGTCGGGAAAAAACGCGTCAAGGAACTGCGCCGTTCTTTCGGCCCGCAGCGCAAAGCTTTTTTGCAAAATCTGGCCAAGACGCAGGCGCCGGTATTAAAGGCGCTGGGCTTGTCCGACAAAGCGATTGCCGAAATGGGAAAAGGCAGAGCGCCGAACGGGTACAACGTTCATCACAAACTGCCTTTGGCCGGCGGCGGAAAAAATGAATTTTCCAATTTTATCCTGATTAAAAACGACCCGTATCATACCGATATTCACAAAGTGTCCGACCTGCAGATCTGTCAAATGCAGGACGGCGAAACGAAAACCGTCAAAATGCCCGTTCCGGACGGCAGCATTTTTATCCCGCCGTCAGAAAAACAGCGTGTCCTGGCGGCTTTGAAACAACCCGTTCAACAGGCTGTTTTGCAAAAAATGCGGCAGACAAGATAAAAAAATAGACAAAAAATATTTTTTATGGCAAAGTTGTTTATAATAAACGCTTCTGTTGGAAAGGGTGTATTTTATGGTTAAGCAATACGGTCTGGTGCATGCCAAACGCAAATCGAACGGCAAAAAAGGCAAGCCTGTCAAAACGGCGGCGCAGTTAAACGCGCAGGCGGGCAAATTTTCGTTTACGGAAATCAACGGCTTTAAATTAAAAGAAGTCGAATGGACCGTTCCTGACAAAAAAACGCGTAAACGCCGGCGCAGCGGTTTTGATTCGGTGCGCAAAGAATTTTTAAAACATATCGGGGCGACAATGGAACCGGCCTTGCGCGATCTGGGGTTGACGGACAAACAGATTGAACAAGTAAAAAAAGGACATGCCCCCGTCGGTTATAACGTGCACCACAAACTGCCGATTCACGGCGGCGGTCTGAATGAATTTTCCAACCTGATTTTAATGCCGATCAAACCGCATGACGAACTGCATCACAAGGTTATGGATCCGCAGGTGGCGCAAATGCAGACTGGCGATTCTAAAAAGGTATTAATCCCCTGGACGGACGACATGGTTTATGTTGATCCGGAACGCAAAAAGGCGCAGCCGCAGAAATCCGTTTTGATCGCCAAAGCCGCCGCCCGTACAGGCCGTTAACCGGAATTTTTCAAAATGCCGCCCGCCGGATTGAACAGACCCGGCGGGATTTTTTTATCAAAAACGACCCAATCACTTTTCGCCCCCCTTTTCATTTAAAACAGATTCCGTTTGCCCGCCATAAAACAGCAGACAGATCAACGAAACATTTTTCTTCTTTTGCGTGTCCGTCAAAACCTTTGTCTTTTTCTTCTTTTTTGATCTCAACAGATT
>JAJXEL010000060.1 GCA_021639925.1 Alphaproteobacteria bacterium | reverse complement strand
CATTATATCTATTTGAAATAAATATAAAAAAATAATTTATTTCTATCTTTAATTATGTACTTTTTATCACAATAAAAATAACATGTGTTTTTTCATGTTTTTGTCCGCGGCACTCCCCGTGCGGCTACTACCCGTAGGGGGCACTCCCCGTGCGGGGGAAACGTCCTCCGGACAGGGGATCAGGCCGTGCCGATGACAGGAATCAAAAACTGACGCCCGTACGGCCAGTACCCCGTGTAGGGGCACTCCCCGTGCGGGGGAAACGTCCTCCGGACAGGGGATCAGGTCGTGCCGACGACAGGAATCAAAAACTGACGCCCGTACGGCCAGTACCCCGTGCGGCTACTACCCGTAGGGGGGAAACGTCCTCCGGACAGGGGATCAGGCCGTGCCAATGGCAAGAATCAAAAACTGATGCCCGTACGGCCAGTACCGGCGGGGATCAGATCGTGCCGATGGCAAGAATAAAAAAATTGATGCCCCTACGGCAGTAGTTCCAGCCACCGGGTTTCTTTTTCATCTAACAGGGCTTTTGACTGTTCCAGTTCTGCCGCTGTTTTTTCAAATTCAGACGGAGATTTTACATAAAAATCCGGATCGGCCAGCTTTTCTTCCATTATTTTAATCTGCTGTTCCAACGCGGCAATTTCGCCGGGCAGCATATCCAAAGCCCTCTTGTCGTTATAGGACAGGCGGAAAGCTTTCGGCCGGCGTTCGGACCGGTCTTCTTTTTTTACGGGAGCTTTGACGGCGGAAGGAATTTTCTTTTCTTTTTCTTTGATTTTTTTCAACAGATTTGTGCAGGAATCAACATATTCTGCGACACTGCCGTCGCCCGCCATATATAACAAAGACGTTGCCGTATTGTCCAAAAAGTCACGGTCATGGCTGACAATCAAAACCGTTCCTTTGTATGTTTCCAAAGCGTCCTGCAACAAATCCAGCGTATCCGTGTCCAGATCGTTTGTCGGTTCGTCCAATACCAGGAAATTAGACGGCTTTGCCAGATCGCGCGCCAAAATCAGCCTGTTTTTTTCTCCGCCGGATAAAACGGAAACAGGCGTATTCGCCTGCGCCGGAGAAAATAAAAAGTCCTTTAAATAAGAATAAACATGCCGCGGTTCGCCTTTGACAAAAACATGGTCGCCCCCGTCGGGACATAACGTTTCTTTTAACGTTTTAGAAGGGTCCAAAACGGCTCTGTTCTGGTCAAAATAAACTTCCCGAGTCGTTTTTGCCTGCCGCACATGCCCCGCGTCCGGCGCCAGCCGTCCGGTCAGCAGCTTGATTAACGTTGTTTTTCCGACTCCGTTCGCGCCGATAACGCCGATTTTGTTGCCCTGCATGACACGCAAAGAAAAATCGTTAACGATTGATTTTTCGCCAAAAGATTTGGAAATATGCTTTGCTTCAATAATCAGTTTTGACTGAATAACGCCGCTGTCGATATTTAAGTCTACCGATCCGGTTTTCTTTATCTGGTCGCGCCGTTCGTTGCGCAGATCGTATAACCTGCGCAGCCGTCCCTGATTGCGTTTGCGCCGGGCCGTTACGCCCTTGTGCAGCCAGCGGGTTTCGGATTCTATTTTTTTGTTTAAACGGTTTTGTCCGGCTTCTTCTTGTTCGTAAACGGCGTCGCGCCAGTCTTCAAAAGCGTCGAATCCTTTATTCAGCGTTCGCGCGATTCCGCGGTCAAGCCATATAATACCGTCGCAGACGTGTTTTAAAAAAGCGCGGTCATGACTGATAACGATCAAAGCGCCGGTGAATTTTGAAAGAATGTCTTCCAGCTTTTCAATCGTCGTAATGTCCAGGTGGTTAGTCGGTTCGTCCAGCAGTAATATATCGGGTTCATTAACCAAGGCGCGGGCCAAAGCGGCTTTTTTGCGTTCGCCTCCTGACGCTGCGAGGGGATCGGCGCCGCCGGCGATTCCCAGCCGTTCGATTAAAATATCGGCTTTATAGGCCGAATCCGCCTGATGTTCGCCCAGTCCTGACAATACGACGTCGCGCAAAGTGGAAAATCCGGACAGCTCGTCTTCCTGCGCCATATAGGAAACGACCGTTCCCGGCTGTAAAAAAGTTTCCGTCCGGTCTGCTTGCGTCAAACCGGCAATGACTTTTAACAGCGTGGATTTTCCCGATCCGTTGCGCCCGACCAGGCAATATTTTTTTCCTTTGTTTAAATATAATTCCAATCCGGTAAACAAAGGACGTTCGCCGAATTGCAGATGCGCGTTTTTGATTGTGTAAACCGGAGCGTCAAAATCCATCGTGCAGTGTCAGCCTTTTTTCTTTTTGTCTTTGTTTTTCTTCGATTTTTCCGATTCAGATTCTTTTTCAGGCGGCGGCACGTCGTTTTCCGGATTGTAATCCAAAACTTTTTCCAGGTGTTCGCATAATAATTTCATCGCCTGAATCCGGCCGTATTTTTTGTTGTTGTCGGCGACGACAAACCACGGGGCGTATTTAGTGTTTGTTTTTTTCAGCATGTCTTCGAACGCTTCGTCATACTGATCCCATTTTTCACGGTTGCGCCAGTCTTCGCTGCCGATTTTCCATTTTTTATAGGCGGTTTCTTCGCGCGCTTTAAACCGTTCCATTTGTTCGTCTTTGGTGATGTAAAGCAAAAATTTAACGACGATGTTTCTGCCGTCTGTCAGCTGTTTTTCAAAATGATTGATTTCGTCGTAAGCGCGTTTCCATTCTTTGTCGGTCGCAAAGTGTTCGATGCGTTCGACCAAAACGCGCCCGTACCAGGTACGGTCAAAGACGGTCAGCAGTTTTTGATTCGTCAGCCGCTGCCAGAACCGCCATAAATAGTTATGGTTGATTTCTTCTTTTGTCGGGGCGGCAATCGGGAAAATGTCGCAGTCGCGTACAAAAATCGACGACGCCAGCCGGCTGATAACGCCGCCTTTGCCCGACGCGTCCGGGCCTTCGAAAGCCAAAATGACTTTTTTGTTGCGTTTTTTAACTTCCATTAACAACGCGTTCAGACGCGCGCGCAGATAAGGCAGCATTTCGCGATATTCGTCTTTGGATAACGTCGCGTCCATATTTAAGGTTTTGACGAAGTCCGGTTTTTTAGGCTTGTCGTTTTTGTCTTTGCCGTCGTCGTTTTTCTTTTCTTTTGATTTTAAATACGCTTCGATCTGCTTTTCGACGCGGGTGCAGAAAATGTCCAAAGCGACGCGCAGACGTTCCGTAAAGGAACCGGAATCGATTTCAAACCAGGGCGCATAGTCTTTGTCGGTATAGCGGATTATTTTTTTTGTCGCTGCTTCAAAATTTTCAGCCATGCAGCAGTTTTTCCAATCGTCCGGCATGACGCGCCATTTTTCATAAGGATCGTCGTCCAGCGCGCGCAGAAAAGCTTCCTGTTCGTTTTTGTTTTTATGAAACCACAGCTTGCAGAAAATAGCGTTTGAATCGGCCAGCACTTTTTCAAAAGCGTTGCATTCGTCCAAACGTTCATATAATTCGTCGTCGTTGATTTTACCGTAAGCATGGGAAACCAGCGGGTCGGAATACCATGAACTGACGAAAATGCCGGTATTGCCGTTGACGGGCGTATCGCACCAATAACGGCGGAATTCGATCGGATCCTTTTGAATGTCGCGGCGTTCGTAAGCGTGCAGATCCAGCTGGCGCTGGTCCATCCAGTCGCGCAAAGTGCCCAGAGCGGCATTTTTTCCCGATCCGTTTACGCCGCACAAAAGCACGATGACAGGAACGTTAGCTTCTCTGATTTTTTCCTGCAGAGCGATCAGCCGCGTGCGGATTTCGGCTTCTTCTTTGCCGGAAAAGTTTGCTTCAAATTCGATATCATCTTCTTCGGAATGATGAGCCATGGCGTTTTAATCCTTTTTGACCTGCGTTAAAGACTTTCTGACGATTTTTTTCTGTTTTTTGACGGGCGTTTTTTTAATGCTCGGCGCGGCGGGCGCTTTGGTTTTTGCCGGAACCGGAGGCGTCAGAGCCGCGGTTTTTTCTTCTTTTCTGACGGCTTTTTTCTGCCGGGCGACAATGCCGCGCAGCTTGGCCGACCCGCGCCCGGATAAACTGGGGTGAGTCATGAAAAACTGGTGGCAGGAAAAAGCCTGCGGACTTTCGGATACGCGCGTATAAGTCATGTCGGGGTGCAGAATCCAGCTGAGCGCTTCGTCTTTGATATTGCCCTGCATGATCTGGCCCATGATTTGTTCGTGCACGGTTTCGTTTTCGATCGGCACCAGCGTTTCCACCCGGTGCATTGTGTTGCGCTGCATCCAGTCGGCCGAAGAAATAAAGACCTTTGCTTTGGGGGAGGGTAACTTGTTGCCCGCCCCGAAACAGAATATCCGTGCGTGTTCCAGAAAACGGCCGATAATGCTTTTGACTTTTATGTTGTCCGAAAATCCCGGAATCCCGGGGCGTAAGGCGCAGATTCCGCGAACGACCAGCGTAATTTTCACGCCGGCCTGCGAAGCGCGGTACAAAGCGTCGATCAGCTTGTCGTCCAGCAGGGAATTCATTTTTGCCCAGATGTTTGCGGGTTTGCCTTTTTTGGCATAAGCGATTTCCTTGTCGATCAGCTTTAACAAACGGTCGCGCAGATTTAACGGCGCGATGGACAGTTTTTTTAATCCTTCCGGCTGGGCGTAACCCGTCAGATAATTAAAGACCAAAGCCGCGTCGTTGCATAAATCCTTGTCGCAGGTAAAGAAGGACAAGTCGGTATAAAGATTTGCGGTAACTTCGTGATAATTGCCCGTGCCGAAATGGGCGTAGCTTTTCATTTTGCCGTTTTCTTTGCGCGTAACCAGTGAAATTTTTGCGTGCGTTTTGTAATTCATCAGTCCGAATACGACATGAACGCCGGCTTTTTCCATATCTTTGGCCCATTTAATATTGGCTTCTTCGTCAAAGCGGGCGCGCAGTTCAACAACGGCAGTAACGTCTTTTCCCGCATGGGCAGCATCAATCAAAGCCTTGACGATCGGAGAATTTTTATTTGTCCGGTAAAGCGTCTGCTTGATGGAAACGACGTCGGGATCTTTCGCGGCCTGCCTTAAAAACTTGACGACGACTTCAAAAGATTCATAGGGGTGGTGAATGACCATGTCTTTTTTGCGGATCGCGGCGAAATGGTCGCCTTTGAAATCGCGGACGCGTTCGGCATGACGCGGCTTATAAGGTTTGAACAGCAAATCTTTTCTGTCCGATAAAATCAACGCGGATAGGGAACGCGTCCCCAGTATGCCGTTTCTGCGCACGACGCCGAAACTTTCGACGTCCAGCTTGTGCGTCAGATAAGCGGCTAATTCTTGCGGCATATCCTGATTCATGACCAACGCAATGACGTCACCGCGTTTTTGCTGCGCTAAAGCCGTTTCAAACTGGCTGACCAGGTCTTCGGCACGTTCGTCCAGCTGTAGAAGGCTGTTGCGTACAATGGAAAACAAACCGGCGCTTTGTACTTTAAAATTCGGGAAAATCGTTTCGATAAACTGCATAACGACGTCTTCCAGCGGGATAAACCGGGCCGGTTTTTTATTCAGGCGGATAAAACGCGGCAGGCTGGACGGCAGAGGAATAATCGCTTTGCGTTCCGTGCCTTCTTTGTCTTTCATTGAAAAAATCAGGGAATGCGACAAATTGGCCAGCCACGGAAACGGGTGCGCGGGGTCCAGCGCGATCGGCGTTAAAACGGGAAAAACGGATTCTTCAAAAACTTCTTTTAACGCTTTTATGTCCTGTTTGGACAGCTGGCCGCGGTTGATCAGAAAAATGTGTTCTTTTTCCAATTCTTTTTTCAGAATATGAAAATATTCGTCCTGCGTTTTGCGCAAATCGGCGACGCGCTGATTAATCGCGTCCAGCTGTTCCTGCGGCGTCAGGCCGTCGTCGGAACGCGTCGTCACGCCGGCATAGATCTGCGCCAAAATACCGGCGACGCGCACCATGAAAAATTCGTCCAGGTTGGATCCGGAAATCGCTAAAAAGCGCAGACGTTCCAGCAAAGGATAACGTTCGTTCATCGATTCTTCCAGTACGCGCTGGTTAAACGCCAGCCAGGACAATTCCCGGTTAAAAAAACGCGACGGCGATGTTAAAGAAACAGGTTCTGAAAAAACAACGGCTTGGGCAGTCATAAAAAGAATCCTTATTAAAAGCGGCAATCAATTTATTGGTAATATGTTTTATCCCGAAATAAAAGCATAAAAAGAGTCTAAACCGATTGAACATCTATCTTTTTACGCCGGATCTTTTTATCCTGAATCATGTATTTTTAACAGAAGGTGGTCATGGTGAAATCAACGTCAAAAACAAAAACGTCCCGTCAGCCCGGCGTTTTGAAACAAAAACAAACGCCGGATACCCCTAAAACCGAAGAACCGCGTCATTTATACCTGATGCGCCACGGCAAATCGGCAAAGGCGAAAAAAAAGGCCGAAGACGCTTTGCGTCCGTTGGGTAAACGGGGACGCAAGGACGTGAAAAAAATCCGTAAATTAATGCGTGAAAAACATGTTCAGCCGGATCTGGTGCTGTGTTCGCCCTGCGTCAGGACGATGGAAACTCTGGAAAGGCTGAGAAAAGCTTTTGTCCCGACGGAAGTCGTCTTCGTTGACGCTCTTTATATGGCGGACGCGGAAGAAATGATGCATATCCTGCGCCAGATGAGCCCGGAAAAGCATGAGGTTCTGGTGATCGGCCATAATCCCGGTTTGCAGGATTTTCTGCCGATGATCTGCGAAGACACGCGGGAAATGTCCGAAGCGCAGAATCACCGCGTGTCCGAAGGCTTTCCGACGGCGGCGCTGGCTTGTCTGGAAATCACGCAGACCTGGCAGCAACTGGGCAGCAGCCCTGTCCGTCTGATGAACTTTATTTATTCTTCGGATCTTTAGATTTTTTTCAAAAGCTCCATCAAAGCCTGCGCCGCAATTTCGCAGGCTTTCGGTGCGTTGGTTTCAAAATCGCCCAGCGTGTGCGTCCTGTCGTCCGAAATCGCCCGGATCACGGTGACGGGAATATTCCACAGCGTGGCGATCTGCGCGACGGCGGCGCTTTCCATGTCAATGCAAGCGGCGTTGAATTTTTCTTCTAAAAAAATCTTTTCTTTTTCTTCCGCGAAAAAATCAATGGTGGCCAGCGTTCCTGATTTATAAGGCGCGTTTAACCGTTCCGGCAGATAAGCCGTCTGCGAAAAGCCGGGTTTTCCTTCAAAAAAATGCAGCCCGGATTCCGTTACGTCCGTCGGGCAGTATGTGTCGCCGAAACGAGTATCGCCGTGAACGATGCGGTTGGGAACCAGAACGTCGAAAACTTTCAGGTTTTCGGCAATAGCGCCCGCGACGCCGCAAACGAAAATATGATCGGGTTCATACATTTGAATGATTTTTTGCGTTTTTGCCGCGGCAAACGTTTTCCCGACCCCGCAGCGCGCCAGAATAATGTCCAGGTTTTCAAAATCGATTCTTTTTTCTTCAAAAACGTTTTCCAGAGATTCCCCCAGCTTTCCGAAAGCTTTTTCCACGGCTTCAAATTCCATGGGCATGGGGCAGAGTACGGCGATAATCGGTTTCATTTTCATTCCCTGATTTAAAAAGTTTCGGTTACTGTAACGGCAGGCGGACGATTTGTTAAGTCTTTTTATTTGTCGGTTCAACAAAAGATTGGTATGATGCTGTCAAAAGGGAGTTAAAAATGGATAAATGGCAGAAAAGATTTTTTGATTTGGCCCGTCTGGTCGCGACATGGTCAAAGGATCCTTCTTCCCAGGTCGGGGCAGTAATCGTTGACGATAAAAAACGGATTGTTTCCGTCGGTTTTAACGGTTTGCCGATCGGGGTGGAAGATACGGCGGACCGGTTGAATAAACGCGAATTGAAATATGAACTGATCGTTCATGCGGAAGCCAATGCCATTTTAACCGCGCCGAAATCCGTTTCGGGCTGTACGATTTACGTTTATCCTTATCTGCCCTGTTCGCGCTGCGCCGGCGCAATTATCCAGTCGGGCATTAAACGCGTCGTTGTCGAAGACAGACCGATCCCCGAACGCTGGACGGAAAACTTTCATCTGGCCAAATCCGTTTTGGAAGAAGCCGGGGTCGAAGTTTGTATTGTTCCCGCGCAAGACTAGCAGTTTGATGATCTTCTTTTTGAAAACGGGATTGTTATAATAAACCGTTGTTTTTCATTAAGGAGAGTCACATGAAAAAAGTACTTTTGACAGGCTTGCTTTTATCTTGTATGGCTTCGCCCGTCTGGGCGGACGCCAACAAAGGAAAAACGTTCGGTACGATTGACACGATTGCTGTCGAAGAAAATACGTTTACGCTGAAAGGCGACGACGGCAATACATATTTATTTAATGTCAACGAAGCCACTGAAATGGAAAAAAACAGCAGCTGGTTTGACGAAGATATAACAATTACCGATTTAAAAACAGGCGACCGCGTCCAGATTGAATACTTTGCCGATAATCCGGATTTTCTGGTCGTTGACGAATTGGAAGTTTTTCCGCCTAAGAAAAAATAACGACGATTGGAAAAGCCCGCTGTTTCGGCGGGCTTTTTTTGCTTAATTAAAAAATTTTTCCAAAATCCGCCGGTAAATTCCGACCTGTACTGCCAGATCCGCAATGGCGACGCTTTCGTTTGCGCCGTGCATGCCCTGTCCGCTGACGCCACATTCCAAAACAGGGCAGTGTTTTACCATAAAACGCGCGTCCGAAGATCCGCCGTCAGTGCTTTCAACTGTGTTAATGCCGGTTATTTCTTTGACGGCCTGTTTTACCAGTTCGGGCAGACGCCTGTCTTTGCAAATAAAAACATCGGCCATGCATTCCGTTTCAAGATCATAAGAAACGCCCGCTTTTTTTGCCGCGGCGTCTGTTCTGGCGCGCAGCAGTTCCGTTAAGCTTTCAACTGTATGCAGATCGTTGAAACGGCAGTTGAACTTCGCGAACGCTTCTGCCGGAATAACGTTCGGCGTCGGATTGCCGACGTCAATCGTCGTTACCGACAGGGTGGAAGGTTCGAAATCGGGCGTGCCGTTATCCAACGGACGGCGGATTTCGGTTAAAATATCGCATAACGCTTCGACGGGATTGACAGCCAGCTGCGTATAGCCGGTATGCCCGCTTTTGCCTCTGACCGTCAGCCGGGCGTTTAAACTGCCGCGCCGGCCGGTTTTGATAACGGCGCCGGTTTTCTGCGTACCGCCGGGTTCGCCGACGATCGCCGCCGTCCATTTTTCGCCGCGTTTTTCCAGTTCCTTTAAAACCGCCGGAGTGCCGTAAGTCGGAATGTCTTCTTCATTTCCCGTAATAAGCAGGGAAATCGTTCCTTTGAATGAAAAATCTTCCAGTGCTTTGATAAAACAGGCGATACCGCTTTTCATATCCATGGCGCCGCGGCCGTAAATCCTGCCGTCGTGTATTTCCGCGCCAAACGGCGGATAATCCCATTTTTGTCCGGCGGCGGGCACGACGTCCGTATGGCCTAAAAAACAAAAATGCGGTTCGCCGGTTCCTTTTTTGGCATACAGGTTTTGCGTTTCGTTTTTGCCGGATCCGAAAACCATTCTTTCGCAGACAAATCCCAGGCGGGCCAGTTCGTTTTGCACAATGTCCATCGCCCCCGCGTCGGCCGGAGTAATGCTGGGACATCTGATCAAAGCCCGCAGCAGATTGACAACGTCGTTCATGCACTTTTGTCCAGCAACAGGGAAGACAGAAAAGTTGTCAGATCAGGTGTTTCGTAATCGCAAAAATCTTGGGTATCCACGGAACAGTACCGGTTGTTCGTCACGTTCGAAGAAATCCATACGGTGCGCAGTCCGACTTTTTTTGCGGCCAGAATATTGACGGGACTGTCGTCAAACATGATGCTTTCCTGCGGTTTGATATTAAAGCTCCGCATCATTTTCAAATACGTCTGTTCGGCGGGTTTAGGAACGTATCCCGCTTCCCGGATTGAAAAGATGCCGGAAAAACAGTCGCGTATATTCAACTTTTTTAAGACGCGTTCGGCATGCTGGAAAGCCCCGTTTGTAAAAACGTATTTTTTGCCGGGCAAAGCGTTCAGACAGGCTTTCAGCTGCGGGTTTTCCTGTAAAGACGACAAATCAAGCTCATGAACATAATTTGTAAAGTCTTCCGGCGGAATATGATGTTCGACCATCAGCCCGTGCACGGTCGCGCCGTATTTTTTATAATAATCCTTTTGAACGGCGGAAGCCTTTTCTTCGTCAATATCCAGCGCCCGCATAATATAAGTACGGATCCGCCTGGCCATTTGTGAATAAATTTCATTTGACGGCGGGTAAAGCGTGTCGTCCAGATCAAATATCCAGTTGCGGATATTTTTTAATTCGTTGCGTAAAACCTGATAATCCATTGATACGTATCCTATTTTGGCAGAATACGTATTTTAAGGCAAAGCTCTTAATAAAACGTGTATTTTTTTAAGCGTTGTTAAATGTGTAAAAAATAGTTTTTACCAGTTCAAAGCCTTTTTCCATAGACGGCATTTCGACATATTCGGCGGCGGAATGCATATTGTATATGTTTGCCGCACCGACCAGATACGGTTTAAACGTCTTGCCGGCGGCATTTTTTCTTTGCGCGTAGATATGCGTTTCTGCCCCTGCGTGGAAAGAAGAGACGTTTAATTTCAACCCCAGTTTTTCAGCCGCTTTTTGCGCAGTTTTGATCATTGCCGTATCGTCTGATTTTTCAAACGGCGGCATGTGTTCTTCAAACGCGGCGGAAAAGATCGCTCTGCCTTCATATTTCCGGTTAAAATCCGCGACTGTTTTTTCAATGCCGGCGATCAGTTCGGCTTCGTCGGCTTTGTCCGAACTGCGAATGGAATAAAGCGCAAACGCGTCGGTGTTGATAATGTTGGACATCGCCTGCTCGGTCAGGAATAAAGCGAAATCGGCGCCTTGTTTGTCTGTCGGCAGATTTTTTATGCCGCCGCCGACGACCGCACCCGCGTTAATCGACGTAACCACGCCGGTGTCGTCTTTGCGATAAACTCCCTGCGGCAGTTCGGCCATAATATCGGCGATCAGTTTGACGGCGTTGACGCGGGCGCGGTCGTCAATGTCAATACCGGAATGGCCGCCCTTTAACCCTTTGACGCTTAAAAGCATTTTTGTGTAACCGGCGCCCGCGATTTGAAAATCCCCCAGACGGTCGCCGTCCAAAACCAGAATATATTCGGATTTGAAGCGGTCGGATTTTAAAGCGTGCGCGCCGCTCATATTTTGTTCTTCATCGCGGGTAAAAACGATTTCCAGTCCGCCGTGTTTTAAGTTTTTATCTTCGGCAACCGTTTTTGCCAGCAACATCGCCGCGGCGACGC
>JAJXEL010000214.1 GCA_021639925.1 Alphaproteobacteria bacterium | reverse complement strand
TATATTCGTTCTTTGCGCTGCCGGCTTGATGATTCAGATGTTGTTAAACGGCTGCACGATACGTTTAAGCGGTGATTTCTGTGACGTATATCTGCCGGTTTTTCCCGATTATGCAAATGATACGCCGGAAACAATCAGGCAGATTGATAAAAACAATATCGTTTATCAGGAATGTTTATAAGAAAACAGCCCGCCGAAGCGGGCTGTTTTTTTTTATCGGGCAGTTTCTGTAATCGCTTCCCTTATTTCCGTTTGTCCCGCTGTCTGCGGGGTATCGGCGCCGCGACGGCGGCGGCGCCTGCTGCGTCTTGAATCGTCATTCTCGTCTTTTTGTTCTGCTCCCCGTTGTCCCGGCTCTTTTTCCTCTTTTGCACGCTGGTCGCGGATCAGAGCTTCAATCAAAGGATTATCATAAACGTTGCTTTCTTCTTCTTCTTTTGTTTCATATTGGGAAATATCGACGCCGAAATCTCTGTACTGCTGAGCGATTTGCTCTTCCATTTCTTCAATGGCCATCTGCTGGCGTTGGTTGAACAGTTCGATTAAATTCAATGTGCTTTGAATCATCGGGTTCGCCAGAGAAATTTCATCAAGAGTCATGCCGGCTTCCAATTTGTTTCGAAACGGGGCGGCTTCCTGGTTGCCCAGCAAAACGGCTGTCTGATACCATTTATAAGCAAAAATTTTGCTTTGGCTGACACCGTTGCCTTTTTCATACAATTTGCCCAATTCCAGCTGGGACGGCGTATGATTCCTCATCGCCGCAGAGGTGAAACAGTCTGCGGCGGCCATATAAGCATCGTTGTTCGCATCGCTTAACAACAGCATGCCGCGTTCGTATAAAGCTTCGGGATCTGTCATCTTGGCACATACGGCGCTGGCGTTAATGTATTTTGCCAGCGTGTTTTCCTGTTCGCCTTCCGAATCTTTAAAACTCGTCTGCGCGCAAACGCTGCCGGATCCGATAAAAAAGAACAAAAAAGTAAGAAATGCCTTGAACACGGGATCATATCCTTAAATAATAAGTTTCATCAACGATGACATCAATGTCACATCTTTTCGAATTTTAAGCTAAATAGGCGAAAAATGAAACGGCTTTTATATATTTTTTCTTTTTTCCTGTTTTTGGCCGTGCCGCACGGGCAGGCGCAGACTGTGGGGCAAGCCGAGTTGCTGGCGCAGCGGGAAAATATCATGCCGGGGCAGGAGTTTTATTTGGCCTTAAAACTGACATTGCCGCGCGGGGGACACGTTTATTGGAAAAATCCGGGCGATGCGGGAGAATCCGTTGATTTAAAATTAAATCTGCCGCCCGGATTCAAGGAAACCGGGCGTTATTGGCCGGCGCCGGAAAAATTGACCGTCGGGTCGTTTACCGAATACGGTTACCGTTCGCAGGCTTATCTATTGATCAAAATCCGGGCGCCTGAAGATCTGCCGGACGGGGAAATTTTTGAAATTTCCGGGCGAACCGTCTGGCTGGCCTGTTATAACGAATGTGTGCCTATGGCCCGGGACGTGGCCGTTTTGATCGCTGCCGGACAGGATAACGGCGAAGGAGTGAACGAAGAAGTCGGGCGCATGATTTCCGAACTGCCGGAAAAAGAAAACGACGCTGTTTTCTTTGAAACGCCGGATTCTTTGATTTTAGCCGTGCCGGCGGAAAAACAGGCGCGAAGCGCTTACTTTTTCCCCGCCGATCAAAAAAAACTGACGTATTCCGCGCCGCAAAATATGAAAACGACGGACGGAAAAATGTATTTGTTTATGAAAAAAGCGCCGGCGGAAATATTTGTTCCTTCCGATACTTTGGACGGAACGGTTGTTTTTTACAACGTTCAGGGGGAACAGATCCGGGCGGCGGATATTTCCGCCGGAAAAACGGAGGAAAATCTGCCCGTCTTTTCGGAACCGTTTGTTCTGTCTGATTTTATAACGGCTCTGACGTTTGCTTTTCTGGGCGGTGTTTTGCTGAATTTGATGCCTTGCGTGTTTCCTGTTTTGTCTTTAAAAGCTTTCCGGCTGTTGAATGCGGGACGCGATATTTCGCCGGCGGAACGGCGCCGGGCGGGGATCAGTTATACGGCGGGAATATTGGTTTCTTTTGCCGCGGTCGGTTTTGTTCTAATCGCCCTGCGCGCGGCCGGCGCGGAAATGGGGTGGGGGTTTCAGCTGCAGTATCCGCCGTTTGTTCTGGGATTATGTT
>JAJXEL010000213.1 GCA_021639925.1 Alphaproteobacteria bacterium | reverse complement strand
ATACAGATTGACCCAGAATTCGGAACCGCGCGTTTCGAACTGGCGGCCGCTCAACAATTCTTCAACCCAGAATCTGCCGCCCGGAGCAATTCCCATTTCATCGGTCGGGAACCACACTCTGCCGGCCTGGCCGTGGTAAGGATCCAGACTGACGGCGACAAAAATCATATTGCTGCGGTCGTCCGTCATTTTGCCGTAAAACATGATGTTGTCGTTTTCGGAACCGTAAAAACGCAGATTTTCATACAGCTGCAGCGCATAGTTTTCCCCGCGGATCCAGTTGATCTGCGCGATCAGATCCTTGATGTTTCCTTCGGCGTTCCAATCGCGCGTCCTGATTTCGTATTTTTCGGAATTATTAAATTCTTCCTTACCGTAAATCCCGTCGTTTTCGCACAATTCATATCCGTTCAGCATGCCGTAAGACGGAGACAAGGTCGCCGCCAAAATAAACCGGATAATAAAAGCCGAACGCGGCGCGTCATGCAGGTAAAACGGCATAATGTCCGGCGTTGTCGGAAACAGGTTCGGACGGAAATATTCCTTCATTTCCGATTGCGTCAGTTCGTTAAAATATTCTTCCAGGTCATGACGGTTTTCGCGCCAGGTAAAGTATGTGTACGACTGGGAAAAACCGATTTTCGCCAGCATCTGCATCATCGGCGGGCGCGTAAACGCTTCGGCCAAAAAGATCGTATCAGGATAAATATTCTGCACTTCGCGGATTACCCATTCCCAAAACGGAACGGATTTCGTATGCGGATTGTCAATGCGGAATATTCTGATTCCTTCGTTTGCCCAGAACAAAAAAGTGTCGCGCAGTTCAATCCACAAAGAATCGCTTTGCGGGCCGTAAAAATCGACGTTGACGATATCCTGATATTTCTTCGGCGGGTTTTCCGCATATTTGATCGTGCCGTCAGGACGGAAAGTAAACCATTCGGGGTGTTCCTTGATCCACGGGTGATCCGGGGAACACTGAATGG
The DNA here is from genome assembly GCA_021639925.1 of Alphaproteobacteria bacterium. Lineage (GTDB taxonomy): Bacteria > Pseudomonadota > Alphaproteobacteria > CAAGCB01 > CAG-977 > UBA11549. The sequence goes on along the minus strand of JAJXEL010000213.1, from coordinate 1,228 downwards.
CGAAGTCCAAAGCGACTTCCATATCCAGTTCCCGCGCGCGGCGGACAAAAGAACGAAAATCGTCCATTGTTCCCAGCTGCGGGTGAACGGCTTTATGGCCGCCTTCTTCGGAACCGATGGCGTACGGCGACCCGACGTCCCACGGTTCGCAGACCAAAGAATTGTTTTTGCCTTTGCGGTGCGTATGCCCGATCGGGTGAATCGGCAGCAGGTACACGACGTCAAACCCCATTTCCTTAATTTCGGGCAGACGAGCCTCCCCGTCTTTGAACGTCCCGTGCACGCCGGGCTCGGTTCCCTGCGAACGCACGTCCATTTCATACCACGCCCCGAACCGCGCGCGGGGACGATCGACAAAAACCTCTAATTCACGGTCGTAGCGCGTCGCCTTTTCACGGTCGGGCCAACGGTCCATCGTTTCCAGGACTTCCTCGCTCATTAACATATTGGCGCATTCGTATTCGTCGTTGCAGGCGTCAAAATGCGCCAAAACATCAGTCAAAAAAGCAATGTCATGTTCACGGGCTTCGAAATCGCGCACTTCCGTCGTTTTCTTCAACCGTTCCAGCGTTTTGCGGATAATATCCGCCCCTTCAACCAGTTCCAAGGCAACCCCCTGCCCCGCTTCGCGCTTTTTCATCGTCCCGTCACGCCAGGTGCCGAATTCGTCAACCCAGGCTTCTATCGTGTAAATGTAGCGCGTGTTGTCGCCGAACCACAAATCACCGCCCCACAAAGCCAAACCGTGATTGACTTCCCACATCGGGGCTTCCCACCATTCGTCCGAATCCGCGCGCCGGCACAGAATAACGGCTTTGAGCAAATCATGGCCGTCCTTGAAAATATTGGCCCAGACTTCCATCGTATCGCCGACTTCGCGCTTTACGGCATATCGGCCGGCGCTGATCTGCGGGCTGACATGTTCGATTGTAATCGGAGAACTGGCCGCAAAATCCATTAAATGATGTTTTTTTTCTTTGATCACCCAGCCGCGCTTGCTGACGTCAGACACGTCCGAACCGCTGAGCACCGGCGTTTTTTTCGGCTTAATTTTTCTTTCTCGTCCCATAGAACCGTTCTCCCCATCAAAATTTTTAGTCAGTATATACAAACCGGCCGCTTTTTTCTACATTTTTAAATACTTAACTCAAAATCGTTTTTAATTGATTTTATAAACCGCTGTGATAACATTTGTCCGGTTGTTTTTACCGCCAGATCAATATTATGC
>JAJXEL010000212.1 GCA_021639925.1 Alphaproteobacteria bacterium | reverse complement strand
ATAGAAATCTTTTTCCGAAATGCCGTAATCTTTGATCGACAAAGGAATATTGACTTCTTTTTTCAGATCCTGAATGGCATTGATCAGCAATTCGACCTTTTCGTCGTCGTTTTTGCCGCCCAGCTTCAGCTGGTTGGCAATCTGACCGTACTTTTCTTTGGCATTCGGGTATCTGTACTGCGAAAAAGCAGCCTGCTTTGTCGGCGCATCAGACGAATTGAAACGAATCACCTGGCAGATCAGCAACGCGTTCGCAACGCCGTGCGGCACATTGAACGCCGCGCCCAGCTTGTGCGCCATAGAATGGCACAGCCCCAGGAAAGCATTCGCAAAAGCCATACCGGCAATCGTAGCGGCATAGTGCATTTTTTCACGCGCCAGCGGATCGTTTCTGCCTTCATGATACGAACGCGGCAGATATTTGAAGACCTTCTTCGCGGCTTCCAAAGCCATGGAGTTTGTGAAGTTCGTCGCCATAACGGAAACATAAGCTTCAATCGCGTGAACCAAAGCGTCAATACCGCCCGCCGCGCACAGTCCCGGCGGCATGGAATCGACCAGATCCGGATCGACGATCGCCATCGTCGGGGTCAGCGCATAGTCCGCGATCGGGTATTTGATATGCGTCTTGTCGTCCGTAATAACGGCGAACGGCGTGACTTCGGACCCGGTGCCCGACGTTGTCGGAATAGCGACCATATCGGCTTTTTTGCCCAAAGCGGGCAGATCGCAGATTCTCTTGCGGATATCCAGGAAGCGCATGGCGACGTCTTCAAACTTAATATCCGGCTGTTCGTACATCAGCCACAAAATCTTGGCCGCGTCCATCGGCGAACCGCCGCCCATGGAAATAAAGACGTCCGGTTCATACGTTTTAACCATTGTAAAGGCCGTATTGATCGTTGACAGATCAGGATCGGGCTTGACGTCAAAAAAGATCTGGAAATCGGTTCCGATGTCTTCCAGAACATTGGTAATTTTCGTTACCATACCGGAATCGAACAGGAATCTGTCGGTAACGATAAAGGCTTTCTTTTTGCCTTTCAGTTCGCGCAGAGCCAGATCAATCGCCCCGCGTTTGAAGTATACTTTAGGCGGAACTTTGAACCAGAGCATATTTTCTCTCCTGTCTGCGACGGTTTTGATGTTCAGCAAATGTTTCGGCCCGACGTTTTCGCTGGTGGCGTTGCCGCCCCACGAACCGCATCCGATCGTCAGCGTCGGTTCCAGCCTGAAGTTATACAGATCACCGATGGCTCCGTGCGCCGCCGGCGTATTGATCAAAATGCGCCCCGTATGAATTTTGTTTCCGAACGCTTTGATCCGGTCGTCTTTTCTGGGATCGGTATATAAAACGGACGTATGGCCGGCCCCGCCGTGATCAACCAGCGTATAGGCTTTTTCCATTGCGTCTTCGAAATTTTCGGCGCGGTACAAAGCCAAAACCGGCGACAATTTTTCATGCGCGAACGGTTCGGCCGTCGTAACGTCTTCGACTTCGCCGATCAAAACCTTGGCGTCTTCGGGAACCTGCAGCCCGGCCAGAGCCGCAATCTTATAAGCCGGCTGGCCGACGATTTCAGGGTTAACGCCGCGCGGCGTCAGCAAAATACCGGCGACTTTTTTCTTTTCGTCCGCATTCAGGATATAAGCGCCGCGGTAACGCAGTTCATCTTTGACCGCGTCATAAACGTCGGAAACGGCGATAATAGACTGTTCGGACGCGCAAATTACGCCGTTGTCAAACGTTTTGCTCAGCAGAATGGAAGAAACAGCCATCTTAATATCGGCCGTTTCGTCAATAACGGCGGGCGTATTGCCGGGACCGACGCCCAGCGCGGGTTTGCCCGAAGAATAAGCGGCTTTGACCATTCCGGGGCCGCCGGTTGCCAGAATCATGTCAACGTGCGGGTGTTTCATCAGCTGGTCGGACAATTCGATGGACGGCTCGTCAATCCAGGCGATAATGCCTTTGGGCGCGCCGGCTTTTACAGCGGCGTCCAGGCAGATTTTCGCAGCTTCAATCGTGCATTTTTTAGCGCGCGGATGAGGCGAAAAGATAATGGCGTTGCGGGTTTTTAAGGCGATCAGCGTTTTAAAAATAGCCGTAGACGTCGGATTTGTCGTCGGAATAACGCCGGCAATCACGCCGACGGGTTCGGCAATCTTCTTGATACCGTTTCCTTTGTCTTCTTCAATCACGCCGCAGGTTTTCAT
>JAJXEL010000211.1 GCA_021639925.1 Alphaproteobacteria bacterium | reverse complement strand
GTATTATTTCTATAAAGTTATAAGGAAACGCTCCCATGTCCGAAGAAAAAAACTGCAAAGCAACTTTATATGTCTGTACGCCGCTGGAAATGCTGAAACCGGGGTACAATCCCTTTAAACGCAAAGGAATTACCGCCCACACGGGACATGCTTTTGTCGGACTGACCGATGAAACGGGCAAAGAAACTTTGTGGAGCTTTTCTTTTTCCGAAGCCAAAAATCCTTTGCAGAAAATCACCGGCTGCCCGGGAAAACTGACGCAGGATTATCCTAAATTTGCCGAATACAACGAAGCGGTCGTTTACCCGATTACGCGCGAACAGTTTGACGCCGCGAATAAAAAGGTGGACGAAATCAAAAATAAAAAAATGACGTATCGTCTGTTTTCAACAAACTGTTCCACAGTGGCGTCGTCAATTCTGCGCGCGGCCGGAGTCGGCAAATGTCCGGTCATGGCTTTGTCGCCGCATACCCTGGCGATGAAAAAACGGGCTCTGTTGGCCAAACGGCGGGTTGAAGTGGCTTTTTTCAAAGCAAAAAATAAAATCCGGGAAATGTTTGGCAAAGAAAAAGCGCCCGAATCAAAATTGCTGGATCAGCTGCGTTCAAAACCGATGCCCGTCATGATCCGCGAAGGAACCAGAACTTTTAATTACGAAGAAAAATTAAATACCGGCCGAATCGTCGATATGCTGGTGGATAAAAATGCCCACAAGGAAAAAGTCTGGGGGAAAAAATCGTTCTTTGATAAGATTAAAGACAAATTTTCCGGCAGATAGCGTCCGTATCAGTCAGACCGTTTCTTAAATCGTCGCATAAAACGATTAAACAGGCCGCGTTTATTTCCCGAAAAATAAATCTCCCTAAATCAAAACGCTTTAAAAAAGCGTTTTGATTTTTTTTAAGTGTCCGGGATCTTCGCTTACCCGCGCGCTTCGGACTGAATACGTTCTACCATGGCAAAAAAACCGTTGCGCCGCGTCGGACTGAGATGCGATTCCAGCCCTAATTGTTTAAAAACGGCTTCGACGTCCGTTTCGCGGATCTCCGCCTTGGTTTTACCCGACAAAATAATACGCAGCACGGCGATCAGCCCGCGGACGATATGCGCGTCGCTTTCCCCGATAAAACTTAAAACGTCATTATCGGTTTGCGTTTTCAGCCAAACCTGGCTCATGCAGCCTTCCACCTTTGTCTGATCGTTTTTATCTTCCGGTTTCATCGGCGGCAGGTCTTTTCCCAATTCAATTAAGTAGGCGTAGCGGTCTTCCCAGTCTGCCAGAAATGAAAAATTTTCAATCAGCTCTGCCGTATCCATTTTATATCCCTTTTCTACAAGAAAGATTATGTCTAATATTCTGTATATTTAACCCTTATTTTTAAAAAATCTATTCTAAAGTTTTAAAGAAAAAAATCCACTCAAATACATCATTAAAAAACGACCGAAAAACGCCCTGAAAAGCGGACGGGAAAAATAGACAAAAAGTAACAAAATTTCGGTAAAATTTCAAAAAAATTCCCCCGTCTTTGCCTGAAAAAACAAAGACGGGGAAACGCGGTCTGTTTTTTTTAAGGCTCTAAAATTCCCAGTCTTTGAGCCGTAACAACGGCTTTTGTCCTGTTTTCAACATGCAGATGACGCAGCAAAGCGTTAATATGCAGTTTTACCGTCGCTTCGGAAACATTCATTTCATAAGCAATCTGTTTATTCGACAGACCGTTGCTTAAATGCTGCAGCACTTCGCTTTGGCGGTATGTCAGGTTTTTGCCGTTTGGCAGCGTATGGGTTAAAATTTTGCCTTCTCCGGGCATGCGCGGCCGTTTCTGCAACCCCTTTAATACGGCGGGAGGAACATATAAATTGCCATCGACAATCAGGCGCAAAGCATTAATAATCAAAGAATCCGGTGATAATTTTGTAATATAACCGGCGGCGCCAAAGCTAAAAGCGTCTAAAATATCTTTTTGATCTTCACTTTCGCTCATCATAACCAAACGGGCTTCCGGGAAGATTACTTGCAAAGACTGAAATTTTTCTTTCCATTCTGTTCCCAGGACGTCACGATCAATAAAAATTAAATCAAAATTCTTTTTTTGATCTGCCAAAGCAGTAACAGAAGAGAAATCCGTAACCTCCTGCAGTTCCGTCAAAACATCAAAACGTTGTAATTGACGGCTGAACCCTTCGCGAAACAACGTATGATTATCCGCAACTAAAATTTTCATGTGTTTACCC
>JAJXEL010000059.1:9577-11586 GCA_021639925.1 Alphaproteobacteria bacterium | reverse complement strand
CTCGCTATGCGCAAAGGACGTGCGCAGAAATGGAGGAAGTTATGAAAAAAATATATTCTTTTTTAGCCTTTTTCTGCTCTTTCTTTTTTATTGTGCATGCCGAAGCGGCCGTTGCTGAAGCAACGATCTGTTCCATTTATTTCGATACGTTGTCGGAATGCAATACCGCCCGCAGCGCTGAAAGTTCCGGCAGTACGCTGACAGCATGCACCTATACGGCCGGCAGCGGTTATCAATGGTGCGTATCCGGTTCAAGCAGCAGTTTAAGTTCTGGTTTAGATACCAGCTTAAGCGACAATTATCTTCAAGCATGCTTGATCGGCACCTATTCGACACAGGCTTTATGCCAATCCAACTGTTCCGGATTATGTGTTCAAAACAGTTCGACAGGTTGTTATTCCTGTTCGGAACTGCAGCTTATAGACACGGATCTGACACTTACCGTAAAAACCGAAACGGTGTCTTCGTGTCCTAATGAAATGCTGTTGTCTTCGGACGGCTGCTGCTGCGTGAACAACTGACAAAGGGGGGATAAGTCATGAACAAATTATTGCTTATTTTTTCACTGGCGGTTTTCCTGCCCGCAAATGCGCCGGCAGAAACACTTTTAAATGACGCGGCGGCTTTCAACGTCGCCAAAGCCGTCAAACTGGGGCGCGGAAAAACTTCGATGTACAACGCTGATACGTTGCTGTCGCACGGAGGAGAAAACGGCGGATTGGCAAAAACATGTTCTTCACAATGTCTAAGCTGCGACACAGCGACCGGAACATGCCAAAGCTGTCCTTCGGGGTATTTTCCGGACGGATCCGGCTGTTCAAAATGCACTTCGCCTTCCAACGGAACATGCAACGGTTGCTATGCTCCCGGAGAACGAATCGACTGTTACGACTTGACCTGCGATGCGGGATATATTCAGGACGGAGACGGGTGTATGGAATTAACATGCGACGATTATCAACGCAGATCCGGAACCTCTTGCGTCGGCAACTGCACGGGCGTCGTTTGTAATTCGGGATATACGCCGACAGCGACTTTGACCGGCTGCTGCTGCGAAGAAGACACGTCATGTTCGTCAGGATATTCCTATAACACAACATACAAAGGCTGTATCAAAGACACTTATACATGCAATATCGGCTGTAACGTAAACGGCTGCGGTATCGGGTCCACATTAAAACCGGATACGGGGTATTACATCAAATCGGACGGAACCTGTCCGGCCTGTTCAACGACGATTGCCAACTGCGCGGCCTGTTCCATTTCCAAACTGGGCGCTACGCCGACTTGCACAAAATGCAATTCAGGCTATACGTTGTCCGCAGGAAAGTGTGTTGCCGCGATTACCTGCCCGTCAAACTGTTCGACCTGTTCGTCCAGTTCGACATGTACAAAGTGCAGCTCGGGGTACTACCTCAGCTCCGGCAGCTGCGTATCCTGTCCGTCAAACGCGACCTGCACGGGGACAAGCACCTTTACGTGTAATTCGGGATACACCAAGTACAACAACCTGTGCCGCACGGATCCCTGCGACGGGACAAGCACAACGCCCGCCTGGTGTCAGGACGGTTTAACGCGTGTCGCGGGCAAAGGCTGTTGTCCGTCCGGATACACAAGTACAACCGCATGTTACCAATGCGCTGTCAGCGCCCTTGCATTATAATTATAAAAGCCCCCCGCCTTAAGACGGGGGGTTATGGCGCGGCCGGAACGGATTATTAAATAATAAAAAAACAGCGGGGTTACAGCCCCGCTGCTTTTTATTCCGTTCTGAATTAATAGTTTTCAGCGGCAATTTCGTAATAAGCCTGCGGGTGCAGACAGGCCGGGCAGATTTCCGGCGCTTCCAGCCCTTCATGGACATAACCGCATTTGCGGCAACGCCACTTTTTCGGAATATCCCGTTTAAAAACGCGGTCTTTTTTAATATTTTCCTGCAAAGCCCGGTAACGGTTGCCGTGGAAAATTTCCGCGACAATAACGGCGCGGTACATCTGCGCGATTTCAGG
>JAJXEL010000059.1:0-9567 GCA_021639925.1 Alphaproteobacteria bacterium | reverse complement strand
ACCCTTCTTTTTCGGCCATTTCGGCGCAGGCGGGATACAGGTCTTTGTATTCGTGTTCTTCGCCTTTGGCCGCTTCGTCCAGATTTTCCAGCGTCGATCTGATCTGGCCGGCAGGATAAGCGCCCGTAATTTCAACATCGCCGCCTTCCAGGAATTTAAACATGCGCTTGGCATGTTCTTTTTCCTGATCGGCCGTTTCCAGAAAGATTGCCGCAATCTGCTGATAACCTTCTTTTTCAGCGACGCGCGCCCAATACGTATAACGCATGCGCGCCTGGGATTCGCCCGCAAAAGTCATTAAAAGATTTTTTTCCGTTTGCGTCCCTTTAACAGATTTCATTTAAATTTTCTCCTTTGTCAATTAATTGTTCCTATGGGATAAAAGGCGACAGATAAATCAGCCCGTTATCTATTTTGAACATTAATTCGACGCCGGCTTCCCGCAGTTTCTTTTCATCGATCAGCGCATGGTCTTTGACTTTGACATGCAGTCCGCCGTCCTGCAGCCGTTCGCTGTTTTCGATGTTGTCCGGTCCGCCCAAAGCCGCTTTGACAGAATCGGACAGCGGCGCTTTTTGCGCCGTGGACACGACACCTGATTGAACCGAACCGCCGGAGCGCAAAAATTCCTCCATATCCGTTTTCAAATTTTCCGAAGCCGTGCCAAAAACCGCCTGAACGCCATTGCCGACGCGCATCACGCCCGTCGCCCCCAACGCTTTGAGCTTTGCATCGTCCGCCTTTGCGGGATCGTTCAGAATCAAACGCAGGCGCGTAATGCAGGCGTCAAGGTTTTTAATGTTCTCCCGTCCGCCGAAAGCATTGACCAGGTTAGAGGCCATTGCCATCTTTTCCGCGTGATCTTTCGCCGCGGAAACCTGAGCGGACGGCGTTGCTCCTTCTTCATCGCGTCCCGGCGTTTTCATGTCGAAAAACGTAATGAAAAATCGGAAAACAACATAATACAGAACAGCATAAACCGGCCCCAAAATAAAGATGATCCAAGGTTTGGTATCTAAAGCATAGAATAACGCAAAGTCTATCGCCCCCTGCGAAAACGTATAGCCGATATGCGCCCCGACCAGGTTAATAACGGCAAAAGCCGAACCGACCATAACGGCATGAACGAAATACAGCATCGGCGCGACAAACAAAAACGTGAATTCCAGCGGTTCCGTGATTCCCGTCAAAAATGCCGTTAACGCTCCGGAAGCCATAATACCGCCGACTTTCAGTTTGTTTTCCGGTTTGGCCGTATGCAAAATCGCCAAAGCCGCCGCGGGCAGGCCGAACATTTTAATCAAAAATCCGCCGCCCAAAATGCCGGCTGTCGGATCGCCCGCGAAGAAACGGGGAATGTCGCCGGTGACGACTTCGCCCATTTTGTTCGTATACGAACCGATTTCAAAAAAGAACGGCACGTTCCAAATATGATGCAGCCCGAACGGCAGCAGCAGACGTTCCACAAATCCGTACGTCGCCCCGGCGACCGTCGGCGCGCTGTACGCCGCCCACATTGAAAATTCGTTGATTTTTTCCTGGATCGGAGGCCAGAAAATGCTTAAAATGGCCCCCAGCACAATCGCCACCAGCGACGTAATAATGGGAACCGAACGTTTGCCCGCGAAAAATCCCAGATACGGCGGCAGCTGGATTCTGTAAAACCGTTTATACACCCAGGCGGCAACCACACCGATAAACAATCCGCCGAAAACGCCGGTCTGTATCGTTTTAATCCCCGCATTGGTCGAAACGATCCGGCGCGCGAAGGCTACGTCATATTCCAAAGCCGAAGCCAAAACGCCCAGCGTTTCCTGGCCTTCGGAAACATGGAACCACAAAACATCGGCCATAACGCCCATCGTTGCCTGCAGCACCAAAAAACCGGTTACGGCCGCCAAAGCCGCAACGCCGTCATTATCCGTCAGCCCCAACGTCGTGCCGATTGCAAAGATCAGCGGCATATTATCAAAAATAACGCTGCCGCTTTGGCTCATGACCTGCGGGATAACGGCGGGAATCCAGCTGACCTCCGCGTTCAAAAGCCCCGAACCGATCCCCAGCAGCAGCCCCGCAACCGGCAGAACGGCGACAGGCAGCATCAGGGATTTGCCGATTTGCTGTAAAAACATAAACGCTTTTTTCCACATGATTTTTTCTCCTATTCCTGAGCTGCCAGAAAATCTTTGATTTTTTGATGAACGTCGGCCGTTTTTTCCTGGTCTGTCAAAACCTGCGCCAAATCGCGGCAGCGTTCAAACGACAAAGACCGGATACGCGCTTTGACGGCCGGGATAACCGGCGGGGCCACGCTTAATTCCCGCACGCCCAGTCCGACCAGAACGGGAACGGCGGTTTCATCGCCGGCCATGGCGCCGCAGACGCCGACCCACTTGCCGTGTTTTTCCGCCCCGTCGACAGTTGCCCGGATCATGCGCAAAACAGCCGGGTGCAGCGCGTCGGACAACGGCGAAAGCAAAGCGTTGCCGCGGTCGGAAGCCATCGTATACTGCGTTAAATCGTTCGTCCCGACGGAAAAGAAATCAACATACGGCGCCAAAATGTCCGCCATCATTGCCGCAGCCGGAACTTCAATCATAATGCCTGTTTCAATCGCACAAGACACGTCCAGATTTTTTTGTTCTTCTTCAACGATCTGTTTGGCCTGCAGCAATTCTTCCAGCACCGTAACCATCGGAAACATAATACGGACTTTCGTTTTGTCCGCCGCGCGCAAAACGGCGCGGATCTGGCTGCGGAAAACATCGGGGTGCAGCAGGCTTAAACGCAGGCCGCGCACGCCCAAAAACGGATTGTCTTCCTTCGGCGTCGGCATATAAGACAGCGGTTTGTCCCCGCCGACGTCCAACGTCCGCACAATCAGCGTCCTGTCATTGCCCAGCGTTTCGGCAATCGCGCGGTAAACGGCGGTCTGTTCGTCTTCCGACGGAGGTTCTTTGCGCCCGGAAAATAAAAACTCAGACCGCAGCAGACCGACGCCTTCGCCGCCCAAAGCCACGACTTCCTGCGCGCCTTCAATACTGGCGATATTGCCGCCGACTTCCAAACGGACATTATCCGTCGTAACGGCCGGTTCGTCTTTGCTTTCCAACAGTTCGGCGCGCATTTTGCGTTCAGCCTGTTCCTGACGGGCGGCAGCCTGTTTTTCGGCTTCGCCCGGATTAAGACGCAGTTCGCCTTTTGTGCCGTCCAACAAAACGGGCGTTCCGTTTAATATGTTCAGCACGTTCGGCGACAAACCGGACACCGCCGGCAGCAACAGCGACCGCGCCAGAATCGCGGCATGCGACGACGCGCCGCCGCCGACCGTCGCGAATCCGACAACCTTTTCCCGGTCCAGCGACGCCGTATCGGAAGGCGACAAATCATGCGCGATTAAGACCGTATTTTCCGGCAGGCTGAGTTTTTGTTCCACTTCGCCGGTCAAAAGCCGTAAAACCCGTTTTCCGACGTCGCGCAGGTCATTGGCCCGCCCGGCCAGCAGTTCGTTTTTCATTTCGGCCAAAGCCGCCGCCTGTTTGTTAATCGTCTGCTGCCAGGAAAAGGCGGCGCTGCGCCCCTGGTCAATCAGTTTTTCGGATTCCGTCAGCAGCTCCGGATCTGCCAACAGTTCCTGATGCGCCGCGAAAATCGCGGCTTTGTCGCTGCCGGCGGTTTTCTGCGTTTGTTCAAACAAATCGCTTAACTGCTGTCTGGCTTCGGCCAGCGCCGAGGCTAATTTCGATTTTTCCACGCCCGGCGTCGCGCCGAATTCTTCGACTTCAATCGCAACGTCCTGCAGCTGGACAACGACGCCGACAGCCGCGCCGGGAGAAGCGGACACCCCGGAAAACACGCCGTCTTTGTCCTGATTTTTTGAAACGGCCGCCGGTTTTGCCGCCGGAATTTCGACAGGTTTCGTCAAATCTTCCCCCAATCCCGTTTCAATCAGGGGAATCAGCTTTTTCATGGCGTTTTCCGCATCGGCCCCGTCGGCCGTCAGACGGACGCGGTCGCCTTTTTTAACGTCCAGCCCCATAACGGCGACCAGACTTTTGGCATTGGCGGTTTTACCGTTGCATTGCAAAGAAATATCGCTGTCAAACTGTTTCGCCGCGCTGACTAAAACCGCGATCGGACGGGCATGCAGGCCGGCGGGATTTTTGATTTCTATTTCCCAAGACTCCGTATGTACGCCCGCGTCGGACACAGACGGCGCCGTCGTCAGATTGTCTTTTAACGTTACTTTTAAAATGACGTCCTTTCCGGCCCGGACGTCTTTATTGACTTCGGCCGTTATGCCGGCTGTCTTGTCCATATTGGCGATCACGATTTCGGTCAGCAGGCTTTTGCCGTTCTGTTCGATCAAATCCCGGTCGAAAGCGATCAGAGGATCGCCCGTTTTCACAAAACGGCCGACGGCGGTTTTTACATCGAATCCTTCGCCTTTAAGCAAAACCGTATCCAGACCGATATGCATCAATACTTCAATGCCCTGCGGCGTTTGAATCGTCAAGGCATGATGCGCGGAATGAATATTGGCGACAGTCCCGTCGCAAGGCGCGCACAAAACGTATGATGACGGGGCGACGGATATTCCGTCCCCGATTGTTTTCTGAGCAAAAACCAGATCGGGAACCGATTCAATCGGAACCGTTTTTCCTGAAACCGGAGCGTAAATTTCTAACACTTTGTTTTCAATCATTTATTTCTCCCGTCAAAATAATTTTTCCAGTCTATGCCGAAAAAATACGGTTTCATATACAACAACAAGTTTACATCATAACATAAAAAATTCGTTTTACGAAAGCCCTTGACAGGCAAAAGGGCTATCCAAAACACGGGAATGCTGATATAGTCTTTCAGACATTCGGCTTGATTCGGAAAAAATGGAGCAACAAATGACTTTTTTAAAAAACTTTATTGCTGATTTAAAAGAAGACAAAGTCCGCGCCGCCGCTTTGTGCCTTTGTTTGGGATTGTTCGTCTGGGTCGGTTTTTTCAAAACGTCCGGCGACAACCTGATGCCGGCGGACAGTACCGGCAGCGTACAGCTGTATCACACCAACGGCTGCCCGCATTGCGCTCAGGCGATCGAATTTATTGATACGCAGCTGCAGGCCGAATTTCCGGCGAAAACCATTCAAAAATTAGAATTGTCCGCCGTTTCCGCGGAACAGCGCAACGCTTTTTTGGAATTCGCCGAAGAACATAACATCAAAGGCGTTCCCGTTTTAAGGTCCGGCGACGTTTTTGTCGTAGGCTTTAATGCCGATTCTTACCGTTCCCTGATGAAAGGCGAATTAAAGGAAAACGAAACGCACGCGTCCTGCGCTTACGGCGAAGGCGGGGACTGCGAAGCCCCCGAAAAGCTGGGTGAAATCACGGCCGAAGACATTGCCAAAGCTTTGGGCAAAGAACCGCCCAAACCCAGCCGGATTGTCGATCTGCCCTACTTCGGCGAAATTGACGTTTTCCAGGAATCCATTCCGTTTTTAGCCGTCGTGTTGGGGCTGGTCGACGGATTTAACCCCTGCGCGATGTGGGTTCTGGTCTTTATGATTTCCGTTATCGTCGATTTGCAGGACAAACGAAAAACGTTCGTTATCGTCGGATCGTTCGTCGGCGCTTCGGCCGCGTTTTACTTTGCCCTGATGGCCGGGTGGATCAACCTGTTCAAACTGATCGGGTACATGCGTTTGCTGACGGTCGGCATCGGCGCGATCGCCCTGTACACGGGCTTTGAATCTCTGCGGTCGTTTTTTGAAGGGCCGACCTGCAAAGTGACGACCGCCGAAGGGCGCAACCGGATTAAAAACAGAATTAAAAGCCTGGCCGAAAAACCGCTGAGCTGGGGAACGCTGACGGGCGTATTTGCTTTGGCCGTCGTCGTCAACGGCATTGAATTTGTCTGTTCGGCGGCTTTACCTGCGATTTTTACCAGCGTTCTGGCTTTTTCGCATTTATCGGTCTTTATGCATTACTGGTATATTACCGTCTACGTCTTCTTTTTCATGTTGGACGATTTAATTGTCTTTTCTTTGGCGGCGTTTGCGGTTAATAAATACGCCGGTGACAAATATATGGTCTGGTGCAAGCTGATCGGCGGCGTAATCCTGTTCGTTTTGGGATTGATGATGCTGTTCCACCCGGATTGGCTGGCCTGAAAAAAGGAGCTTTATATTTATGGAAGTCAGAGACAACGCCAGATATTTCCGCAGAGAAATTCTGATTCGTTTAGTGCGTTCTTTTTTAAAAAATTCGTTATTGCAGGACGTGGATAAAATCCCCGTCGATATCCTGCCCGCCCGGCAGACGGCATACCGCTGCTGCATTTACAAAGAACGCGCGATTTTAAGGACCCGCTGTCTGGCAGCGCTGGGATTCCGCGTTGAAGAAGACGACGAAGTCACGCCTTTGTCCGAATATGCCCGCCGGGCTTTGGCGCGCGAAAAACCGACTTCGCCCGTCATGACGGTGCTGGATATCGCCTGCAACGAATGTGTTACCTCTCGTTACGTCGTTACCGAATTATGTCAAAGCTGTCTGGCGCGGTCGTGCGCTCTGGCTTGTCCGTTTGACGCGATCGACGTCACGAAAGGGCCCGCCCGCATTGACCCCGATAAATGCAAAAGCTGCGGCAAATGCAAAGAAGCCTGTCCGTATCAAGCGATTATGAAACGCGTTGTCCCGTGCGAAAACGCCTGTCCCGTCGGCGCGATTCACCGCGGATCCGCCGGACGCGCGGAAATTGATTTTGACAAATGCGTTTCCTGCGGCCAATGCATGCGTGCCTGCCCGTTCGGCGCCGTCATGGAACGCAGCCAGATGATTGATATTCTGAAAGCCATGCTGACCGAAAAGAAAAAAATGATCGCCATGCTGGCTCCGGCAATCGCGGGACAGTTCCCGGGAACGGTCGAACAAGTTGTTTCGGCGTTAAAAGCAATCGGTTTTTCCAGCGTTATCGAAGTCGCCGTCGGCGCGGACATCACGACACGCAACGAAGCTAAAGAATTTATCGAACGTATGGAAAGAGGCGACGCGTTTATGACGACGTCCTGTTGTCCGGGATATATCGAAACGGTCAGACGCCATGTGCCCGAACTGGCGCAGTTTGTGTCCGACACGGCGACGCCGATGCATTATACGGCCGAACTGGCGAAAAAAGATCCCGAAGCCGTCACCGTCTTTATCGGTCCGTGCGTGGCAAAACGCTACGAAGGCATTAACGATCCTTTGGTTGATTTTGTCATGACGTTTGAAGAACTGGACGCTTTGTTCGAAGCGTCGCAGATCAAAGTCCAGGATTGCGCGGAAGCCGAATTTGACACGCTGCCGTCGGCCGAAGGGCGCGGATTTGCCGTTACCGGCGGCGTGGCCGCGGCTGTAAACGCCGTTGTTGACGGGCGCGTTGAAATCAAACCGATCTGCATTAACGGGATCAAGCCCGCTATGCTGCGTTTATTTAAAATGTATCCGAAAGGCAAAAATCCGGGTAACCTGATTGAAATGATGACGTGCGAAGGCGGCTGCATCGCCGGCGCGGGCGTCGTTTGCAGCGCGAAAAAGACCGTCAAAGACGTTGAAAAATTCGCCGCGCAGGCCGCGCCGATTACTTCAATCAACAAAAACGACGGCAAGTAAGCTTTATTTCAACGCTTCGAAAATCTGTTGTGCCAAAGTCGGACTGATTCCTTCGACTTTGGCAATTTCTTGCGCGCTGACGGCTTTGATCGCGCGGACGGATCCGAAATGCTGCAGCAGCGCTTTTTTGCGTTTTGCTCCGATTCCGGCGATATCGTCCAAAGCCGATACCAGCGTGTCGTTGCGCCGTTTGATCCGGTGTGTTCCGATCGCGAAACGGTGCGCTTCGTCGCGCAGGCGCTGAATGTAATGCAGCAAAGGGTTGTCAAATTCCAAATTCAACGGCGGTCTGTCGGCAAAATGCAGCGTTTCCTTGCCGGCGTTTCTGTCAACGCCTTTGGCAACGCCGACAGCCGTCACGTCCGGCACGTTCAGTTCCTTTAAAACGTCCAAAGCGACGCGCAGCTGGATTTCCCCGCCGTCAATCAGAATCACGTCCGGCAGATTGTTTTCCGCCAGCCCCCGCTTAAACCGCCGGGTTAAAACTTCGCGCATCATGCCGAAATCGTCGCCGGGCGTAAACGTGTCCCAGGAAATATTAAACTTCCGGTACGATTTTTTATCAAACCCGTCCGGCGTGGCCACAACCATCGCCCCGACGGCGCTTGTCCCCTGAATATGGCTGTTATCATATGTTTCAACGCGCAAAATCGGCTTTTCCAGTCTTAACAGTTCGCGCAGCTGTTCCAACAGTTCGGCGCGCGCCGATCCTTCCAGCCGGCGGCGCAGCAGCGCTTCTTTCGCGTTCATAACGGCCCGGTCAACCAGCCGGCGGCGGTTAGCCCGCGTTTTATCCGACAGTTTAACCGTCCCGCCCGCCCGTTCGCCCAAAGCCCGCGCCACAACGTCCTGTTCGGGCAGCGCCGCCGACAGTAAAATTTCTTTGGGCAAAGAATGCGTCATATAAAACTGTCCGGCAAAAGCCTGCAAAATCTCGCCGTCCGTCTGTCCCGCCGTCTGCGCCGGGAAACAGGCGTAATTCCCGCAGCTGCGCCCGCCGCGGTAAAAGAAAACCTGTATGCAGCTTTGTTCTTTGTCCGTGTAAATCCCGATAACGTCGCAATCGGAAATGCCGTCCAGATCGCTGCTCTGGCTTTGAATTTGATTCAAAGCGCGGATTCTGTCGCGCAGGACGGCTGCTTCCTCATAACGCATATCCGCGCTGGCCTGTTCCATTTTTACCGCCAGTTCCGATTGGACTTTACTGCTTTTGTTATGCATAAAAGCGCACGCTTCGTGTACCAAAGCCAGATACTCTTCCCGGCTGATTTTTCCCGCGCAGGGGGCAGAACACCGCTTGATCTGGTGCAGCAGGCATGGCCGCGTGCGGTGGTAAAACACGTTGTCGGTACAGGAACGCAGCAAAAACGCCTTTTGCAAAACGGCCAGCGTTTCATTGACCGCCGCCGCCGAAGCAAACGGCCCGAAATATTCCCCTTTTCTGGTTCTGGCGCCGCGGTGTTTCAGCATCTGCGGCCATTCGTCCCGCGTCGTTACCAAAATATGGGGAAAAGTTTTGTCGTCCTTTAATAAAATATTATAATAAGGCTTCAGACGCTTGATTAAATCGTTTTCCAGCAAAAAAGCTTCCGATTCCGTCGTCGTTTCAATAACTTCGATCCGCTCGATCTGGGAAATCATACGCTGAATACGCATGCAGGTCCGTTCGGGGTGCGCATAATTTTCCAAACGGCGGCGCAGATTTTTCGCTTTGCCGACATACAGGACTTTGCCCAAACCGTTTAACATGCGGTAAACGCCCGGACGTTCGGGAAAATAAGCCAGATGCGCGGCAACATATGCGGCTCCGGTCAGGTTTTGCGCAGATTCGCCGGATTCGAAAGCCTTAAAATTGACGGAGTTTTCATCTATCATACTGATTTATAACCCTTTTTTGTCTTTTCTGAACAATTTTCAAAG
>JAJXEL010000058.1 GCA_021639925.1 Alphaproteobacteria bacterium | reverse complement strand
CATTATGGTTTTTTATCCTCAAATGTTTGGGAAAAAGCAGGCGCTTTAATGATCCCGTCCGTCAGATTGGTTATACGGGACGGATCAGGCCGAACGGGTGGATATTGTTAATCCGAAAACACAGAAAGCTAAGCAAAAGAAATGTCAAAGATTTCCTTTAAGGCGGCCGCTATGCCGTTGTCGTCGTTTGACAGCGTGACTTTTTTCGCGTGTTTTTTCACGTCGTCGGGCGCGTTGGCCATCGCTATGCCGGTTCCCGCGCGTTCCAACATGTCAATATCGTTGTATCCGTCGCCGAAAGCGATCGTCTGCGCCGTATCGATGCCGCAGCGCCCGCATAAAAAGTCCAATCCGGCAGCCTTGTTGACGTTTTTGGCGACGATTTCCAGAATATAGTTCTGCGATTTGTATAAATCGTATTGCGGAAAAGACGGACTCAGACGTTCCGCCAGCGCCGATGTGTTTTCCGGCGTGCCGACGCAGATGATTTTTAAAACCGGAACCGACGCGTCAACAACGGTTTCAAAAGGACCGATGACCGGTTTTGTCGGCATAACGTAACATTCGCCTTTGACAATATCCGTAAATTCGTCGGCGACCCAGTCCTGTCCGGCGTAAACGATTGTTTCAATCTGCGGGTTGATTTCAAAAACGGCTTTTTTTATAACCGGCACGTCCTGAAAAGAAAGGGTTTTCCTGCGGATCAGATTTCCCGTTTCATCGTATATTTCCGCTCCGTTGCAGGGCAGAATAAAAACGGGCAGGCCGAATGTTTCGGCAACGGGACGTATGCCCGCCATGCCGCGTCCGGAAGCCAGGGCAAAGCGAACGTCTTGTTCCTGATAAAGGCGGTGGCAGACGGCGATTGTTTCGGGCGGAATTTGTTTTTGCGAATTTAAAAACGTGCCGTCAATGTCGGACATAATCAGCCGGCGGGGCATTTGTTTATCCTTTGATCGAGAGTTTTTCCAGTATAAAGCGCAGGCCTTCTTCGTCGTTTGTCGGCGCGATCAGGTCTGCCGCCTGTTTGACGGGATCGGGGGCGTTTCCCATGGCGACGCCCAGACCCGCGTATTCCAAAAGGTCGGTATCGTTAAAATTATCGCCGAAAGCGATGACGTTTTTCGCGCCAATATTCAGGCGTCCGCACAAAAAAGCGGCGGCGGCGGATTTTGAAGCGCCGGACGACATAATTTCCAAATACCGGGGCAGGGATTTGAAAATCGTGCAGTCCGGGAATTGAACGCGCAGGACTTCCTGCAGTTTGTCCATCAGCCGTTCGTCGCCGGTGCACAGGATTTTGTGCACGGGGGCGTTTTCGTCCAGCACGTCCTGCGGCCGGCCGACCAAAGGGCGCATTTCGGTCGTTTCCTTTTCCAAATAAAGAGCCGCCGTGCCGTCGTCTTTATCGGTAATCCACGAATCCGCGCTGAACGTGTAGCTGACAACGTCCGGGGCAAAAGAAGCGATCCTTTCCCTCAGCGCGACGGCGGTTTTCAGATTCATCGGCTTATCCCAGATTGTTTTGCCGTTTTGATCGCGCATTAATGCGCCGCTGTAGGAAATAAACGGAGCGGACAGGCCGATTTTTCTTTGTATGTTTGCGACCGAAGGCGGCATGCGCCCCGACACAAGAATAAACGGTATTCCTGCGGCTGACAATTTTAAGATATGTTCTTTTGTTTTCGGGCGGATATGCTGCCCGGAATCCAGCAAAGTGCCGTCAATATCGCTGAAAATAATTTTATAACGGTTCATTTCTCAGATCCTTTTTCCTGATACAGCCTGGAAACGGCGGCCAGCCGCCCGATCGTTTTTTCCGATCCGTTCAGCAGGGCTTCCGGATAAAAATGGCGCTGAAAAGCCGTTAAAGCCGCCAGTTCGTCAATCGTATCGTAACCGATTTGCGCCAGCATTTCGCCGACCGGTTTGCGGGGAATTTCAAATTCGTCCGTCCATAACCCGATGCCGTTTTCCGCCAGATTTTTCCAGGGAAACAGTTCGCCCGGGTCAGATTTACGCATCGGCGCGACGTCGCTGTGTCCCAAAATGTTTCGCGCCGCAATGTGATGGCGCGTCATAATATCGCGGCACAGGTCAATAGCGGATTGAATCTGTTCGTTTGTAAAGGGAATATAGCCGAATTCATGGCCGGGATTAACGATTTCAATGCCGATTGAGCGGCTGTTGACGTCCGGAACGCCCCGCCATTGGGATAATCCGGCGTGCCAGGCGCGGAATTCTTCGTCAACCAGATTGTATATGTCTCCGTTTTCAAAAATCAGGTAATGCGCGCTGACGGACGCGGCGGGATTGCACAGTCTGTCCAGAGCTTCCTGTCCGGTTTTCATGCCGGTATAATGCAGCACAAGCATATCGACCGGCGAATATCGTCCGTTAAAATTGGCCGAAGGATAGATATGCACGGGACGCATTGAAAAAAATCCTTTTGTTTCCGAAAGACGAAAGGTATTTTAGAATTGTTTTTTATTTTTTTAAACAGGTATTTATATGGAAACGGAACAAAAAGAAATGCCGACGCCGCCGTCAAAGCTGCTGGCTTATTTAACGGAGCTGGGCATTAAATATGAAAATACGCCTCACCCGGCCGTATTTACGGCTGAAGAAGGGGAAAAATACTGGAAAAACATTCCCGGCATGCATTGCAAAAACCTGTTTTGCAAAGACGCCAAAGGCAGACTATGGCTGATTGTCGCGCCGGCGTTAAAACGCGTTGATTTAAAGGCCGCGCCGGCTTTGATCGGATCCAAAAGGCTGTCCTTTGCCAATGAAGAATTGTTGTTTGAAACGCTGGGGGTGTTCGGCGGATCCGTTACGCCGTTTTCCGTTATTAATGACAAATCCGGCCGCGTTACCGTTGTGCTGGACAAGGAAATGATGGAACAGGAAAAAATCAATTTTCACCCGATGACCAATACGGCGACAACGACAATAACGCCTGCGGATTTAATGGTGTTCATGCGGGCCTGCCGCCACGAACCGCTGATCGTTTCCGTGACGGCATAAGGGTTTTTCTTGACTTTTTTGCAAAATTATCACATAATGTAATTTATTGTTCATTCCGGTCTTCGAATTTTTATTCGAAGGCCTTTTTTTATGCGGGGAATCAAGAATGGTAAATATAAAAATTCCTTATAAATGGAAGCCGAGAAAATATCAGATGAAATTATGGCATTATTTGGAAAACGGGGGAAAGAGGGCGGTCGCCGTCTGGCATCGCAGAGCGGGAAAAGACAGTTTATCCCTGAACTGGACGGCTGTCGCCGCGATGCAAAGGGTCGGCGTTTACTGGCATATGCTGCCTTTGCAGACGCAGGCCAGAAAAGTCGTCTGGGACGCGATCGACAAACAGGGCAGGCGCGTGATCGATCAGGTGTTTCCAAAGGCTTTGCGCAAGTCGGTTAACGCGCAGGAAATGAAAATCGAACTGTTGAACGGGTCAATCTGGCAGTGCGTCGGGTCGGACAATTATAATTCTTTGGTCGGCGCCAATCCGGTCGGCGTCGTTTTTTCCGAATATTCGATCGCCGATCCGGCGGCATGGGACTTTATCCGCCCGATTTTGGCGGAAAACGACGGCTGGGCTTTGTTTATTTACACGCCGCGCGGACGCAACCACGGATTAAAGCTGTTTGAAACGGCCGAAACGGCGCCGGACTGGTTTGTCGAAAAGCTGGGCGTTTCGGAAACAAAAGCCATTCCTCTTTCAGCTGTCGAGGCCGAACGCCGGGCGGGTATGGACGACAGTATTATTCAGCAGGAATTTTATTGTTCGTTCGACGCGGCGCTGAAAGGCAGCTATTACGGCGCGCTGTTAAACGATTTGGAAAACGGCGGGCGGATCGGGGCTGTGCCGCACAATCCGGCTTTGCCCGTAACGACGGCGTGGGATTTGGGCGTCGGGGACAGCACGGCCGTGTGGTTTTATCAGACCAGCGGAACGGAAGTTTATGTCGTTGATTATTACGAAGCCAGCGGCGTCGGGCTGGATCATTACGTGAAAGTGTTAAAAGACAAACCGTATGTTTATACGAACGATAATATTTTTCCGCATGACATTTGCGTCCATGAACTGTCCAGCGGAAAAAGCCGTCTGGATATTTTGGCGGGGCTGGGGGTGCGCGGGCGTGTTCTGCCGCGTTTAAGTGTTGAAAGCGGTATTGCCGCCGTGCGCCTGCTGCTGCCCAGATGCCGGTTTGACAAGGAAAAATGTGCCAAAGGATTGGAAGCGCTGCGCCAATACCAGCGCGCCTGGGACGATACGCGCAAAGATTTTCAGCCCAAACCGTTGCATGATTGGACCAGCCATGCGGCGGACGCTTTCAGATATTTGGCGCTGGGCATAAAAGAAAATAAAAAAATACTGGACAGGCCGTATGCCGGCTCTGTCCGCGATTATAAAGAATATGATCCGCTGGCTTAATATCCCAGCGCTTTGTAAAAACTGACGACGGCCTGATAAACGGCGCCGTTTCCCTGCGCCAGGTTTGTCTGGGCCGTCAGCAGGTTTTGAAATATGCTCAGGGTTTCGCTAAGCGAGATCAGGCCGGAATCATATTGCGCCAGAGTCAAAGCCGAAATATCGCGCATTTTTTCCAAAGCGTTTCTTGTCGTCTGGTTTTTGGCGACCTGTTCGGAAACGGAAATCATGGCGTTTTTGATTTCGGCAACGGCGTTCAGCACGGTATTCTGATAAGTCAAAGCGGCCTGTTGCGTCGCCGATTTTTCCATTTTTACCTGGTTAAGCAGCGCTCCCCAGTGAATCAAAGGCAGCGTTATGCCGGGCGTCAGAGTAAAAGTCCGGCTTTTGTGATTGGGGAGTTTGGGCAGGTGGTCTGCCTGGAATCCGAACAGGCCGGCAAAAGATACGCTTGGAAACAAATCGGCCGTCGCTTTGCCGATCAGGGCGTTTTGCGCGATCAGGTTTTGTTCGGCCTGGCGCACGTCGGGGCGGTTGCGCACGGTCTGCGCCGGAATCAGATACAAAGCGGATAAATCATATTTGAACGAATCCCTGATGATGTTGCCAGACGATTCTTTTAACAGCGTATTTAACTGTTCGGGCAGTTTGCCGGTCAGTAAGGTCAGGTTGTTTTTATAAGTTCCCAAAGCTGTTTTTAAATCGGGAATTTGCGATTTGATCGTTTCTTCGCTGTATTGAATACGGCGCAGATCCGATTGGCTGATTAATCCCGAATCGGCTTTGTCTGCCGCCAGCATGACAATTTTTTGCTGCAAGGACAGATTTCTGTTCAACAAACGCAGCTGTTCCTGCGCCAGACGCAGGCTGATATAATTGTTAATCACTTCGGCCTTTAACGTGATGCGGACGTTATCCAGGCCGGCGGCGGCGGCTTCGGCCAGGGCGCGGGCGTTTTCCGTTGCCCGCCGGCCGGCGCCCCAGATATCGAGTTCCCATGAAACGTCCAGTCCGGCCTGATAATAACTTTCCTTAAAAGCGGAAGATGTGTTTTTTGACGGCTTTAATTTTGTGTATTCGCCGGCTAAATCGACGGTCGGATAATACTGAACCCCTTGTATTTCCAGGTTTAAGCGGGCCTGGCGCAGTTTTTCGACGGCGATTTTGACAGTCGGGCTGTCTGCCAGGGCAATTTGAATCAGTTCGTCAAGCTGTTCGTCGCCGAACGCTTTGTGCCAGTCGGCGTTAATGCTTGTGTCGTTGTTGGGCGTTACGGATAAAGACGCGTCTATTTGTTTGTCGGATACGGTGTCCGGCCGTTTATAGTCAGGCCCCAGCGTACAGCCGAAAAGCGTACAGCTGATCAGTAAAAGCGCTTTTTTATTCATGGCGGCCTCCGGAAAATTTTTCCTTAATCGTTTCAAACAAAGCGAACAAAGACGGAATGAAAAAGATGCCGACAAACGTCGCGGCGATCATGCCGTAAAATACGCTGGTGCCGATGGCGATCTGGCTGGCGGCGCCGGCGCCTTTGGCAATGATCATGGGAAAAACGCCTAAAATAAACGTCAGGGCCGTCATTAAAACCGCGCGGAAACGTTCGGCGGCGCCTTTTTGCGACGCTTCCAGAATACTGGCGCCTTTGTCCCGGTAATCTTTGGTAAATTCAACGATCAGAATAGCGTTCTTTGCCGCCAGGCCGATCAGCATGACCAGCCCCAGCTGCGCGTAAATGCTTAACGGCTGTCCTGTCAGGTATAATCCGGCCAACGCGCCCAAAACCGCGAAAACGGTTGAAAACATAACCGAAAAAGCCAGCAGCCAGCTTTCATACAGCGCGACCAAAAACAAATAGCAAAAGACCAACGCCAGCATAATCAGGAAAACCGCCAGCCCGGCAGCTTCGACTTCCTGCAGGCTCAATCCTGTCCAGGCAATGCCGAATCCTTTGGGCAAAACGGTTTTTGCCGCCTGTTTTACGGCCGAAATCGCGCTGCCCGTGCTGACGCTTTCGGCCGCCTGCGCGATAATCGAAGCTTCGGTATATTGATTATAACGGTAAATAATCTTCGGCGCCGTTATCGTGCGTACGTTGGCAAAGCTTTTGATCTGAATCAGTTCGCCCGTCGTTGATCTGACATACATGTTTTCAACATCTTTTAAACTTTTGCGATAAGGCGCGTCAGCCTGCAAAATAACGCGGTTGACCTGGCCGTTTAAGGTGATGTTGTTGATGTATGTCGATCCCAGCGCGCTTTGCAGCGTGGAAAATAAAGTGCCGACCGGAATCTTGAACGATTCAAGCTTCGTCCTGTCGATATCCAGATACAGGCTGGGGGCGTTGACCGTGAACGTGCTGAAGGCATAGGACAATTCGGGCGATTGGTTCAGACGTTTTAAAAAATCACCCATAACCCGGTAAAGTTCCTGCGGCGTTTTGGACATGTCCGTTGCCAGCAGTTCCAGTGACAAACCGCTGCTTTTCCCGACGCCGGGAATGGACGGCAGGGCGAAAAAGTCGGTCTGCGCTTCGCTGTTGTCGGCAAATTCTTCGCTGAGCCGGGCGGTCAAGGCTTCGATGGACAAATCCTTCGCCGTCCGTTTTGACCAGTCTTCCAGCCCGACGACGCCCAAAGCGATATTTTCCCCCGCCGCGCTGAGCATGCTGTATCCCGCGACGCCGATAAAAAATTTCACGCCTTTGGTTTTCAATATCTTTTCACTGGCGTTGGCGAGGAATTCTTCGGTTACTTTAATCGGCGTCGTGCTGGGCAGCTGAAAGTTTGCCAAAATCAGGCCCTGGTCTTCTTCCGGCAGGAAAGAAGTCGGCGTTTTGTCAAATCCTATGCCCGCGACGGCCAGAGCGCACAAAATAATAATTGTTGTCACCAGCAGTCCTTTGGACAGCCAGCCGACGGCGGCAGTGTATTTTTCTTTGCAAAAATCAATAATGTCGTTAAACAGCTTGAAAAAACCGCGCGGTTCTCTGTTCGTTTCGTTTTTCAAAAAAACGGCGCACAAGGCGGGGCTGAGCGTTAAAGCGTTAAAGGCCGAAAAAACGACGGCGGTGGCAATCGTAACGGCGAACTGTTGGTAAATTTTCCCGGTAATGCCGGCCATTAATCCGACGGGAATAAAAATAGCCAGCAAAACAAAAGTCGTCGCGACAATCGCGCTGCCGATCTGCTGCATGGCTTTGACCGACGCGGCATACGAATCCATTTTTTCATACGCCATTAAATATTCGACGCGTTCGACGACGATAATCGCGTCGTCAACCACCAGCCCGATCGCCAAAATCATGGCGAACAAAGTCAAAATGTTAATATCAAAACCCAGCAGATAAATCACGGCAAATGTCGCGATCAAAGAAACGGGGATTGTAATCAAAGGAATCAGCGTCGTTTTTATACGCTGCAGGAAAACAAACGTGACTAAAACGACCAGAGAAAACGTAATCGCCAGCGTTTCGATAATGCTTTGAATCGACGCTTTGACGAATTTTGTGGAATCGTAGGCGATTTCAAATTCCATGTCTTCGGGAAAGCTTTCTTTCAGCGAAGCGATTTCTTTTTCAACATTTTTCATAATGTCCAAAGAATTTGAATTCGGCGTCTGGCTGAGCATCATAACGATTGCGGGCGAATTATCGAAAGCGGCGCTCATGGTGTATGTTTCGGCGCCCAGTTCGACTCTGGCGACGTCTTTCAGGCGCACAATGCCGCCTTCGGGCGAAGTCGTGATAATAATTTCTTCGAAATCCTTAACGGAATCCAATAACCCTTTGGCGGTTAAGGACAGCATGACCGTCGCGCCGTCTGGCGTCGGGGCGGACGCGATTTCACCGATGGAGGCTTGCGAATTCTGCGACTGAACGGCGGAAACGATATCGCTGTTTGTCAATCCCAAAGCGGCGGTTTTTTCGGTATTGACCCATAAACGCATGCTGTATTGCGGCGAATAAATCGTCACATCGCCGATTCCCTGAATTCTGGCCAGCGGATTTTGAATGTTTTCATAGGCGAAATTGCTTAAAAACAAATCGGAATAAGTACGTTTGGGCGAACGCAGCACCAGCATGGCTAAAATATTCGACGACTGGGTTTTAATCGTAATGCCTTCTTCGTTGACAATATCGGGCAGCTGGGAAGTAACCTGCTGAATCCTGTTTTCGACCTTGACCTGCGCGATATCGGGATCCGTTCCGATGTTAAATGTGATCGTCAGCGTATACTGCCCCGTATCCGTCGCCGTTGAAGACATATACAGCATGTCTTCCACTCCGTTGATCTGATTTTCAATCGGCACGGCGACCGTATCGACCAAAACCTGCGCGTTTGCGCCGGGATAGTTTGTCTGAACGACAATCTGCGGCGGCGTGATCTGCGGGTATTGCGATACGGGCAGGACGGCAATCGCCAGCAGCCCCAGCAAAATCATCACAATGGAAACAACGCCTGCAAAACGGGGACGTTTGATGAAAAATGATGAAAACATGGCCGCTTATCCTCCGTTTTCAGAAACGATGTTTAATCTGAAAGGCTGGTTTTCTTTCAGCTCCGGCGCTTTTCCTTTCACCAGATAATCCTGCGGGCCAAAAACGTTTTTAACGATGTAATCAGAATTCTGCGTATCCAGAATTTCAATTTTCCGCCGGCGGATTCCCTGCTTGTCCGCCACGGTGACAAAGCTGCCCTGCGCCGTCAGTTCAACCTGGTTTTGCGGGATTAAGACGATGTTTTCCAGTTCTTTTTCCAGATAAACGGTAACATAAGCGTTGGACAACAGAATATTGTCTTTGTTGTCAAAATTGACATAGACGGCCACGGAATTTGTCGGGCGGTTCAAAGCGTTGTCGGTATACTGATAAATGCCCTGAGCCGGATAAATTTCTCCGTTAGCCAGCTGCAGTTTGATTTTTTCGCCCGCCAGCAACTCGGACAGACCGTTTTCCGAAACGTTTTGAATATAGTCTTTGTCCGTAATCGAAAAGACAACCTGAATGGGAGACGTCTGGATTACCGTCATTAAAGGCGTTCCCGCCGGCGAAACGTAATCGCCTTTTGTCGGTTCCACCGTGCCGATCAATCCTGAAATAGGGGCGCGGATAATGGTATAATCGTAATTGACTTTGGCTGCGGCCAGCTGCGCCTGCGCCTGGGCCAGCGCCGCTTTGGCCGACAGGTATTCGGCCTGCGCCTTGTCGCGGTCGGCCTGCGCGACGGCTTTGTTGCCCGCGGCCTGAACCCGCTGGTAATAAGTCGCCGCGTTTTCCAAAGCGGCTTCGGCCTGCATGACGCCCGCGCGCGCCAGATCCAGCTGCGCTTTGTATTCGCCCTGTTCCAAAACCATTAAAAGCTGGCCTTCGCGGACGAATTGACCGCTGCGGACGAATATCTTTTCAACAAAACCGCTGATAAACGGCAAAACGGCGACCGAATGAACCGGCGTGATATAGCCGATGTATTTTTTGCTTAACGTAACAGACTGCGGCGTCAAGGGAGTGACGTTGACGGACGTTGTCGTTTGCGGCGGTACCGCGGCTGTTTTCGAATCAATGCTCTGCCGTTTCAGGGAAATGATTTCAAAGCTGAGAAAAACAACTAAAACAATCAGAATGATCAAGACGGCATAATGCGCCGCAAATGATTTTTTTTCGGTTTCGTTTGCCATGTCGTAATCCTGTTTTCAGTCAAAATAAACAGAATCACAATGCGTTCATGCCGCAAAAAAAGTAAGCTGGGTTTTGTGTTATAGCTTTAGGTAAAGCGCAAAAACTAAAACCATTTTTTTATTTCGTTTAATTCTTTTTCGCTTTGATACGGCGTGTTGATGACCATAATCCCGCTGCCGGTCATGCCTTCGGTAACGCCCTGAAAACGGACTTCGCTTTGATAAAGCTTGGGCAGTCCCGCGCTTAACAGCTTTTCAATCATAGGGCGGTGCAGGCCTTCGCTTAAAACCGGGTACCACAGAAAAATAACGCCTTGTTCCCATTTTTTGTGCAGCTTCAGAATGAAATTCGCCGCCTTGTCGTATTCTGTTTTGACCTCGTAACTGGGGTCGATAACCAGAATACCGCGGCGCGGCTGCGGCGGGCACAAAGCCAGACCGCCTTCGTAACCGTCGCGGTGGTGCAAATGCGTGTTCGGATAACGCATCAGCCTGTACAGCGCCTGATATTCCTGCGGGTGAAGCTCCATTAAATGCAGTGTGTCCGTCGGGCGCAGCAGCGCTTCGGCGATAAAAGGAGATCCGGCGTAAATGTTTTTGCCGATTTCCCGTTCAATGCGTTTTTCCAATTCGAAATACGGGTGGCCTTTTGTCTGTTCCGATCCGGCCATTTTCAGAAAACCGCGCGCGGCTTCGCCCGTTTTCAGCGCTTCGCCGCAGGAAAGGTCGTATACCCCGCGTCCGGCATGCGTTTCCAGATAGCTCAGCGGTTTGTCCTTTTGCGTTAAATGCCGCAGGATAACGCATAAAGAAGCATGCTTGTGGACGTCGGCCGGATTGCCGGCATGATAAATATGCTGATAAGACAACATTTAAATCCCCCGTATGATGTTGTCCGGCCAGTATAGAAGCGCAAAAGCGGCTTTACCAGATAAAATTATGGCTTTTGTTTCTGCCGGGTTGCGTTATACTGATAAAAATTTTTGTTTTTTTTAGGTTAAAGGTTTTTTATGCCGAAAATATCCGTTCTTTTCCCCGTTTACAATACGCCGGAACCGTTTCTGCGCGAGGCGGTCGAAAGTATCTTAAATCAGACTTTTCCTGATTTTGAACTGATTGTCGTCAATGACGCGTCGCCGGACGAAAACGTTGAAAAGGTCGTTTTGTCTTATCAGGACAGCCGGATCAGATATTGCCGCAATGAAAAAAATCTGGGCATTTCCCTGACGCGCAACAAACTGATTGATCTGGCGCAGGGCGAATATCTGGCCGTTATGGATCATGACGATGTTTCTTTGCCCGAACGGTTTGAAAAACAGGCGGCCTTTTTGGACGCGCACCCCGATATCGGGCTGGTCGGCACCGCGCATTGGGAAGAACCGGCCCATAAACTGGTTACTCACCCGCTGGATAACGATGAAATCGAAGAAGCGCTGATGTATGACTGCCCGCTGATACACCCGTCGGTCATGATGCGCAAAAGCGTTCTGATGCAAACGGGCGTCCGCTATGACAAAGAATACTTTCCGACGGAAGACTATAACCTTTATTTGCATCTGATCGGCAAAACGAAATTTGCCAATCTGCCCGAAGCCCTGTTTTGTTACCGCAAACATGACGGCAATACGACAAACAAAGAAACAAAACGAATCAGAGCGATCGAACGTAATGTC
>JAJXEL010000057.1 GCA_021639925.1 Alphaproteobacteria bacterium | reverse complement strand
TCGCAGAACGGTTTATTTTGCGACTGCCCGCAGCGGCATAACGTCACGCGGTTTCTGATTTCATAAACGCGGCCGTCAGCGCTTTCGATTTTAATGCCGCCTTTGATAAACAGCGGGCCGCTGCATTGGGCGGCGGGATCTTCCAGCACGCTGATTTCTTTGTTCAGTTCAGGTTCGACCAGACGTCCCGTTTCGTTGTCTTTGATCATCAGCCGTCCGGCGGGACAATGCAGGGCTTCGCGCAAAGCCAGAGCGTCGGCCTGGCGCGATCCTTCCGTAACCAAATTCCAAACCTGTCCGAACGCGTCGCAAAAACGGGCAAAAGCGCAATAGGCTTCGTTATCCAGCAAAGTATAACGTTTTCCTTCAAAAACCCTGACATTATCCAAAACCGGTTCGTCCGGCGCCGTTTCCGTTCCGATAAAGTTGACTTCGATATGCCGTTCGTCACAAAACGGCGGGTGCTTAGAATGACCGCAGCGGCATAACGCGATGCACGATTCATTTTCCTTTGGCGGCGTGATGATCTGCCCTGATTCATATTCCCAGGAATCGCCGTCTTCGTTCTGCGCGATATATTCCTGTTTAATTAATGGTTTGCCGTAAACCAAATAAGGACCGTTTTCCGTAATTTTAATATAAATACCGTCCTGCGGCGCTTTTTGTTTCATGAGAACCTCCTGTTAAAAACGATCTTTACGGTAAAAAATTTACCCGTACGCCGACAGATCACAATCCTGGCATAACCGTTTTTTTAAAGTCCAAAAAACATTTAAAAGTAGCAATGCCAAAATATTCATTTTTTGCCATAATTTTGCCATAATTATTAACAAAGCAGAGGCCGCTTTTCATTTTATCTTTTGTTTTCAAGGTGTTAAACATGCCCCCCCCCCCCCATATTTTCTTTAACATAATTTCACCACATTTTAAGAGTATTATTAAAAGTGGAAAAAGTTATAAACATTAGAGGAGGTCCAAATAATGAAAAAATTTTTCCTTCTTGCCGCGGCCATAGGCATAACTTCCGCCCCGGCAACAGCTGCCAGCATAAATACGGCGGCAGTCAACCAAACATTAGCGACAAAAAGCGTGAACACGTGGACAGCAAGCGATGTTTCATCGTTAAACGCCAGTCAAACAAAGCTTTTAACCAGCACTCAGCTCAAAGCTCTCGACAGCTCGGCGCTGCAAGCCGTAAAAGTCAGTGATTTAGACACAACAACGATTAAAAGTCTGGATACGGCAACGCTGCAAAAATTCACGCCGGTTCAACGAAGCGAATTATTACAGCTGCAGTTAGCGGACGATTCCGTAAACGAATTAACAATTAACCGCGCCGATCTTGTTGTGCCTAACCAAAACCTGATCGCCGTTGAAAAAGTTCCCTGCGTCGAATTCGACGACGACGTTGTAGAAGCGCCCGAATTCAAAGTAAAATACGAACTCGACAATAACGGGCTGAAAACCGCAACTTTGACAGAGGCGGAATTTAAACCTTTTATTTCCGTTAAAAAATATCCGCAGCTGTATAAAATCACGGATTGGGACCCTGAAACCGAAGTCATTAACCCGTTAACAAACAGAGCCGAATACTGCACCAAATATTCCGGTAAATGCAAATTAGACACAACTCTGGTCAAGAATTACATCTCGACCAAAAAAATCCGTAAATTGAAACTGTGTGACAACGCGAAAGTGCTTCCCGTTATCGACCTGCAGTGCGTCGGCGTTAAATGCGGCGAAGGACAAGAATGTGTCAGCGGCTGCTGCGAATATCAAAAAACAACGACGGCGAACGTAACTTTAAGACCTGCTCTGCAGGCTAAATACGAAATCAAAGATTTAGAACTGATCGCCAAGCCCGTAGCTCTGAAAGACGAAACAGCTAAACTGTTTCTTGATGATCCTGACGTTGAAAAAGAAATACTTGATGCAAAAGTCCTGATGGAAAAAGCGACAAACGCTTCTCAGGCAAAATTGCAGACGTTAACAGCCGTCAAGTCTGTGAAATAGTTCGGCAAACCTAATGATTAAAGGAGAAAACTTATGAAAAAACTGTTTTTGTTTTTTACTGGCCTCTGGTTTGCCGCAAGTTCTGTTCAGGCAGCGGAAACCGCAGGTATTTTTTCAAACGATACGTTTACGGTTGCCGCCGCGGTAAAACTTGGCAGAAACGCGGGAGTCACCTCTTCGCCAAAATATTCCGGACTGGATAAAAAAGGGACTTTGGGCGGCAACGGCGGCGGTACAACGGAATTAAACGTCTGTTCAACCGACAGCGATTGCGACGATGATGAAAAATGTTCCGGCAATGCCTGCGTCCCCGCCTGCAACGCAACCAAATGCGAAACCGGCAAATTGTGCGTTGCCAAATCTCACGGCACATGCAAAACACCTTGCGAACTGTCCCCCTGTTCGAACGGTTTGAAATGCATTAACGAAGGCACTACCACAAAATGCGTAAAATGTATCACGGACAGCGATTGCGGCAGCAACGGCGTATGCACGGCGAACAATCTTTGTCTTTACAAGGTAATCAATTTGTGCCGCAATAAAATCTGCGCCAAAGGAAATCGCTGCTTCCTCGGGCGGTGCGAACCGTACCCGTTAGGATCTACGGACGATCCGCAGTGTTCCGGCACACAGGTCGCCGACGGAAACGGCGGCTGCAAAAGCCCGTGTGAAGACGTTATCTGCCCGCGCGGAAAAATCTGCACGGTTTCCAGCGGAAAAGCCTGCTGCGGCGACTGCACGCTTAACGCCGTCAACGCGGTCAGATTAAAGACGTTAAATTCACAGCTGAAACTGCCGGCCTCAACGGCTTTAAGATGGCACCCGCAATTAAATGTCTGTCTGCCGAAACTGGAATATAAGTTCGTCGCCGACGATTTCAAATTAGTGGCAAAACCGTTCCCGTACACAGGATTGGTCAGAGCCGTTGAATTAGACGACAACTTAACGGACAAATCCGTCATCAGACTGATTGAAACGACTCCTGTAAAACTGGATACTTCTCTGACAGTCGATAAAGCGGTAACACTTCGTTCGGATCCCGTTTTATACAAAGCGGTGACGACAACGGATCCCGTTCTGACTATTCAGAAAACGCCCGCGGTAACGGCATCGCCGGTATTACAGTCGCTGACTGTTGCCCAGTAAATTCCGATTGATGCGCAGAAAAGCCCCCGGAAACGGGGGCTTTTTTATCGGCGCAAATCCGGTTTAATCGTCATAAGCGCCGCGCCGGCCGATCTGAACGTCGCGGTTAACGTTGACACACTCAATCAGGCCGAAAGAAAACATCAGCGTCAGCATCACCGTCCCGCCGTAAGAAATCATTGGCAAAGGCACGCCGACAACAGGCAGCAGCCCCATCACCATGGCGATATTGATAAAAACATACAAAAACAAGTTCGTCGTCAGGCCCAAAGCCAGCAGCCGCCCGAAAAAGCTGGCGGATCTGAAAGCAATGACATACCCGTAAAAAATCAACGCCAAATATAACAACAACAAAGATACCGACCCGACCAGTCCGAATTCTTCGGCCAAAACGGTAAAAATAAAATCCGTATGTTTTTCCGGCAGAAAATTCAGCCGGCTTTGTGTCCCCTGTAAAAATCCTTTGCCGAAAATACCGCCGGATCCCAGCGTAATTTTGGATTGCAGAATATGATACCCTTTGCCCAGCGGATCGCGTTCGGGATCCAAAAAAGTAAAAACGCGTTCTTTTTGGTAATCATGCAAAAAACGCCAGCCGATCGGAATCGAAATCAGCCCCGCTATACCCAGCGCGACAAATTTCCACATTTGAATACCGACCAGAAAGAACAAAGACAAAGACCCGGCGCCCATTAAAACGGCCGTTCCCAAATCAGGCTGTTTTAAAACCAGTCCAACCGGAATTAAAACCATAAACGACGGAATAACAATCGCCGACATACTCATCATTTCCTGCAGAGAACTGCCGTGAAAATACCGTGAAAGCGCCAAAATCAAAGCGATTTTCATCAATTCGGAAGGCTGTATCCGTATAAATCCCAAATTCAGCCAACGCTGGGCGCCCATGGCGTCATGGCCGAAATATTCCACGATAAACAGCAAAATAACCGCGCCGACATAAAAAACATACGCGTATTTCAGCCAAAATCGCAAATCAATCATGGCAACGACGAACATGACCGCACAGCCCAGCCAGAAACGGGAAAACTGACGGCTGGCCCACGGTTCCCAATTTCCGTTCGCCGCCGCATACAAAACGACAAAACCGGAAAACGCAACCAGAAAAATTAAAAAGATATAACACCAGCTGAGATGCAAAAAACGTTCTTTCAGCGTCATATTCGGATTACGCAGCCGGAAAGGAGAAGAAAAATCCGTCATCGTCATACTCCCTGTGCCGAGGTGTTCTTTTTCGGGTTTTTGGGCGGTTTGGAAGCCGGATCCAATTTTAACGCGGCTTCCATAATCGCGCGGGCAATCGGCGCCGCCGTGGACGAACCGCCACCGCCGTGTTCAATAACGACAGCCAGCGCGTAACGCGGATTATCCGTCGGACCGAAAGAAACAAACAAAGCGTGGTTTCTGTCTTCCCACGGCAATTCGTCCTGGCTGCGCAGCCCTTCTTCGCGTTCTTTCATCGAAATACGTTTGACCTGCGTCGTTCCGGTTTTTCCGGCAATCAGTTTGCCGTCAACATTGACACGAGCCGTTTTGGCCGTTCCTTTCGCCGCGTTGACAACGTTAAACATGCCTTCGCGCATCAGCTGCAAATGGGTTTTGGAAAGATTTAAATTTTCCCCCGGACAAACGGACGTATCTCTGTTTTCCGGAACTAAAATCGTCGGTTTGATTTTATAACCGTCGTTGGCCAAAATAGCCGCCATTACGGCCAGCTGGATCGGCGTCGTCAACACATACCCCTGCCCGATCCCGGTATTATATGTGTCGCCTTGCAGCCATTGTTCGCCTAAAATTAACTCTTTCCAACGTCTGGTCGGCATCAGACCTGATTTTTCGCCAGGCAGGTTAATACCCGTCTGCATGCCGAATCCAAATCGTTTGGCCATAGCGGAAATCTTGTCAATCCCGGTACGGCGGGCGACTTCATAAAAATAAATGTCGCAGGAATGCATCAACGCTTCTTTTAAATCCACATTGCCGTGACCGCCGGCTTTCCAGCAATGAAAACGATGCGAGCCCATCATAATATGGCCGCCGCAAAAAATCTTTGTATCCGGGCGGATAACGCCGGCTTCCAAAGCGGCCAGCGCGACAACCATTTTAAACGTCGAGCCGGGAGAATACAACCCGCCTAACGCTTTGTTCAGCAGAGGGTTTCTTTCGTTTGTCGAAATTTCTTCCCATTCTTCGCCGGACAATCCGCGGTTAAATTTATTCGGATCAAAACTCGGCGTTGAAACCAGCGCCAGAACTTCGCCGGTGTAAATGTCCAAAAGAACTGCCGCGCCGCTTTCGTTTTTCATCTTTTCATACGCTATTTTCTGCAGGCGCATGTCGATTGTCAGCGGCAAAGTCGTTCCGGGGATACCTTCGTCGCGTTCGATTTCGCGGATAACACGGCCGACAGCGTTGACTTCAACGCGCTGAGCCCCTTCTTTGCCACACAATTCCGTATTATATTCCAGCTCTATGCCCGATTTGCCGACGCGGAATCCCGGCAGTTTTAACAGCGGATTGCCCGAAGCAATTTCTTCTTCGGACACGGCGCCGACATAACCCACCGCATGGGCGGCCGCTTCCTTGAACGGATAAAAACGGCTGAGCCCTTCGTCAATAATAATCCCCGGCAGATCGGGCGCGTTCAGCTGAATCGCCGCCATTTGTTCCCAGGTCAGGTTTTCACGGATCGTCACCGGCGTAAAATCGCGCGAACGGCGCACGTCTTTGCGGATCCGCTGGATTTCTCCGTCCGTCAGCGGCAGAATTTTGTTCAAAGCGTCCAAAGTCGCGTTCAAATTGCCTTCCGTTTGTTCGGAAATAACCAATACGCGGAAATTCTGGTTATTTTGCGCCATCGGCTGGCCAAACCGGTCGAAAATCAGTCCTCTGGGCGGCGCCAGCAGGCGCGTGCTGATCCGGTTTTCTTCCGCCAGCGTTTTATACCGATCCGATTCCAATACTTGCAGGTAGTACATGCGCCCCAGCAAAATTGAAGATAAAAAAAGTTCTCCCCCCGCCAGCATCGCCGCCCGGCGGGTCAACATTTTTCCTTTATCCCCATCGCGCGTAATCATTTTTCTTTATCCAGCAAATATAAATGCAAAGCCGCGCACGGCCAGGAAATCAGCGGATAACACAACAGCAGCAGCAAATAGCTGATAAAAGCGATCGTTACCGGCGTGAAAACGGCGTAATTAATCGAAACGAACAGCCATTTCAAAAAATAAGCGCCGAAAGACAAAACCGCGAAACCGAACCAAACGAAAACAAACGGTTTTCCCAGCAAATAACGGCGCTGTGTTTTTGTAACCAGATAAAACAACGTAAAAACCAGCGTATTGATTCCCAAAGGCGTCCCGTCCAGAAAATCCAGAAACAATCCCGTTACAAAAGCGCTGAAAATAGAAAAATCATACGGCCTGTAAACCGCCCAGTAAAAAACCGGGATCAACGTCAAATACGGCCGGACCGAAGAATAACCGGGCAGATATGTCGGCGCAACGGAAAACAGCAGGATCAGAATCGTCAAAAGCTTTGGCGAATACTGCCTGAATTTTGCCGCGACCTGATCGCAGAACGGCTGGTTAATTAAGGAGAAGTTTCGCATATCGGATCCGGTAACAAGCCTGAAAGGCCGTAATCAACAATACGCACCATTTCCAGTCGGCTGCGGTTAAAAAAAGGACGGACTTTAATCACTCCGTCGTTGACGGATACAATAACGCCGACCGGCAGCCCGGCCGGATAAACGCCGGCCATGCCGGACGTAACGATCCTGTCGCCGACGGAAACTTTGGCGTTATTGGGCAAAGAAATCAGCTGCGGATATTCCGTGTTATCGCCGGACAAAATCGCCGGCGTGTCCAGCGGTTCGATCTTGACCGGCACGCGCGAGTTAATATCCGTAATCAGCAAAATTCTGGCGGCGTTAATGCCGACCGACGCAATCCGCCCGACCAAACCGTCGCCCGTTAAAACGACGTTGCCTTTTTCAATTTCCTGTTTTTGCCCGACAAAAGCGATTAAAGACTGGGCAAAAGAATTTCCCGTATCCGCAATGACGCGCGACGTAATTGAAATTGCCTGAGGCGGCGGAATATAATTTAATAAATCCGTCAGATAAGCGTTTTCTTTGCGCAGCTGTTCGGTATCCAGCCGGATCAGGTTTAAATCCTGATTTTCGCGCCGCAGCCGCGTATTTTCCTGACGGATCGAAACCAGTTCATGCATATTCTGCATAAACCGCGACGCCGCTTCGGCCGGTTTTGACAGCAAAGACAACACGGGCGTCGCTATATCGTTAAAAAGAACCTGCGCCTTTTCAACCAGAATCGTATCGGCTTTTCCCAGCAGCATCAGCCCGAACGCGGCCATTACCAACACCAGAACGGCGAAACGCCGTAATTTTGCTTTGATCTGATGCAGTGACGCCGTATTGGCGGAATGCTGCTTTCCCATATGAAACACCCTCTCTTAAAAAGGGAAAAGGCTTAATACATCGTCGAAAGAATATTACGCAGTTTTTTGATTTCTTCCAACGCGCGGCCGGTTCCCATGGCAACGCATGTCAGGGGATCTTCGGCAATCGAAACGGGCAGGCCCGTCGATTTGCGCAATACGCGGTCCAGGTTCGTCAAAAGCGCGCCGCCGCCCGTTAACACAATGCCTTTGTCAACAATATCGGCCGCCAGTTCGGGCGCCGTATGTTCCAAAGCGACTTTGACGGCTTCGACAATCTGGCTGACCGGTTCGGCCAGGCTTTCCGCGATTTGACGTTCCGAAATCGTTAATTCTTTGGGCACGCCGTTCATTAAATCGCGCCCTTTGATTTCCATGGTGCGGCCTTCGCCCTGTTCCGGCGGGCAGGCCGACCCGATGGCTTTTTTAATTCTTTCCGCAGAACCTTCGCCGACCAGCAGATTATGGTTGCGGCGGATATAAGAAATAATCGCTTCGTCCATTTTATCGCCGCCGACACGAACAGAACGGGCAAAAACAATATCGCCCAAAGCCAAAACCGCGACTTCGGTCGTGCCCCCGCCGATATCGACAACCATCGACCCGGTCGGTTCGGTTACCGGCAGACCGGCGCCGATCGCCGCCGCCATCGGTTCCTGAATCAAAAACACTTTGCGCGCGCCGGCCGCTTCGGCGGATTCCTGAATGGCGCGCTGTTCCACCGCCGTTGATCCGGACGGAACGCAGATGATAATCATCGGAGAAACAAAATTACGGCGGTTATGCGCTTTGTAAATAAAATGCTTGATCATTTCTTCGGCGACTTCGAAATCCGCAATCACGCCATCGCGCAAAGGACGCACCGCCCGAATGGAACCGGGCGTACGGCCCAGCATCTGTTTGGCTTCGTCGCCGACGGCCAAAACGTGTTTTTTGCCTTTTGATTCGGCAATCGCAACAACAGACGGTTCATTTAAAACAATACCGCGTCCCTTGACATATACTAAAGTATTTGCGGTTCCAAGGTCTATGGCCATATCTGCGGACAGCCAGCCGGTCAGCTTTGAAAGCATTGCGCCCCCTTAAAAAAAATTAAACTTATAAATACCTATATACCTCACCTTGGCTTCAAACAAGCAAAGATACGGCAGATTTCAGTTTAATTTACTCCAAGAAGTGTAAAGCCTTGGTTAATATATCCGGACTTTTTATGCCGCCGGCAACGTAATCGGCGGCAAAACGGTGTTTAAACCAGGTTACCTGCCGTTTGGCATAATTTCTGGTCATGCGGCAGGCATGATCGACCGCCTGATCCCGCGTCATTTCCCCGTTTAAAAAAGCTTTGATTTCCAAAACGCCGATCGCTTTTAACACAAGGCTGTCCGCCGGCGGATTTTTGGCAAGCAGAACGCGGACTTCCTCCACGGCGGAACCGCGCATCATCTGCCCGAAACGTTCATCGCAGCGCCGGTACAGTTCGTCACGCGGCAATTCCGTTAAAAAACATAAAAAGTCCGCGTCAATTTCCTTTTTAAACGGCAAAGACTGCCAATATGTAACGGACTTTCCGGTCTGCGCCAGAACTTCGGCCGCGCGCAAAACACGCTGCGGATCCGTAAAAACAAAAGAAGGATCTTTTTTCTGAAAATCCGCCAAAAACCGCTCGCGTCCCAATTCTTCGAACTCCCGCCGGATTTCGCGGCGGATCTTTTCGTCCGCCGGCGGTACCGGAGAAATTCCCTTTATCAGCGTCTGCAAATAAAATCCCGTGCCGCCGACGACAACCGGAACTTGTCCGTTTGCCCATGCTTCTTTGATTTCCCGCGCCGCCAGTCGCGCCCATTTAAAAACAGAGCAGTTTTCTTCCGGTTCCAAAAAACCGTAAAGCCGGTGATCGGCTTTTTTTTCATCTGCGGCCGGCGGACGCGCCGTTAATGTCGGCACATCGCGGTAAACCTGCATACTGTCGGCGTTTATAATCCTGCCGTCCAGCCGTTCCGCCAGATCCAATGCCAGCCCGGATTTTCCCGAAGCCGTCGGACCTGCGACAACAATCACTTTGTTTTTACCCTGTTTTGGGTTACAAAGAAATTGTTCTTCGTTCTTACCAGAGGAGTCCGCCGTGAATACCATTCCTTTATTTCGTCCTTTCAAAGCCGTCCGCCCGGCGCCCGAATTTGCCGCCGAAGTCGCAGCGCCGCCCTATGACGTTCTTGATACAAAAGAAGCGCGGGTAAAAGCAAGCGGAAAACCGTATTCTTTCCTGCACATTTCCAAAGCGGAAATTGATCTGCCGGAAAATACAAACCCTTATGATCCGTCCGTCTATATAAAATCCGCGCAAAATTATGTTCTTCTGCTGAATAACGGCGTTTTAAAACAGGACGAAAAGCCCTGTTATTACGTTTACCGCGCGATTATGGGCGATCATATTCAAACGGGGCTGGCCGTCGCCGCCAGTGTCGCCGAATATGATAAAAACAGGATCCGCCGGCACGAATTTACGCGCATTGACAAAGAAGACGACCGCGTGCGCCAGATTGACGCCCTGAGCGCGCAGACCGGACCGGTATTATTGGCTTATCATCAAATTCCCGCCGTTGACGCCATCATCAAAAAAACGACAAAACAGCCGCCGGCATACGAAGTCACGGCCGACAACGACGTCCGGCACGCCGTCTGGGTTATTGATAACGACACGGATATTCAGGCGATTACGTCCGCTTTTGACAAACAGGACATTGTTTACATTGCCGACGGGCATCACCGTTCGGCCGCCGCGTCCCGCATCGCCAAAAAGCGCGCCGACCAAAATCCGAACCATACGGGCAGCGAAGACTATAATTCTTTTCTGGCCGTCGCTTTCCCGATCGAAGAAATGAAAATTCTGGACTATAACCGTATTGTCAAAGATTTAAACGGACTAACGCCCGCCGGTTTTTTAAAAGCGCTGGAAAAAGACTTCTTTATTTCCGCTGCCGAAGGCTTTGCCAAACCGCAGGAAAAGAACACTTTCGGGCTTTATCTGGAAAAACAATGGTATCTGCTGACGCTGAAAACCAAGCCGGACGGCAGCGATCCCGTAAAGCTGCTGGACGTCAGCCTTTTATCCGATCTGGTTTTGGATCCGGTTTTGGGAATAAAAGACCTGCGTAAAGACAAACGGATCGACTTTGTCGGCGGCATGCGCGGATTAAAAGAGCTGCAAACCCATGTTGACAGCGGAGATTTCGCAGCGGCGTTCGCTTTATACCCGACGCAGATGGCCGAACTGACCGCCGTCGCGGACAGCGGGCAGGTCATGCCGCCGAAATCAACATGGTTTGAACCGAAACTGGCCGACGGGTTGATTTCCAATCCGATTTAATCAGACGGAAAAGCGGAGAGAAAAACCTCCGCTTTTTTATCCCAACCATTCTTTTAATTTTTTTGTAGCCGGTTTTTCTACCAAATAATGAGCAAAAACACCGATAACACATGCGACTGATAATGTTATAATAATTGTAAAAGGCTTATATTCTGTTCTTAAAACCGGATAACGGGCAAGAATACGAGGAAAAATTTCCCATACGGTTATTCCCTGCATAAGGTATACAGCCAATGCATAGCGAGCTATTTTTACAAAAACAGGTCTATTCAAAAATCGAGACACAGCCCCTTTATTTTGAACAAACATCCAAATCAGAACAGAAAATCCGATAACATAATAAAGGATATTTTGTAAAAAAGCCCCTTGATAATAAAATCCTAAAATCAAAACAAAAAGCAAGGAAAATTCAAAAAAAGAATATAATTTATATCTGACAATCGTAACATCTTTTGTTTGTTGCCATATCTGAGCCAATAGATATCCGGTACCGACACCAGCAACACCTCTTGCCAAATAGGCTTTTATTATATATCCGATATCCCCCTTGTAACCAAAAGCAGAATCAATGGATGAACCATATTGCACAATGCCTCCGTACATAAAAAAAACAAGACACCCGATAATAATATTCATTGTTTCTCTACGCTGAGTCTTAAGAAAATAAAAGAAAAATACAAGCACCCAAAATAATGTTACAACATACCAAGCGGCAGGAGCCAGTCCGACTTCCCAATGAAAAAATGGCACTTGTAAAAACAAAAAGTCAGATAACATATTGGGAATATTTATCTTTGTCCTGAAAACACCACAAACAATTGCTGAAAAAATAATCAACGGATAAAATC
>JAJXEL010000210.1 GCA_021639925.1 Alphaproteobacteria bacterium | reverse complement strand
TTGCCAGCCCCAGCGCACACGGACACGAAATCACCAAAACCGCAATCCCGATCGACAAAGCAAATTCAATCCCCGCGCCGCATATCAGCCATATGGCCGCGGCAATAACGGCAATCGCAATCACGACGGGAACGAAAACGCCGCTGATCCGGTCGGCCATTCGGGCAATCGGCGCTTTGGAAGACGTCGCTTCGTCCACCAGACGGATAATCTGCGCCAACGTCGTTTCCTGCCCGACTTTGTCGGCGCGCATTAAAAAATGCCCCGCCGTATTGACGCCGGCTGTCATAACCGTATCGCCCGCTTTTTTTTCAACGGGCAGACTTTCCCCGGTCAGGGCGGATTCGTCCAAAACGCCGCGCCCTTCGATAATTACGCCGTCCGCGGGAATTTTTTCGCCGGCCTTGACAACAATAATGTCCCCGGCGGCCAGACGGTCGATATCAACGACGGTTTCAACGCCGTTTTGCATGACCGTCGCCGTTTTCGGCGCCAAAGACATCAGCCCGGCGATCGTTCCGGCGGTTTTGCCTTTGGCGCGGATTTCAAAAAAACGCCCCAGCGTAATCAGCGTTAAAATCATGACGGCCGATTCAAAATAAAGGTTTGACGCGAAACGGTGCGCGCCGGCCGGATCGCCCGCCCCCAGCAGAAACAAAATCCTGTACAAACCGAACACGCTGAAAACCATCGCCGCGCCGGACCCCAGCGCGATCAGGGAATCCATGTTCGGCGCGCCGTGCAGCAGCGTTTTAAATCCCGTTTTAAAATAATTGAAATTGACAAAGACGACCGGAACGCTCAACAATAACTGCGTTACGGCGAAAACGGCGGCGTTTGACGACATGTCAAACCCGGCCGGAACGGGCAGCCCTGCCATAGCGCCCATGGAAAAATACATCAGCGCCAGAGTCAACAGGACGGAAACGGCCAGCCGGCTTTTTAAATCGCGTTCTTGCGCCGCGAAAACGTCTTCGGGCGTTTTTTGTTCAGCCGTCCGCCCTGCTTCTGCGGCGCCGTATCCGGCCTTTTCAACCCCGTCAATAATTTCCCGCGCCGACAAAACGTCCGGGTCATAACGGACCGTCATATTGTTTTTTAATAAATTAACGGAAACGTCCGCCACGCCGTCCAACGCCGCGACGGCTTTGTGCACACGGGCGGAACAGGCCGAACAGGTCATGCCCGTAATGTTGAAAAGACTTTTTTTCATATCGCCTCCGT
Organism: Alphaproteobacteria bacterium; assembly: GCA_021639925.1. GTDB lineage: Bacteria > Pseudomonadota > Alphaproteobacteria > CAAGCB01 > CAG-977 > UBA11549. The sequence continues at coordinate 1,063 of JAJXEL010000210.1, read as the reverse complement.
TTTCATTAAACAGACTTTTATTTTTATAGTTTTAGCTTATAATTTCTTTTATGCAAGAACGCACTTCTTAAATATATCCTGTCTGAAAGGATACTTTTACGTTCTGTCCTTTGCGGGCGGATGTCGGCGCTAATAAGGCTTTCGCACGAAATCGCCGGGCCGTCTTTATCATCGTACGGTTTGTAACGTCCGCCCGCCTTGATATCCCAAAAGCGATAAATATATAACACTATGGCTAAACGGCCTGTAATTTATTGCCCTGCCATAAACTTTCTGATAACGTAAAAGGGCTTTTACGAAAAGAGTAAAAGTAAGGGCATACAAACCCTTTCATTGGTAGTCGCATTGCGTATGGCGACTGAAAAATTATGCGCTGATCTCTGCCTCGGGCGGATGTCGGCGCTATAAGGCTTTTGCACGAAATCGCTGAGCCGTCTTTACCAATGAACGGTTTGTAACGTCCGCCCGCTTTAGCACAAGCGGGCTTTCGTTATGAAAGATCAAAGGGGGACGGAACAGATGTTTTTCAAGCCTAAAAAAACAGGAATAAATTTTCTTTGCGACGCCGTTATTTTGCCGCAGTATTTTAACTTTGAACGTGATTTTAAAGAAAAGTATCCGAACTTTAAACGCATTAAATTTGAACATTGGAACTTTTTCACCGCGGTGTATTTTACATACGCCATACAGTATTCTTTGCGCCGAATGGAATTGCCGGATTATATCCGCCTGATGGCGCAGACAATCAATTATTTTGAAACGCAGTACCCGCTGTTTCGCAAAGCTTTGGCCAGCTTGCTGAAAGTTTACGATCTTGCGGACGATTTTGAAACGCACCGGGGAATATGGCTGGCGGAAAATTTCCTGCAAATACGGCGCGAAGATCTGTCCGCCGACGATATCAGCATGGGCAAAGAAATCGCCGGCGCAATCGTTAAATTGGCAATCGTCGTCAATTATGAATGAAATCCGGTTCTTTTCATCGCGCTTTATGAATTTGAGAGGTTTATTATAAGATCATAAAACTTTCATGTTTTTTTATCATATCCGGTCTATAATATAC
>JAJXEL010000209.1 GCA_021639925.1 Alphaproteobacteria bacterium | reverse complement strand
GTCTTGATCTGTCTGTTTCAGGAAATACTCTGCCGAGATAACGAATTATGAATCCGGGGGCAACACGTGAAAAAAGAATTTGATACCAAATAAAGAAAGCTTTATTCGGTACGGCATTTATCCTGCGCGTATCAATCCGGATTTACTGAAAAATCAGAAAAAAGAAGTTAGAAAAGTGTGCCGGATTATATTAAAACGATGAAATCCGGTTTTAACGCAACGAGTATTGCCGCGGCACTTGTTGATTGAAAATTATCTGCCGGATTGTTCTTTTTTAAATAAAACCGTCCGGGAAGATTGGCGGGTGTTGGTGTTTTCCGCCATAATGACGGCTTTAATTTTTTCAGCGTCTTTTTTCAAAGAACCGCTTAAAAAAACAATGTCTGTCGCCGCTTGTTCATACTTGGGATTTCTGTCCCGGTACATCTGACGCATAATAGCGGCGGCCGTTTCCGCTGCTTTTTTATTCCCGGCTGCCAGACTTTTTTTGCACAGTTCCGTATGCAGGCGCAGACCGTCTGTCTTAAATTCCGTTTTTTCTGCGGGTTTGCGGACTGCCCAGCCGTTTCCCAAAACAACGCGTTGTTGTTCCCGCCGCCAAGATTGCTCAATCGGCCGGTTAATATTCGAACGCCCTTTCGTCCCTGTCAGCCAGCGGTTGAAATCTTTCATAATATGGGATAACAGAACGCTTTCTTTTTCAGGCTTTATATAAATGCTTTTATAGCCTTGTTCTTTAAAGGCCGCCGCTGTTTTCGGGTGTAAAAACGCTTTCCCGCCCAAATCGGGAACCTTTCCTTTAAAAGCACCCTTGGATAACAAGTCGACGATGACGGCGGATTCAAAATCACGAAAAGTCTCTTCCGTATATTTTTCCATAAAGACCGCCGGCGTTTCTAACAGACGGCGCCCTTCCTGCGCCGGAATATTGCGGCCGGTTAAAAATTCATCGGTTAAAGGATTGTTCCGGTCGGCAATATAGGCGCGCATTTCTTTGTCGGTTGAAATTGTCCCCAGCGTTTTGCCCGACATTTCGGTATATTGGCCGGCCAGATAATCGGTCATCGTCGTCTTGCCGATTCCGGGCAGACCGATGATGACCGTTTTACACAGCTTTTCTGCAAATAAATCCGGCAAAGCCGTTTCGGTCATTCGGCGCGCCTATCTGGATTTCGCGGTTAAATGCTTCATGACAGCCGGACTGAGTTTTTCTGCCGGTTTCGCCTGCGCTTTTGCTTCCAGCGCCCGGCTTTGCGACATAAAGCGGTAATGCTTGCTTAAATCTTTGAATCCTTCCAGGACTTCCGTCGGGCGGTTGGTATCGTTCATCTGTTCTAAATGTTCCGCCGTCGTCAGTTTGTAATTCGGGTCCTGGCAAAACGTTTTATAGCAGCGCAGCGTCGGTTCGTCGATAACCGTGCCGCCTTTCTGCCAGGCGTAATTCATGCCCAGCGTAACGGCCGCCGTTCCGTCGGAACGGATATTATCGCCAACCATAACGGCTGTGGACGGATCCTTTACCCCCATGTCGTCCAGAATTTTTTGCATGTTTTTGGGGTTGGGTTTGTTTGTTTTGGGTTCCAGGATAACCAGTTTGTCCCCCAAAGCGTTGCGCAGTTCTTCGGCTTTGCCTTTGACGGGTTTATGAATGACCTGTCCGTCCTTTAAATCGGGCAGGACGTACAAACCGTCGATCATATCGGCGGTAATGCCCATTTTCGCCAGACGGGGGACGCAGACGGATTCGCGCGAATCCGTATATAAAACAAACTTTGCGCCCGAAGCTTTGATTTTATTGATTGTCGCCAGCACGCCGTCATACAGTTCGGCTTTGCTTTTGTCCTTATCCCATTCGTGGAAAATTTTTTCCTGTTCCTTTTCCATTTCAGGAGACGTCGGTTTCAAAGACGGCGTCAAAGCAACGTCCATACGTAAATCTTTGCCGATGTAAGGGCCGGAAATATGTTTCATGCTGTCAGGCACATGCGCCAGCAGATCCTGTTCAATATCGGCGCGGTCGCGGCCATGCAGCTTTGCCAGCTTGTCCATGGCGACGTCCAAAGCATTTCCCCACGCGCCGAATTTGTCGGCAATCGTGTTGTCAATATCGCTGACGACCAGGCTGATAGGTTTTTTATCGGACATAATGATTTACCCCTTAAATGAAATGTCGCTATAATCTCCTTATAGCAAAAACCGATAAGAAAGAAAAGGATTTTTTTGTCTATAGACGGAAAAAATGATTTTTTTCATAACTGATTGAAAGGCCGCCGTTTTTTCCGTATATACCGC
>JAJXEL010000208.1 GCA_021639925.1 Alphaproteobacteria bacterium | reverse complement strand
ATACGAAACAACAAAAGATTTCCAAAAATATATTGAAAGAAAAGTATAATCGGGTATGCTCAGAAAAAAGGAAGGTTTTTTATATGGCGGCGTCACACGGTTTTTCTGCCGGCATTAATGTCTTTCGCCATTGCCAAAAACGTCTTTCCTTGAATTCAAGACGGAGAAAACCGTATGAAAACGTTTACAAAAACGCAGATAAACGAACGGCGGAATGATGTTAATCCTTTGGCAAAGGAAACGTATGTCAGGCTGTTTGACTTTTTCCCTCTTTTAAAAATCGAAACAAGAAAAAGCGGCAAGACCTTTTTTCTTTTTAACATTTTGCCGGTTTTTCGCTGCAAAAACAAAGAGAATGAATGAAAATTTTAATCTATAAACGTAATTGTCTGATCAATACTTCCGGCGGAGCAGAAAAAGCAATGTGCGGCTTGGCTTCTCATTTTGCGGCGTTTGGACACGATGTTTTGATGTTGACGCGTGATACCCGTGACGGTATGCCTTTTTATTTTTTGGATAAGCGGATAAAGCTGGTTAAACATAACCGTTCTTTTGGCAAATTTCGCCATTTGTGCGGAAAATTACTGCGGGGGGCAAAATGGATATATTTTGACCGTGACGCTTTTATCGCAAAGGAAAACCGAATAATCATAGACAGATTTAATCCTGACGTCATTATTGCGACATCGCCGGCCTGCGCCAAAGAAATTCTGCGCGGTCAAACCGGACTGCCGCCTGTTATTGTGACTCTGCATTCCTGTCCTGATTACTTTTTTAAAAATAAGCGCAAATCGGAAGAGTATATTGAAACATTAAAACGTGCCGCTGTTGTTTTAGTGTTGCAGCCGTCTTTCGTTAAAGATTTAAAGTTGTATTACGACGGCGAAACGGAAGTGATCGGCAACAGTATTGCTTTTAATAATAACCCTGCGGATTACAGCGCAAAACGAATTGTATGTCTTGCCCGCGTGGAACCGGATAAAGGACAGTATGAATTAATCGCTGCCTTTTGTCAGATTGCCCGGGCGTTTCCCGGCTGGACCGTTGATCTTTACGGCGATGTTACTCATCTTGATTATAAAAATAAGTGTGTCAAACTGGCTCGGCGGTATGGTGTTGCGGAACAAATTCTGTTTCACGGCGTAACTTGTAATGTTTCCGGCGTTCTTGCCACTGCGTCAATTTGCGCTTTTCCGTCAAAATTTGAAGGATTTGGCATGGGGTTGGGAGAAGCTCTGGCCGCGGGTCTGCCCTCGGTCGGTTTTAAATCCGCCAAAGGTGTAAACGAAATGATCCGCGACGGTGAAAATGGATTTCTGGTTGAAAATACTGACGATTTTGCCGATAAGCTCGAACGGTTGATGACTGATGAAAAATTGCGGCAGGCCATGGGGCAAAACGCCAAAGTTTCCATGCGTCGGTTCGCTCCGGAAAACGTATGGAAAAAATGGGACGAATTGATCAAAAAAAAGACTGAGAAAAAATAATGCCCAAAGTATCTGTTTTAACTCCGATTTATCGCTCTAATCCCGATTATTTGCGGCAAATGATCGAATCTGTTTTAAACCAGACTTTTCCGGATTTTGAATTTATCCTGTTAAATGATTCTCCTGATGATAAAAATTTAAAACGTATCGTCGAATCTTATCAGGATAATCGGATTATTTATGCCGAAAACGAATATAATTTGGGCATATCCGCCAGCCGGAACAAATTGCTGGATATGGCGCGCGGGGAATATCTGGCGATTTGCGATCATGACGATATTTCTGTCCCGACACGTTTTGAACAACAGGTGAATTTTCTTGACGCCCATAAAGATATCGGTGTCGTCAGCGGGCAAATTCATTACATGCATTGTAAAGAAACGACAAAACACCCCGTAAGGAATAAAGAAATTAAACCGGCGCTGCTGCTTGGTTGTTTGATCGCTCACCCCGCCGCTATGATTCGTAAAAACATTTTGTTAAAAAACGGGATTAACTGGGACGAAAACTATTCCCCTTGTGAAGATTACAAATTATGGGCGGATTTAATTGATAAGACTTTGTTTCATAATATTGACGGGATACTGTTGGAATACCGTGACGCCCCAAACAATACAACGCACCTGCAACAAGAAAAAATGCAGGAAAAATCCTGTCAGATCCAACATATCATATCAAAATGTCATGCTTGGATCAAACAATGGGAAACGGTTCAAAAACGATATTGTCTGTTTGGCGTTCCTTTATTGAAGACCGTTTCGTCTCGTAAAAAAATGACATTTTACCTGTTTTCTTTTATTCCGTTTTTTAAAATAAAAAAAACAAGGAGATGAAAAT
>JAJXEL010000056.1 GCA_021639925.1 Alphaproteobacteria bacterium | reverse complement strand
GTATTATTTTACCCACTCAAAAAGCGTTATCAGGCGGGGCTTTCGGAATAAAAAATGCGGACAAAGAAAAATCGTTTCTTTCCGCTTTGCGATCCCGTATACTGATAATCTGATAATTTAGGAGAAATTTTATGACCTTAAAAACCGCCGTATTGATTCCCTGTTATAATGAAGAAAAAACCGTACAATCCGTTATCGAATTGGCTAAAAAGACTTTGCCCGGCGCGAACGTTTACGTTTATGACAACAATTCAACAGACGATACGGCAAAAATCGCGGCGCAGGCCGGCGCAATCGTGCGCCGCGTTTCCCAACAGGGCAAAGGCAGCGTTATACGCCGTATGTTCGCGGACATTGACGCCGATATTTATGTCATTACGGACGGAGACATGACATACGATCTGGCAGCCGCTCCGCGTTTGATTGATATTTTAATCAACGAACAAAAAGACATGGTTGTCGGAACGCGCAAAGAACAGGAAAAAGCAGCTTATCCGATGTTCCACAGATTCGGGAACATGTTTTTGACGGGGGTGGTGCGGGTTTTATTCGGCATAAAACAAACGGATATGTTGTCCGGTCTGCGCGTTTTTTCAAAAAGGTTTGTCAAAACTTTTACCGCCCGGTCAAACGGTTTTGAAATTGAAACGGAATTAAACGTATTCACGGCAATGAACCGCCTGCCCTTTGCCGAAGCCGAAACCAGGTATTTCGCCAGACCCGAAGGATCGGTCAGAAAACTGTCAACCATAAAGGACGGATTTAAAGTTTTATTCATGATTTTCAGACTGCTGCGTTCGGAACGTCCGCTGCTGTTTTATTTCACTTTAGCATGTATTTTCGCCGTTTTAATGGTGTTCCTCAGCTATGCCTGTTACTTGGAATCCGCGCCTTATTGCCCCGGATTTTTATTCAGCTTTCTGCTGTTCTGCCTGTGCGTGCTGTGCGGCATTTTATTTGACAGCCAACTGAAAATACGGCGCGAAAACACCCGGCTGTCCTATATGTCCTATCCTTTCCCGGATAATCAGGATTAAATATTGATTTTTAAAACAATATACGACATAGTTTGAACCATGAATACACAAAACGAGATAAATTCCGGCGCTTTTCCTGCAGAGTTTCCTTTTGATAAAGAAAGGGACATTCCGTTCGGCGTTCCCATTCATATCGAACTGGACGATAACGGAGGAATAGTCGAGCTGCGTTCTTTTTACGAAGCCGGCGTGTTTGCCGTTAACGAACTGAAAGCCTGGCATGATATTATCGGCACGGAAACGTCGGACAAGCCGTTTATTCAGAAAATCATAGATTTTCAATTACAGACTCCGCGGTCGATTCTGAACGCCGCGCAGGCCGTTTTAAATACGGAAATGTCCGCCGCCGAAGGTTTCACGATTATCCGCAAGGATTTAAACGCTTACCTGGGATTTAAATGTATTCATTCTCAGGGAACGCTGGGGCAGATGGCGACGATCATGTATCGTTATGAACCAATGCTGATGGGGCTGTTGGCCGGCGCGACGGGGGCGGCTTCTTTGAGCGACGCGGCAGGGTTCGGTACATCGGCCGACGCTGAAAGTTTCACGTTCGGTTATGCCTTTACCCTGCAATTCAGAACAAACGTCCAGCCGGAAATGCTGGACGGGAAAGTATCGGAAACCCTGCGAAAGATCAACGGTATTATCCGCCGCGTCGAACTGGCGGAAAAACAAATCAAACCGATTGAAAACGAACATTTCGCCTTGCAGCAGGGAATAGAAGAAGCCAGACGGCAGTTGCAAATCTATCGTAACGACGTTGCCGAGTACGTATCGCAGCTGGTTGCCGAAATCAAACAGACTTCGGACAGCGCGGTCAATGCGATGTGGGATCAGCTGAATTTAATTCAAAACGATCATGAACGCCAGCTGGCGTCCCTGCGTCAAAGCGTCGCCAGCCGTATTCGTTACGGAACGGCGCTGGATTATTGGAATGATCAGTTGAATCAGAATCAAACCAAAGCCAACCAGATGACCGGCTGGTACGTTATTTCCGGGTTATTTTCAATCACGGCCGTTTTGGCGATTGTCGCGGGCATTTCGTTCAAGCTGACAAACATTTCGACATTTATGACGATTGTGACGCTGGGGCTGCCGATTTTAATTGCGTGCGGACTGATGTTTATGTTGATTCAGACCCGTACCCGTTACGAAAAAGCGGCGGCGCAGGCGCAGGAAAAAGTATCCATGCTGGAAACGCTGGCGGCCTTGGAAACGGAAGGAAAAGCCAAAGACGAAGACCGGGAAGGCATTTTGGAAAATATTTTTAAAACCAGCTTTACGCCCCCTTCCGCCGCCGTTGAAAAAGCCGAAGAAAACTAATTTTTCTTTTCAGGAATTAAATCAATAACGGAAATTTCCGACGGAGCAAACAAACGCATCGGAGGGCCCCAGCCGCTGACGCCGCGGGAAATATACAGTTTCATGCCGTCAACATCGTATAATCCGGCAACAAAGTCGTTAAACCGTTTAACGGCAAAATGAAACGGAAAGATCTGGCCGCCGTGCGTATGCCCGGAAATCTGCAGATCAATCAGGCGGCGGTCCAGCCGTTTAATAAAACGCGGAGAATGAGATAAAAATACTCTGAAAGCAGACGGCGGCGCTTTCTTTAACGTATTCCGGATCCCCTCCATTGCCGCATCATTGATTTTTAACAACTGCGGATCAGGCAATCCCGACAGATAAACGTTCGACCCTTTCAGCATCAATCCGTTATTGGCCAGATAAGAAAATCCCATTTTTTTGAACGTTTTTTCCCATTCAAAGCTGCCGTGATAAAATTCATGATTTCCCAATGTGACAAATACGCCGTACTTGGCTTTCAGATTTGCCAAAGCCCGCATTTCATTTTCCAGCCGGTACGGTTTTGAATCAATAATATCGCCGGCCAAAACGATCACATCCGGCTTTAATTCATTCACCGTGCGAACAATCCTGTTGATACGCGAAACCGGCGTAACGGGCGTAATATGCATATCTGTCAAAGCGACAATTCTAAACGCGGAATCAAGCTTGCGCGTTGGAATAACCGTTTCTTTGAGCTGCGGGAATTTTACCCCCTCATATACGGCATAACCGGACAACAAAAGCGTCGCCGCCGCAGTAATTATATTTGCTTTTTTAATGACAGAAGGCTTCATCGGATCAAATGCGGCGGAAGCCTTTTTGAATTTCAAAGCAATTTTATAACCGGGGATCCAGACCATATCCCTGATCATCAATAAACATAAAAGAAAAAAAGCCGTTACAAAAATAACATACAGCGATTGAGAAACAACCAGATTTGCTTCTGCAGACAACACATGCAGCCGGCGTAAAAAACGCGGCAATACAGGACAGCACCAGGCAAAAACAACAACAAAAGAAATGATCAGCCTGTTTTTTAACGAAATTTCCGGATTATAGCCGATCAGGATTTTCAAAGTAATCATAACGGCGGCCAATATAAAAATAAAAGATAAAATAAAAAACATCTTTTTCCTCCGCCGTATAAAGTCAACTTTGCCTGATTTTTCCGATAATGCCGCAAATTCGTTTCATATTTTCATCATCATATAAATTCTCGATCATTTTTGGCAATTTACACCGCCAATTCGGATATTCTTGATTCGTGCCCGGCACATTCATCTGATCCGTCTGTCCCAGAATGTCTTCCAGCTGAACCAGCAGCAGGCAGCACGGCGCGGACGCCAGATAAGAATACAGGACTTCCGTCAGCCGCGGCGGTACTTTCCGCCCGCTGATTTCTTCGTCAAACGCTTCGGGCGAAACAAACCACAGCCCGCGCGCCGCCAAAGTTTCTATCATGGCATAGCGGTCTTTCATACGCAGCGCCTGCGCCTGCTCATACCGCCCGTCGTCCCCCATTAATCCGATTTCTTTGGCCGTTTCAATATCCGTGCCGGACCAAAATCCGGTCAATGTCGGCATATCATGCGTTCCCACGGCAGCCAAAGCCGTTTTCGGATAAACGTCCAAAGGCTTATAATACCCGTCGTTTGTTTGTTCATATCTGAAAACACGGAAAGACAAAATGCCTGCTTTTTCCAGAATTTCCCGGAAATAGCTGGGAACAACCCCCAAATCCTCGCCGACCACCAGACATTTATTGCGATGGCTTTCCAAAGCGACAATCCCGATCAGGTCATTGACATTATAACGCAGATAAGCGCCTTTTTCCCCCTTTGGAATACAGAACAGACGCGCCAGCCCCATAACGTGATCGATCCGGACGGCGCCGGCGCGTTTCATATTCGCCGTCAATACTTTGCGGTATGAAGCGTACGCTTCATCACGCATAACGTCCGGACGCATGGGCGCTACTCCCCATTCCTGTCCGTCGGCATTAAACATATCCGGCGGCGATCCGATGCTCAGTTCTATGGCAAACAGTCCCTGATTTCCCCACGTTTCCGCGCTTTCGCCCGCGACACCGACAGCCAGATCCTGATACAACCCGACAGCCAAGCCCTGATTTTCGCTTTCGGCCGAAGCGGCCTGAAACTGTTCGTCCGCCAGCCAGAACAGGTATTTGTAATAAGAAATTTTTTCCGCCTGCTCTTCAGCAAATTTCAGGCTGGCCGGCGTGTCCGGAGAAGCATATTGCTTTCCCCATGACTTAAAACCGAAGCTTTTCTTTTTGCCGACGAAATAGTCTGCCAGAACCTGATACAAAGCGGCGGTTTGCAGATCGCGTCCGCCTTTTTTGCAAAAGGCTTCAAAAGCCGCGCGGCGTTCATCAGACGCATTTTTAAAATCTTCAAACAGAAGCTCAAACGCTTTTTTCTTTAATTTTGCGACGGCCTTATAGTCCACCAGACGCTCTGACCTGGCTTTTTTCAAAGCGGCGGCAAACGGCTTGGACTGCATATATTTTTGCAGCGCGGCACAGTTTCCGGCTTCGGGAACGGCAGTCACGTCAATATACAGCGGATTTAAAAACAACCGGCAGGACGAATAATACGGGCTGGCCGTTTCCGGTTTTGCCATAAAAGCGACATTGATCGGATTTATGCCGACGATATCCGCCCCGAAAGACTTTGCAACGCCGGCCATTTCCTTTAAATCGGAAAAATCGCCTATTCCCCAGTTGCGTTTTGAACGCAAAGCATACAGCTGTACCGGAAAGCCCCAGGGTTTTGCCCCCTGCCGCATTGCTTCAGGCATATAACATTTTTCGGGAACGACGATCAAAGCCATTTCCCTGCCCTGATCCGGCAAAGCTTCGCCGGATACCCGCAGCGTATGATATCCCGTCTGCGCCGGCAGATCAATCGTCAGGCGGCGGTGTTCGTATTCGGTTCCTTCAATTGCCAGAGTATCGGTTACGGGCAGATCCGCGGGATCTTTCCGTCCTGAAACCGTTTCTCCGTTTTCCTGAATAATTTCAAATGACAAAGGGGCCGGATTGCCGGCGGCGAAAGTAACGGCAATTTCGGCCGTTTTCTTTTCCGCGGAAATGACAGCGACGGGCGGCACGGCGGTTTTATATGGTTTTTCCAAAACGGCCCGCAGCGATTCCTGCGCTTCTTTTGCCGTTTTAACAGGAAACCCCAAAGCATTCAACAAAGCCTTTTTTGTTTCAAAAGACGTTGTGTAAATTCCGCCGTCCGCTTCAAATTCCGGCAAAATCCCTGCCTTTTCGGCTAATGCGTCAACTGTTTGAGAATATTCCAAAGCCACTTTATGTTGTCCCTATACCAAACGGGTAAAACCGTCTTTTTCCTCTTCTTTTTCCATATCTGCCAATGTCGCCACAGGCCCCATGGGACCATATGTCATAAAGTCCAGATTGTCCAGATCCTTTATCGTGGCCACCAGCCGGCTGCTTTGAACATTTTGATAAACGCGGCCCAAGATGCCGGTCATTCCTTCGCGGGAATGCAGAACGGCCTTTTCTTCATCTGTCAGCGGAGCTTCAAATAACAAAACGGACCATGCCGGCACGTTAAAAGAATCTCCGGGCTTATATGTTTCGTTTTCCACCACCGGTTTGCCGCGCGACGTGTCCAACACCAAATTCCAAACCGTGTCTTTATCCATTTCCGGCAGCAGCCATTCAATACTGTCGTGAAATGCGTTTAATATGATAAAGAAATGATTGTCCGGATAAAAACGGCCGTCTTCATTGCAAAAAGCAACGCTTAAAGCGCCGGAAACCAGCGCGGACAAGCTTTGCGCATACGGTTTGTTCCAATCTGCCGAAGACATTTCCAAACCTTCCGGCGTAATCCAGGTAATGTCTTTTAACGCGGAATCGCCTATTTTTTTACCCGTATAATAACGCTTGCGCCTGAAAACGCGGTGTTCTTTGCGCAGTTTGATTAAATAACGCATAAATTCCCTGAATTCGGCGTCTTTTTCACTGATCTGGTCCCAATTCAGCCAGCTGATCGGGCTGTCCTGGCAATATGCGTTATTATTGCCCTTTTGCGTCCGGCAAAACTCGTCACCGGCCGAAATCATCGGCACGCCCAAAGACAGCAGCAGCGTCGCCGCCATTGCACGCATTCTTTTATAACGCAGATCCTGAATGACGGGATTGCCCGTTTCGCCTTCAACGCCGCTGTTCCACGATCTGTTGTCATTCGTGCCGTCTTTGTTGTTTTCGGCGTTGGCTTCATTGTGTTTTTCATTATAACTGACCAGATCGTTTAATGTAAAACCGTCATGAGCCGTCACAAAATTAACGCTGGTCCACGGGTGACGGCCGCGGTAACCGAACGTTTCGCTGGATCCCGTCAGACGCGAAGCCATATTGCCGATCTGTCCTTTGTCCCCTTTCCAGAACAAACGGATCGTATCGCGGAAACGGTCGTTCCATTCGGACCAGCCGGGCGGGAAAGCCCCGACCTGATAACCGCCAAGCCCGACGTCCCACGGTTCCGCAATCATTTTCACCCGCTGCAACACGGGATCCTGTTGTACGGCCGTCAGAAAACCGGCCGTATTTGTAAAACCGGTCCCCGTCCGCGCCAAAGTCGGCGCCAGATCAAACCGGAAACCGTCGACATGCATCTGTTCTACCCAGTAACGCAAAGAATCCATAACCAGCTGGATAACGCGCGGGTGTTCCACGTTAAATGAAGCGCCGCAGCCGGTCGTGTCTTCGTAATAACGCGGGTTATCGCGGCGCAGTCTGTAGTAAACAGCATTATCAATACCGCGGAACGACAAAGTAACGCCCATCTGGTTGCCTTCGCCCGTATGGTTGTAGACAACGTCCATGAAAACTTCTATTCCCGCATCGTGAAACACGCGGATCATATTTTTTATTTCGTCAAGGCTCTGCCCCGTCATATACGGCGGATGCGGAGCAAAATAACTGACCGGATCATATCCCCAGTAATTATGCAGCCCTGCCTTTAACAAGTGATTTCCGGTAAAAAACGCCTGTATCGGCAGCAGCTCAACAGCCGTTATTCCCAGATTTTTCAGATAATCAACAGCCTGCGGCGCCCCCATACCGGCAAAAGTCCCGCGGATCTGTTCGTCAATTTCCGGATTACGGAAAGTAAATCCTTTCAGATGCGATTCATAAATAATTGTTTCCGACCACGGCGTCTGCGGCGCTTTATCTCCGTTCCAGGAAAACGTATCATCGACGACCCGGCATTTCGGCACGAACGGCGCGCTGTCGCGGCGGTCAAAAGACATATCGGCTTTCGGGCTGCCGGAACGGTATCCCTGCATCGTTTCATTAAAAACCAGCGGCCCCGTAATTGATTTGGCATACGGATCCAACAGCAGTTTGTTATGATTAAAACGATGTCCGCGTTCGGGATCGTACGGCCCGAAAACACGGTAACCGTACAGCTGTCCGGGCTGCACGTCGGGCAGATACACGTGCCAGACTTCGTCCGTTCTTTCCGGCATGGCGATACGCTGTATTTCGCGCGTTCCCGTTTCATCAAAAAGGCACAGCAAAACTTTTTCGGCATTTGCTGAAAACAAGGCGAAATTAACGCCCCTGCCGTCCCAAGACGCCCCTAAAGGATAGGGACGTCCCGGAAGCACACGTATTCCGGTAGGCATTTGTTTCGTTTACTCCAAAATCAAATCAGCGCTGCGGCACAAAAAGGACCGTAGACAAAGGCGGCACCGTAATCGACAAAGAATACGGCCGGCCGTTCCAGCCTTCTTCTTTGGCTTCGACTCCACCCATGTTGCCCATACCGCTTCCTCCGTAGATTTCGGCATCGGAATTGAAAATTTCAACATACCGGCCGCCTTTCGGCACACCGATTTTGTAATTTTCACGCGGCACCGGCGTAAAGTTGGAAACAACGACAACCATTTCGTCTTGTTCTTTAGCCTTGCGGATAAATGAAAAGATGCTTTCGTCCGCATTGTCGGCGTCAATCCATTCAAATCCGGCCGGATCATAATCCTGTTCATATAAAGCCGGCGTTTCCCGATAAATGCGGTTCAAATCGCGTACGGAATTTTGAACGCCCCTGTGCATCGGATCGTTCAGCAGATGCCAGCTTAAAGACCCGTTGAAATCCCATTCGCGGTCCTGCGCGAACTCGCCGCCCATGAACAACAATTTTTTGCCCGGGAAACCGTACATGAAACCGTAATAAGCGCGCAAATTGGCAAATTTCTGCCAGCGGTCGCCCGACATCTTGTTTAACAAAGAACACTTGCCATGAACGACTTCGTCATGGCTCAGCGGCAAGACGAAGTTTTCGTTATAAGCATACAGCATGCCGAACGTCATTTTATTATGGTGATAACGCCGGTAAATCGGGTCCTTGGCCATGTATTCCAACGTATCGTGCATCCAGCCCATATTCCATTTGTAACCGAATCCCAGACCGCCCATATACGTCGGACGCGATACCATCGGCCAGGCCGTCGATTCTTCGGCGAACGTCGCCGTTCCCGGGCAGTTTTCATACATCAGTTCGTTCGTACGTTTCAGGAAAGCGACAGCCTCCAGATCCTCGTGACCGCCGAATTCGTTCGGAATCCACTCGCCCGCTTTACGGCTGTAATCCAGATAAAGCATCGATGCAACCGCGTCAACGCGCAGGCCGTCAATCTGATATTTCTTGTTCCAGAACATCGCGTTTGAGGTCAGGAAATTATTGACTTCGCGTCTGCCGTAGTTATAAATCTTGGTTCCCCAGTCTTTATGTTCCCCGCGGCGAGGATCGGCGTGTTCATACAAAGCCGTTCCGTCAAAATCCGCCAGACCGAAAGAATCTTTGGGAAAATGCCCCGGCACCCAGTCCATAATCACGGCGATACCGGCTTTGTGGAAAGCGTCAATCAACGCGCGGAAATCATCAGGCTTGCCGAAACGGCTGGTCGGCGCGTACAGCCCCGTCGCCTGATATCCCCACGACCCGTCGAACGGGTGTTCGTTGACCGGCAACAGTTCGACATGCGTATAGCCCATGTCTTTGACATAATTGACAAGATCCTGCGCCATTTCCTGATACGTCAGATAGCTGTTGTCGTCAAAATGGCGTTTCCAAGACCCCAGATGAACTTCGTAAATCGACACCGGAGCGTCTAACGCATTGACATGCTCGCGTTTCTTTTCCCAGCCTTTGGCCTGCCATTCATATTTTTCCAAATCATACACGACCGAAGCCGTCGACGGACGTTTTTCGGCATAGAAAGCAATCGGATCGGCTTTTAAAGGCAAAATATTGCCGTCCGGCCCGATCAATTCGTATTTGTACAAAACGCCGGCGGAAATATGCGGAATAAAGATTTCCCATACGCCCGTTGAACCGCGGGGACGCATCATATGGCGCCGGCCGTCCCATTCGTTAAACGTACCGACGACGGAAACGCGTCTGGCATTCGGGGCCCAGACGGCAAACGATACGCCGTCCACGCCGTCGTGTTTAATCGGGTGCGCGCCCAGGCGGTCATATTCGTCCAAATGCGACCCTTCGGACAAAAAATAAAGATCCATATCCCCCAAAACAGGCGGGAAACGGTACGGGTCTTCGGTATCATAGGAAGAACCGACCCACAAATCTATGCGCAAACGATATTTAAAGTAATCCCAGTCTGCCGGGAATTCGAACTGAAACAATCCCGAACTGTGTACGCGTTCCATCTGCGCCATCACTTTGCCCGTTTCGTATTCCAAAACGTAAACGTTCTGCGCCTGCGGCTGAAACGTACGCAAAACCAGATCGCCGTCTTTTCCTTCGCGGTGCAGGCCTAAAACAGAGAACGGATCCCCGTAGCCGGACGTTACCAGAGCTTCTACGATACTTTCATCTAAATAATTTTTCATATTTTATTCTCCATTCAGGTCTATCAAACGGGACAAGCCGTTCATCGGAATTGCCAGCCAGTCGGGACGGTTGGCGACTTCATAAATTACTTCGTACAGCGCTTTTTCCAAAACGAACAGGTCCAGCAATTTTAAGGTTACTTCTTTGTCGGCCGGCAAAGAATCACAGCCGGCCATATGATCGAAATAACCGTCCAGAAAAGCCTGCGTCGCCTGACGCTGCCATTCGGCCGCCAGTTCCAAAGCTTTTTCCCTGTTTTCGGGCAGCACGTACATCAACACGGCGCCAAAAGCGGCATAATCAAAGGAACGCACCATGCCGGCAACGTCCTTTAAAACAGACTGTTTTACCTGACGCTGGGTAATCGGACGCAGCGGTTCGCCTTCGAAATCAAGAATATAAAAATCGCCCGTATCGTCAATAACGACCTGGCCCAGATGATAATCGCCGTGAAAACGCGTTTTATTTCCGTCCGCGACAACGGGCAGCAGCTCATTGACGCGCGCGGCGATCCGTTCGCGGCTGTTGATCAGATGTTCAACGCGTTTTTTGACATCGCCGGTCAAATGCTCGACATTAGCCCCGGCAACAGCCAGCGTTTTATCCGCCTGGGCAATCGTCTGGTCGCGCCAGGCCGCCAGATCTTCCGCCGTCACGGGCGCCGGTTTGAACACATCGTCCGTCCCTTTGGCAAAAGCTTTATGCATTTCGGCCGTTCTTTGCCCCAGCAGGCGCGCTTTGTTTAAATACGCGGAATGATCCGGCGCCGCGCCCGTGCTCAAAGCGTCCGCAAAATAGGATTTTAAATAATCCATCGTATATGACCAGCCGTCGCCGACATTCGGCACAAAAGACTGCAAAATCCCCAGCGCCATCGTACGGCCGTCCGCATATTCCAGCTCCAGCTTGCCCAGATAAGCCGGCGTATTTTTAAACTTTGCTTCCTCTGTCAGAAAGCTTGTCGTCGCGACTTCCGGGTGGGAACCGAACGCCGTGCGCCGGTACATTTTCAACATGATTTTTTTGCCGATAATCAACGACGTATTGCTTTGTTCAACCCCCAGCATTTTCTGCGGCAGACCGTCTGTTTCGCGGATCAAAACCTTTCCCGCGGCGGTCGAAGCGCCCGATAAAACCATTGAACCGCCGACGTCAACGGACAGATCTTCCGCCAAGAAAGGCAACAGGCACGCGGCGAAATCATCATCGCCGGCCGCATCGTATATGACGCCTTTTTTGTCTTCGGCCGTTACGACTCCCGTTACGACGGCATTTTCGGCAACGGCGTCCGCCTGTTCATCAAACGCCAGACGCAGAGGAATTAAAAACGTCGGTTTTTCTCCGCCCTTCAAAGCGACAAGAATAACCGCCAAAAAAACGTTTTTCAAAGGGATCAATGCCTGAAAAGAAACGGCGGCGATCGTGTCGTCCTTTGCGCTGTACCAGCGTTTGGAAGGCAGGAAAGTCTCCAATTTCCGGCAAAAAGAATCCTGAAAAACCAAGTCTTTGAAAATTTCGTTCAGATTTTCTTTATCAATCAATAAGAAATCCTGATCTTTTAAACTGGAAAGCATGAAAACAACCCGATTTGTTAATTGTTAAAAAGAGTATGACCCAACTAAACCAAAAGTGACAACTGTTTTTTTCAGCCGTCACTTTTAAAAAGTTTCATTTTACCACCACGGTCTGTCAATCGGCGTGACGCGGTAAATCTCCGCCTGATTTCCGGCAGGATACAGATTGACCCAGAAT
>JAJXEL010000055.1 GCA_021639925.1 Alphaproteobacteria bacterium | reverse complement strand
CTCCTCATCAATGATTAATCTGCCCTTCTTACGAGGGAGCCGGAGATATAAGCGCGTATGCGTCGAATAATCCGGACTGAATTGATGCAGTTGCTAACTCCCTCACCTTGGGCATGTGCCTGAGGTGAGTTTGTTTTTTTTGGAACAACTCCCGCCGGGAGGGCGTTGGGCCTCGGCCGCCGGCCGTGAGTTTGTTTTTTAACAAATGAAAAGGAGTTTAAAATGGCAAAATCGCGTATATCCGTAGAGTTTAAATATCATCTGGCAAGTGCATTTAAGACGGAACGTTTAAGGCATGGCTTTGATACGGTTGAAGAATTGTCCGTAGCTTGTCATATTCCCGTATTAGAGCTGATGCAGCTGGAAATAGGCAAGATATCCAACCGTCATATTATGTTTCGTCTGGCAAAGTTTTATAAAAAACAGATCCGGATCGCTTTGATATAAAAAAAAGCCCTCTGATTTCAGAGGGCTTTTTCTTATTCGGGAATGGCTTTTCCGTTTTGATCGATTTTAAAAATACTGATTTTAATTTTCGGCGTCGCTTGTTTTTCGAATACGGGCGGGGCGCACAGCCAGTCGCTCATTCCCTTATTGCTGCCGCCGAAACGGTTTTGGCCCGGTTCGCGGGCAGAATAACATTTCTTTCCCCCGGCGGACGAATTGGCAGTAACCAGATAATTAACGCCATAATGTTTTAATACGGTATTTAAATCCGTCTGCGTGTTTAAAAAATCCAGCATTTTTTGATCCTGCGCCATGCCGTCCAGCCGTACGAAAGGAGTTTTGGTTATATAAGACGTTATTCCGGCGCCGCCGCTCATGGCATAACGTCCCGGATTTTTCCCGGTAAATTCGGCAATGGCCTGCGTGACCGGTTTATAAAAGGCGGACCGCGCCCGTAAAGACAAAAAAACGGCCGAACAGCAAAAACAAAGTCCTAAAATCAGCCAAACGGTCAGCGCTTGTTTTTTTTCCGTTGCCTTTTCTTTTTCCTGTAATTGCCTGTCAATTCTGCAAACGGCGAACAGCAGCGCGGCCGGTCCTCCGGCGGCCAAAGGATAAAAGGCGTATTCCGGCAAAGCGATAAAAGTAACGGCGCTGATGACCATAAGGTATAAAATCGGATACCAGATCAAAGCGTAAAAGACTGTATCCGCAGGCGTTTGTTCCCGTTCAATCCAGGGAAAAGACGCGTATGCGGTCAATCCTAAAATCAAGACAGGAAAAGTTAATGTTTCCAGCGCGCCCGGCATCTGCCTGCTGTAACGAAGAGGTTCGATAAACAATACGACAAACAGCCGCCAGGGGGAATGATCCTGCGTTTTCGTCCAGCTGGCTATTTCCGCCGGCACCGGCGATCCGAACGTTGATTGCAGCATATCGGCCCAGATCATCAGCGGAATCAATGCGATGACCAGCCCCGGAACCAACGCCAGCAACTGTTTGGCCGTGATCGGGTTTTTCCGGTTAAATTGAAAATAAAACACCAAAGCCGCGGTTAATGAAAAGGCCATGGAATCAAAGCGGACCAACGCGCATAAAAACAGACTGAGGCCGTAAAAAACCGCCGTTTTAAAACAGGGCAGACGCAGCGCTTTTAACAAACACAGGGCATTAAAAAAAATACACGGTATGGCCAAAGCCGCGTCCGATCCCGTTGCCGCGGTATATATAAAGGCCGCGGTTAAAAACGATAAAGTTAAAAAACGTTCCTGCGGTTCCGGTTTAAAATCCAAAGCGCCGATCAGCCGGTTAAACAGTAATAACGTTATTCCCAGCGCCAATCCCAAAACGGCGCGGACCAGAATGAAAAAAACAGGGCAGGCGGAAGAAACAAGAAAGGATAAACCCGCCAGGACGGCGGTCCAGACCGGTGAAAAATCGTTGCTCGGCGTTACGCCGTCAAAAGTAGGAAACCCCAGCCGTTTGAAATTTTCGGCAATCTGTAACGTATTGAAAAAATTTTCCTGAAACCAAAACGGCGCGGGCGTCTGCCGGACGATCAGCGGCGCGAAAACAAAAACAAGAATGAGGCCAGTAAAAAAAGCCGTCATTCCTGTTTTTGAAAAAAGTCGGTTTTTAATTTCCATTGACGGGTTCAACCTCAAGCATCGTGCCGCGTACGCCGGTGACTTTGACGGCCGTGTTCGCGGGAATGTCCGCTTTCGCCGCCGCCAGCCACAACGTGTCGCCGACAGAGATTTTGCCGCGTCCGTCAACAATCGGTTCATAAACCTGATAAATCTGTCCGATGTACTGGGCCGCGCGGTTATTCAGCTTTGTATCCGTTTCATTTTGCCGTTTACCCATAATCTTGCGTCCGGCAAAAACGGAAATAACGCTTAACACCGCGAAAATGCCCCCCAGAACCGCCGGCGTCGCCGACGGAAATACCGCAGCGACGGCCCCGGTGATAAAAGCGCCGATACCGATCCACAGGAAAAAAATACCCGGCGTGACGATTTCCAAAACCATCAGCACCATGCCGGCCGACAACCACCACCAGTAATCTGCTACTGCCATCATGGAAATTTCTCCTTACTTATTTGTGCGTGTCTTTTTTCAGGCTTTCCTTGGCGATTTCGCCGATGCCGGCAATGGATCCCAGGATATTGGTCGCTTCAATCGGCAGCATGACCATTTTGGAATTGTCGGCCGTGCCGATTTCTTTTAAAGCGTCCAGGTATTTTTGGCCCAGGAAGTAATTGATCGCGTTGATGTTGCCTTTGCCGATGGCTTCGGAAACAAAAGCGGTCGCTTTGGCTTCGGCCTCGGCCTGGCGTTCGCGGGCTTCCGCGTCGCGGTAGGCGGCTTCTTTGCGGCCTTCGGCCTGCAGGACGGCATATTGCTTTTCCCCTTCGGCGCGCAGGATCTGCGCCTGTTTCAGGCCTTCCGCTTCCAGAATTTGCGCGCGTTTGTCGCGTTCGGCCTTCATCTGGCGCGCCATCGCGTCCACCAGGTCGCGCGGCGGGGTAATATCCTTGATTTCGATACGCGTTACCTTGACGCCCCAGGGTTCGGTCGCCTGGTCGACGACTTCCAGCAGGCGGTGGTTAATAATGTCGCGCTGGCTGAGCAATTCGTCCAAATCCATCGACCCCATGACGGTACGGATATTCGTCATGACCAAATTCAAAATCGCAACCTGTAAATTGCGGACTTCGTAAACGGCGTGGGAAGCGTCCAAAACCTGAAAAAAGACGACGCCGTCAACCGTGACCATCGCGTTATCCTTTGTAATGACTTCCTGAGACGGAACGTCCAGCACCTGTTCCATCATATTGACTTTTGCGCCGATGGAATCGACAAAAGGAATAATCAGATTCAATCCCGGTTTTAAAGTGTGCGTATACCTGCCGAAACGTTCAACGGTATATTCCATTCCCTGCGGAACCGTTTTCACGCCGGCGGAAATCGCAAAAAAGGCAAGAACAATTAAAAATATGACAAATACGTCCATAGGTACGTTCCTCCGTTAAAACAAACAATGCGTCTATCATAACGAAAAAAAAAGCTTTTGGCTATTCTTTAAAAAGCCTATTTCTTAAAGATTAAAATGCCGGCGATAACCAAAAGAACAAAGCCCGCGATATGGTTCCAGCGCAGGTTTTCACCTAAATAATAAATGGAAAACAGGGCGAAAACGCTCAGCGTGATGATTTCCTGCAATCCTTTCAGCTGCGCGGCGGAATAGTATTCATGTCCGATGCGGTTGGCCGGAACCTGCAGGCAGTATTCGAAAAAAGCGATCCCCCAGCTGGCCAAAATGACAACCCACAGCGCCGTCGATTTGAATTTTAAATGGCCGTACCAGGCAAACGTCATGAAAACATTGGAACAAATCAGCAAAATAACGGGAATAACGGCATGCATGATAAACACTCCTGTATCAAAAAACATCAAAGAGGTCATACGCCAAAAGGCGGGCGGCTGCAAAAGGAAAATGGCAAAAAAACGGCACGGTTTTTGCATTTTATTTCTTGACGGCGGGATTCACGTTTTTTTAAAGAAATAAACGCACAATCAAACGAAAGGGAGTCAAAAATGGATTTGCAGAACTTAACGCTTTATCAGATGAGCGAAGAAAAAATGCGCTGGCTGGCGCAGCGGCAGTCCGTTCTGGCTCATAATATCGCAAATGCGGATACGCCGGATTTTCTGCCGTCGGATTTAGAACCGCTGACGTTTAAAGAATTTGTCGGGGAAAGCAAACATGTCGCCATGACGCGCACGGATCCGGCGCACCGGACGCGTTCGTCGGGCGAAACGAAAATCGCCAAAACAAACGCCGCGCATCTGTCGCCGGTCGCCGACGGAAAATCCCGCGTCAAAGAAGTCCGCCGCCCGTTTGAAACCAGCATTGACGAAAACGGTATCGTTCTGGAAGAACAAATGGCAAAAATTGACGATACGCGCGGCCAGCATGAACGCGTCACGGCTTTGTTTAAAAAGAACGCCGCCCTTTTGGGAACGGCGCTGGGATTGAAATAACCGCGAACGGAGAAAGTAAATGGACGATTTGACTCTCAGTAAAACGATCGCCGCTTCGGGCATGAAAGCGCAGGCGCAGCGTCTGCGGGTAATTTCGGAAAACCTGGCGAATGCGGATTCTTTGTCCAAAACGCCGGGCGGACAGCCTTACCGGCGCAAAACGGTGACGTTCCGCAACGAACTGGACCGCGCGACGGGGGCGGAGCTGGTAAAGGTCGGGCGCGTGTCCCGCGACAGAGGACAGCTGGAACGCAAATACGATCCCGGCCACGAAGCCGCCGGTGCGGACGGCTATGTCCTGTTGCCCAATGTTAATCCTTTGGTCGAAACAATGGATATGAAAGAAGCGCAAAGAACCTATGAAGCCAATCTGAACGTGATTTCAACGTCCAAGGAAATGATGTCCAAAACGCTGGATTTAATTCGTTAATATAAGGGAAAAAAATTATGGTCAGCGATGTTTCCAAAGCTCTTTCCGCTTATCAGGCGGCTGTATCCAGGCAGGTTGTGCCCGGGGCTGAACAAACGGAACAGGCTTCGCCCGCGGGATCGTTCGCTTCGATGGTGAAAACCGCCGTCCTGCAGGCGGAAGAAGACAATAAACAAGCCGAAATCATGAGCATGAAGGCCATTAAAGGCACCGCCGACATGCAGGAAGTCGTCATGGCCGTTTCAAATGCAGAAGTCGCTTTACAGACGGTTGTCGCCGTGCGCGACAAGGTTGTTTCCGCCTATCAGGAAATCATGCAGATGCCTATTTAAAAAAGGACGGCGCCATGACGGAAGTAATGGTTATTGAAATCGGTAAAAACGCGATCTTTACACTGTTGCTGATCGTCGGGCCTTTGCTGCTGATCGCCATGGTTATCGGTCTTTTGATCAGCTTGTTCCAGACTTTGACGCAGATCCAGGAAATGACGCTGGTCTTTGTGCCGAAAATCCTGGTCGTTTTTATTTCCCTGATCTTTTTATTGCCGTTTATGATCGAACAGCTGCGTACCTTTACCAACGGATTGTTTGACCGCATGATCGCTTTGGGGGCGTGAGATGGACTGGGAACGGCTGGTATCGCTGGAACTGTACCATTTTTTATTTGTTTTTGCGCGCCTGGGCGGCGCGTTTTTATTTATGCCGTTTTATGCTTCCGTTTATATC
Organism: Alphaproteobacteria bacterium; assembly: GCA_021639925.1. GTDB lineage: Bacteria > Pseudomonadota > Alphaproteobacteria > CAAGCB01 > CAG-977 > UBA11549. The sequence continues at coordinate 6,474 of JAJXEL010000055.1, read as the reverse complement.
CCCGCGCGGATCCGGTTGATTTTCGTGCTGGCAATCGCCGTAATGCTGACGCCGGCTTTGGGAGCGGAGCTGCCCGCGCCGCCGCAGAATGTGCCCGAGCTGTTCCGGTGCCTGCTGATCGAAATAACCGTCGGCGTGTTTCTGGGGATTTTTCCTTATTTCCTGATGACCGCCGTCGATCTGGCCGGCGTTAATGCGGCGATGGCAACCAGCTTTTCAAACGCGACTTTGCTTGATCCGCAGACAAATGTCCAGTCAACCGTTTTGACCAGTTTCCTGACATTATGCGCCGTGCTGCTGATCGTTGTGACGAACCTGCATCATGTCATGCTGGGGGCAGTTCTGGCCAGTTACCGGACTTTTCCGGCCGGGCAGTCTTTGCTGGCGGGCGATATGTCGCAAATGCTGGCGAAAACGCTGGGCGCGGCGTTTACTTACGGTTTCCAGATCGGTTCGCCGTTCATCGTGATGATTATCCTGATGTACTCGTCTATGGGGGTAATGTCGCGTTTAATGCCGCAGCTGAATATTATTTTCATTGTGATGCCTTTGCAGGTATACTTGGGATTGGCGCTGTTGATGGTGTCTTTGCCGATGATGATGTGGTGGTTTCTGGAATTTTTCCGGGATAATCTGCGGTTGTTTTCTATGTAGGAAAAAATGGCTGACGAACAAGACGAGTCTTCTAAGACCGAAGAGGCTTCCGAACGAAAGCTGGAACGCGCGAGGGAAGAAGGAAACGTTCCTCTTTCCATGGAAGTCAAAAGCTGGTTTATGCTGTTTGCCGCCCTGATGATGCTGTGGGGGCTGGCTCCTTTTGTTATGGAAAGAACGGCGGCGATCGGGTTTAAATTTATCGAACGGCCCGCCGAACTGCCCGTAGATCCGCTGGGGCTGCGCGATTTATTAAGGGAAACGTCGTTTGAGTTATTTGTCACTTTGCTGCTGCCGTTGGCTTTGTTTTTAGTGCTGGCCGCGGCGTCGGCTTTGGTGCAGATTGGCTTTCTGTACGCTCCGAAGCGCATGGAAATCAAATGGGAAAGAATTAACCTGTTCGCTAATGCCAAAGAATTTATTACCAAAGCCAAAATCGTCGATATGCTGAAAGGCATTTTTAAAATTACCGCGGTCGGCTATGCGGCGTGGCTGATCGTGAAACCCAGAATTTTAGATATCCTGAACACGTCGTCTTTTGACGTCGCGTCGATTCTGGCTTTGGTCTATAAGTTGCTGCTGCTGATTTTGCTGACGATGGTCATGATTATTTTCGTCATTGCGTTTGCGGACTACTTTTATCAAAAGTTTTCTTATTTAAAGCGCCAGCGTATGACAAAGCAGGAAGTCAAAGACGAATACAAACAAATGGAAGGAGATCCGCAGATAAAAATGCGCTTGCGTTCGATTCGCATGGAACGTTTGCGCAAACGCATGATGGCGAACGTGCCGAAATCATCGGTCGTCGTCACCAACCCGACGCATTTCGCGGTCGCGCTGCGCTATGAACCCGAGGAAGGCATGGAAGCGCCGGTCGTCGTAGCCAAAGGGCAGGACTTTATTGCGCTGAAAATCAAAGAAATCGCAGCCGCCAACGATGTGCCGATTGTTGAAAATCCGCCTTTGGCGCGCGCTTTGTTCGCGTCGGTAGAGATTGACGAACCGATCCCGACAGAGCATTATGCTGCTGTGGCGGAAGTCATCAAGTATGTTTATCAGCTTAAAGGAAAAACGCTGCCGCAAAGAGAGGAAACCTAAATGGCGTACCCGTTTTTTAAAAAACTGGCCGGTATTCTGGGACTTGGCAGCTTTGTCAGGGACTGGGATACCGTCAAAGCTTTGATGGACAGCGAATCCGACGCGCTGGCGCTGGTATCCGCAGACGCAACGCCCGTTTACATCAATGCGGCGGGGAAACAATTTTTCAAAGCGTCTTCTTTGCTGCAATCTGTTTTAAACCGGGTTTTGGACGACGAATCCAACCGTCTGGCGCTGGCAAAGCTGGAGGCCGCCGTTAAAAACAAAGCCGAAACGTCCGTTGAACTGCTGATGCGCCCGGCCGAAGACGACGCGGATTTCTGGGAATGGTATCATATTTCGATCAGGCAGTTAAGCGTCGGGACATTATGGCGGGTCCGCGATATGACGGCTTCGCGCGCTTTGGACGCCGTGATGCGCCAGGAAACGCAGGAACTGGCCGAATTTTTGGATATTCTGCCGATCGGGCTGTACCAGATTGACGCGGGCGGCGTTATTCATTTCGTAAACCAAAGGCTGTGCGATTGGCTGGGGTATACGAATATCCGCGAACTTAAGGGTAAAAAACTGGTCGATATCCTGGCCGGCACGCATGTTCCGGAACTGGACGGTTTCTGGCACGGCGAGCTGACTTTCCGCACGCAGACGGGGACTTTTTTCACGGCGTTTGTCAGCCATGCCGTATATGACGAAAACGGGGAAACAATGCTGCGCGCGTCGGTCGTGCGCGACGTGATGAGCCGTCACGAACACGACGGATCGGCCAAAGAAGCCGAACTGGGCTTTTCCCGTTTGTTTGCCGAAGCGCCCGTCGGAATCGCTTTTTTGGACAAGGAAAATATCATTACGGAAGCCAATTCGACGTTGTTCCAGATGTTTTCCCGTTCGCGCGAAGAAATGATCGGCACGCCTTTGGACGACTGTATCGACGCGGACGACTGGGCGGAATTAAAAGACAAAATGGCCAAAGTCATGACGGCGAAGCTGACCCGCGCCCATGCCGAAGTCCGCCTGAAAACGCCGCAGGAAAAATTTGCCGCCGTGTATATTACCCCGATGACCGAAGAAGACGAAGACGGCAAGCCCGACGTGTTCGGCTTTATCGCGCACTTTATCGACAATACGGAACGCCGGACGCTGGCTTTGCAGTTTTCTCAGGCGCAGAAAATGCAGGCGATCGGCCAGCTGGCCGGCGGGATCGCGCACGATTTCAACAACCTTTTGACCGCCATTATCGGTTCGACGGATTTGCTGCTGCAAACGCACCCGGCGTCCGATCCCGATTTTACCGAACTGATGAACGTGCATTACAGCGCGACCCGCGCCGCCAGCCTTGTCGGGCAGCTGCTGTCTTATTCCCGCAAACAGCCGTTGCGGCCGAAATATCTGGACGTAACGGACGTTTTCGCGGAACTGCACCATATGCTGAAACGCCTTTTGGGCACAAAAGTCACCGTTCAAATTGAAAACGGGCGGAATCTGGGCTTTATCCGCGTGGATAAAACGCAGTTTGACCAGGTGTTTGTCAATCTGGCCGTTAATGCCCGTGACGCGATGCCGGACGGCGGGACTTTCAGTATATCGACGCGGCATCAGAAATTTCCCGCCGGGCAGTATATCGGTTCCGAAGAAGTCGTTCCCGGCGAATATGTCGTTATTGACGTTTCGGATACGGGCTGCGGAATCAGCGAAGAAAATTTGCAGCGTATTTTTGAACCGTTCTTTTCGACAAAGTCCGGCGGCGTTGATTCGGGAACGGGGCTGGGGCTGGCGATGGTATACGGCAATATGCGCCAGTCCGGCGGTTACATTAATGTTAAAAGCACGCTGGGATCCGGGACGACGTTCAGCCTTTACCTGCCCCGCCACGCGCCGGAAGACGTACGCCGCCTGACCGAAGAAGCCGAACAAAGCTCTTTGCCGGCGGGGTATAATTTTCAGGCGGTTTCCCAGCTGGTCCGCGTCAAGCCGAACGTGCCCAAGACCGGCGACCAGCTGCAATTTTTCTTTGCCGAAGACAAACCGTCTCTGCCGCCGCCGCTGTTGCCTTCGAACGATCTCAGCGGATCGGGGACCATTTTGCTGGTTGAAGACGAAGACGGCGTGCGCGCCGTTACCCGCAAGGCTTTGACCGCAAAGGGCTATACGGTCATTGACTGTACCTGTGCCGAAGAAGCGCTGGAAAAAGTGGAAGACGGCGCCGCGTTTGACTTGCTGATTACCGATATGGTCATGCCGGGCATGGACGGGGTAACGCTGGCGTCAACCTTGCGTCAAAAGGGGAATTACAGTAAAATCCTGTTGATTTCCGGATTTTCCGAAGAAGCCGCCCGCGGCGAAATCAAGGCCATGCCTGACTTTTATTTCCTGGCAAAGCCGTTTACTTTAAAAGAACTGGGTGAAAAAGTTAAACAGATCCTGGGGGATAAATGAACGCTTATTTTTTTGATACCGCAGCCGTCGTCAACCTGATTAAACAAGCCGGATCGGCCGTCATGGAAATTTACCGGCAGGATTTTGCCGTTTATGAAAAAGAAGACGCTTCGCCCGTAACGGAAGCCGATATGACGGCCGAAAAAATTATTTTTGACGGACTCAAAGAATTAACGCCGGATATTCCCGTTGTCGGCGAAGAACACGTTGCCGCCGGCGAAGCCGCCGATCTGACTCAAAAGTATTTCTGGCTGGTCGATCCCGTTGACGGAACGGCTGATTTTGTGAAAAAGAACGGCGAATTTACGATTAATATTGCTTTAATCGAAGACACGGCGCCCGTTTTCGGGGCGGTATATGTACCCGTAACGGAAACGGTTTATTATACGCGCTCGCCCGGCCGGGCCTGTATGGAAAAAGACGGCGCGCCGGCGGAATTGAAAACTCGCGCCGTTCCGAAACAAGGCTATACGGTATTAAACAGCCGGACGCATTGCAATGAAATGATTGTCGCTAAGATGCTGGACGGGCTGAAAATCGCCGAACGCCGGCCGTGCGGCAGTTCTTTGAAGTTTTGCCTGATCGCGGCGGGACAGGCCGACGTGTATCCGTGCTGTCATCAGACAAAAGAATGGGATACGGCCGCCGCGCATGCCGTTTTAACAGCCGCCGGCGGAGAAGTTTATAACGCGGAAAACAATACTGTTTTGACATACCGCAAACCGGGGCTGATTAATCCGCGGATTATTTCTTTCGGGCAGAAAAGATAAAGATGTTTCCTTTTTGTTCTTTTTTCTCTTGAAATCCGGAACAAATGTGGTACATTTTACGGTGTTGCTCTTGACGTGTTTTTGTGGGATAAAAGAGGCACCAAAATATGGATCAAACCGTTTTACATTTAGTGGATAAGGATACGATGGATAAGGAAAAAGCACTGGCCGCCGCTTTAAGTCAGATTGAACGGGCGTTTGGCAAAGGGTCGATCATGCGTCTGGGACAACGTGAAAACGCCGTTGAAATTCCGGCGATTTCGACGGGGTCTTTGGGGTTGGATATCGCGTTGGGAATCGGCGGTCTGCCGCGCGGCAGAATCGTTGAAGTTTACGGTCCGGAAAGCTCCGGCAAAACGACGTTGGCGCAGCATGTTGTCGCGCAGGCGCAGAAATCGGGCGGCAAATGCGCTTATATTGACGCGGAACACGCGTTGGATCCGATTTACGCCAAAAAGCTGGGCGTCGATATTGACAATTTGTTGATTTCGCAGCCGGATACGGGGGAACAGGCGCTGGAAATCGCCGATACGCTGGTACGTTCCGGGGCGATTGACGTTCTGGTTGTCGATTCTGTTGCGGCTTTGGTGCCCAAAGCCGAACTGGAAGGCGAAATGGGGGATTCCCATGTCGGTTTGCAGGCGCGTTTAATGTCGCAGGCTTTACGTAAATTGACGGCGTCGGTGGCGCGGTCGAACACGCTGATTATTTTTATCAACCAGCTGCGTATGAAAATCGGTGTGATGTTCGGTAATCCGGAAACGACGACGGGCGGCAACGCGTTGAAATTTTACGCTTCTGTCCGTATTGAGATTCGCCGCGGCGCGCAGATTAAGGACAAGGACGAAACGATCGGCAACAATACGACGGTCAAGATTGTAAAGAACAAGGTTGCTCCGCCGTTCAGAACAGTCGAATTTGACATTATTTACGGCGAAGGGATTTCCAAAACGGGCGAGCTGATTGATTTGGGGATCAAGGCCGGGTTGATTGAAAAGGCTGGCGCGTGGATTTCGTACAAGGGCGAACGTTGGCAGGGGCGTGAAAACGCGCGGACGTTCCTGCGTGAAAATCCTGCTGTCGCCGATGAGATAGAACAGCAGATTCGTGAAAAGGCGGGGCTGTTGTCGCAGAAAATGATCGGTGACGAAGTAACGGACGAAGAATAAGGAAAGGGAGGGGAAATTTCCCCTCTTTTTTTTATGTTTGGGGAATAATCTGCCGGGTTCGGACAGACGGCTTTAGTTTTACATAAAATAAAATGAAAAAAGTATTGCCATTCGGGACGGGCGGTGTTATATAGACTACATCTTATCGCGGGATGGAGCAGTCCGGTAGCTCGTCAGGCTCATAACCTGAAGGTCGTGAGGTTCAAATCCCACTCCCGCACCCATCACTAAAAAAGCCACCTTCGGGTGGCTTTTTTAGTGATGGACGCGGGGGTTCGGTGAATGGACGTCATAGGGTTCGGCCGGAGCGTAGCGCAGGCAACGCCGGAACGTCAGTGCAGGCGGCCCCG
>JAJXEL010000054.1 GCA_021639925.1 Alphaproteobacteria bacterium | reverse complement strand
CTTTATATCAAAAACGGCGGGGGAAGGGAGCCGCCGCCGCTGTCTGTTGCGTCCAAAGCTATGCGTTGAAAAACTGAAGCCCGTTTTTTATGTTTGAAGAGGACTCTTTTGTATGAAACGGCATGGATCGTTGAAGGGGTTATTTTTTCTTCTTTGTCTTTAAAAAAAACATTGTAAAAGCCGTTTGAAATTCTTTTGGCTGCTTCGAAACATATCGAAACCCTGCCATCTGAAATTATCGAAATCACGAACGAAGTGAAGTGACCCATTTTGCAGTCAGCCCCGATGGACTGCCGCGTTGCGTTCCGCTCCTCGCAGTTTCGGTCTTTTTGTTCTTCCTGTTCCATGCGTTCGCCCGATGGACTGCCGCGTCGCGTTCCGCTCCTCGCAGTTTCGGTCTTTTTGTTCTTCCTGTTCCGTGCGTTCGCCCGATGGACTGCCGCGTCGCGTTCCGCTCCTCGCAGGTTCGGTCTTTTTGTTCTTTCTATTCCGTGCGTTCGCCCGATGGACTGCTGCGTCGCGTTCCGCTCCTCACAGGTTCGGTCTTTTTCAATGTGTCATCGCAATTGCGAGGCCGCAGGCCGCGGCAATCCATTTTATATTTTTCATAACTCATTATCTCCGCAACACCATCTTTCGGCGTTTGGAAAAGCAAATCCGATGGGAATTTTGTACTTAAAATATAAAGAAAATGTTTCCGAAGTTAATTGCTTAACTTGCGGATTCGTTTTCTTTTTTTTGTTTGTTTACGCCAATACCTTGTCCAAAAAATACGGCATCTGCACATACCACCAGTCCCAGTCGTGGTTGACGTCTTTGCCCCATACATCGACAAAAGCGGGAATATGTTTTTGTTCCAGGATTTGTTTTAAACGCAGGGTGTCTTCGATCATCGGGTCTTCCCACGCGCCCTGGCCGACGCAGAAAACCAGCCGGGCGCGGCGCATCTGGTTCAGCCAGTTTTCGTCCGTGATATCCGGCAGAAAATACAGCGGGCAGTTTCTGTAAACCGTATCGTCCATATAATCGCCCAAAAAATATTTGGAAGAATATAATCCGCTCAGAGCGATAACGGAATCAATCAGATCCGGCCGGCGGAAAAACGTGTTCGCGCTGTGCGTCGCGCCCATGGAACACCCCGTCGCCATAATGCCGATTTCGTTTCCGCCGTTGGCGGCACGGCTGATTTCCTTGATCCGCGGGATAAATTCTTCCGTCGTATAATTAAAATACTTTTCCTGCATCTGCATGTTGTCATAGGGGTTGCCGCCTTTGTTTTCCCAGCTTTCCCAGTCAATGCCGTCAATGCAGAACAGCTGAATGCGTCCCGCGTCGATATAGGGCGCGCAAATGTTGACCATGCCGTGATATTCGTAATGCCAAAAACGGCCGCAGCCGGGCGGAAAAACCAGTACCGGCTTGCCTGTATGGCCGTAAACCTTAAATTCCATATCCCGGTTTAAACAGGAAGAGTATTCCTTAAAATATTCTTCTTTCATTTTTTATTCCTTATCAGACGCGTTCGTTAATCGCGTCGATGATTTCGTTGATTTCTTCCAGCGTGTCGGCGTAAAGCAGGTAAATATAATCCCCCATGGCGCGCGCGGTAATGCCTTCTATGGGCATATGTTCCATAATGTGCGAACCATATTTGGCCAAAATGGCTTCGTGCGTGTACAGGTAATTAAACCGGAACTTGCGGCTGGCATAGGCGGCGTAACGTTTTTGCGTCATATCGCCTTCCGGCCGGCCTTTGATCAGCGTGTCCGCCCAGGCTTTGTAAATATTGACGTCGTGCGACGCTTCGTAAATTTCCGTAATCATGCCGCCGGGCGGACGCATGTTGACTTCCAAAGCCATGACTTTTGTTTTTCCCGTTTTTTTATCCGTCGTGCGGAAAAATTCAAAATGGAAAAACGTGTCCTTAATACCATAGGCTTTTACGATTGCCGTGCCCGCTTTACGAATGTCTTCGGTCATGTTTTTTTCGGAATGGTACATAATGCAGTCGTCGTTGACGACCGTATCCATCAAAGACTGGTGATAAACCTGGCTGGCGCAGAAAACGATTTCGCCGTCGCGGTTGGTAATGCCGTCAAACGTTTCGACATGGCCGTCGATAAACGTTTCCATAATATAGGGCACGTCCGGTTTCTGCGCGAAAAAATCGGCCATTTCCGATTCCGTGCGCAGCGTGTAGGTGTCGCACGCGCCGACGCCGTCGTCCGGTTTGACAACAACGGGAAAGCCGTGTTCGTCCGTAAACGCTTTGCCGTCGGCGAAATTTTTCGGCAGGCAGTAATCGGCGCAGTCAACGCCGGCCTGTTTGAAAAAAGCCTTCATGCGGGATTTTTGTTTATGATCCATGATTTCGGGATATTTAACGCCTTCAATGTTAAAATCCGTTCTAAGCATTGCTTCGGTAATCAGCCAGAATTCGTTGTTGGACTGAACGCGGTCGATTTTTCCGTGATGGTGGATCAGGCACGCCGCGGCGCGGTAAACCTGATCGTAATCCTGTAAATTGTCAACGCGGTAATATTCGGTCAAAGCGTCCTTTAACCCCTGTTCCAAAGAATCATAATCCGCGTCGCCGATACCCAGAACGTTTACGCCGTTTTCCTTTAAATAACGGCAGAACTTCCACCCGTAAGTCGGAAAGTTCGGAGAAAAATAAAGAAAATTCATGATATGTGTCCTAAAGGATTTTTATTTGAAAAAGGCTTGCCCTTTCTTTTGAAAAAGTGGCAAGCCTGAGCCGCGATGTCAATAAAAATCTATTGAATTTTTAATCTTTCCATTCGTTTTGATGAATGTATTCCTGATGAAACCTCTGCGCCTGCGCGGCGGGTTTTTCCGGATATCCCGCAAGCATCAAAGAATGAACTTTGATGTTATCGGGCACGGCGCATACTTTTTTAACAACGTCTTCGCGTTCTTCGTGCGGGTGCATGCCGACCCAGACGGCGCCCAGCCCTTTCGCATGACAGGCCAACAGCATGTTTTCCATTGCCGCCGCGCAATCCTGTTCCCAGTATTCCGGCGACGCCGCGCGGCCCGGATCCGCGCAGACGGCAACCGCGAAAGCCGCCGTTTTCGCCATCGGCGCCGAAGGCAGGCCGCTGCTGAACTGCGCCAGTTTGTCTTTGTCGGTAATGACGACGAATTCCCATACCTGCTGGTTGCGGGCGCTGGGGGCGTACATGCCGGCTTTGACAATATCCGTAATATCCGCCGCGGCGACTTTCTGATCCGTGTATTGGCGGACGCTGCGGCGCGAGAGTAATCCTTCCATTAATTCCATGAAGCTGTCCTTTCGGTAAAAAAGTTATTTTTTGATTTTATCAGCTTTCTTCTTTTTCCGAAAGATGATAATAATAAAACAACAACGTAACCGTTTGACGAGATGTAAATGTTAGCCTGGTTTGTGGATTATCTGCACTTTTCTTTGGCGATGCTGGCCGTTTGCGCGCCGCAGTCAGCCATTCCTATTTTCGTTAATCTGACAGAGGGTATGGGGACCCGCGAAAAAGAAGGAGTCGCACGCCAGGCGGGGATTACGGTCGCCTGCGTGCTGATTACTTCGGCCTTTTTCGGCAGCGCTATTCTGGATATTTTCGGGGTCAGTCTGAATTCTTTCCGGATCGCCGGGGGGATCCTGTTGATTTCAATTGCTTTCGGCATGATGAAGGCGTCTGAAAAACGCCACACCAAAGAAGAACAGGTCGAAGCCGAAAGCCGCGACGCTATCGGGGTTATGCCGATCGCTTTGCCTGTTATTTCCGGTCCCGGCGGCATTTCCGCAATCGTTATCGCGACGCAGACCGATCAGTCTTGGACGCATATGCTTTCGGTTTGCTGCGCCGGCCTGACCGTTGCGATTGTTTCCTGGATTTGTCTGCGGCTGTCCGATAAGCTGGCCGCCGCTTTAGGGCAGACGGGGTTGAATATTATCGGTCGTATTTGCGGTATGATCCTTTCTGCTTTGGGCATCGAATTTATATATACTTCCTTGAAGGCAATGTTTCCCGCCTGGATCGGGTGAAAACGCGATTTTATCGGGAAATCAGTTCGTCAAGTCTGGCTCAAAATGCTCACGTACTTTTTGTACGCTGCGCTTTTTCGCTGCGCCTTTCCTGCTGCTTTCCGCGCTAAAATCGGTTTTCCGTGCTGGGGAATCAGTTCGTCAGCTGCGATACTCGGTTTTCGTGTACTTTTTGTACACGTCAAACCTGTGTTTCTCGCTTCCTGCCATAATCTCCCCTAAAATCGGTTTTCCGTATTGGAAAGTCGGTTCGTCAGCTGTTGCCGCTATCTCGCTAAAACCGGTTTTCCGTGTTGAAAAATCAGTTCGTCAAATCCGGTTCAAAGCGATCGGTTTTTTTGAGAAATTTGCTTTTCATTTTCTTTCTTTTTTCCGGTCGTACAATAACCAGATCAGCCAGACCGAAGTCGTTAAAATCAACGAATAACGAATGCCGTCCGAAAACGAATTCTGATCGGCGCTGCCTTCTTCATAGATATACCGTTTTCGGTCTGTTTTTAAAAAACGGTTTATTTTTCCGATTTCTTCTTCCGCCCATTCTTTAATACTGAACGTTGCAGGGAATTCTTCCTGTTCCGTTCCCGAATGAAATACGATTTTATACCGCGTTGTGCTGGAATATCTGCCGCTGCGGCGTTTGAAGCTTTGAAGTTCTATGTTCGTCCATTTCGTGAAATCATAAGATTTGACAAACCGCAGTTCGGGATCGGCTATCGTCGAATGATAATAATCGCAGCGCGCCGTTTCTTTTGCACATTCAAAAATCAGCTGTTTGTCTTCAAAAAAATAAAACCACCCCAAAACGGCGACAAAGCAGGCCAAAACCAATTTGAAACGCGAAAAAGCTTCCTTTCTTTTTTCTCCCTTTAACTTTAAACAGAATAACGCGGCGATTCCTATGGGAATAAAGGGAAATAACATTATCATAAAAGTAAAAGTATTCATTTTTTTGTCTTTCTTATTTTTTTGCCCGCGGGTGAGCGTGAGTGTAAACTTCCATCATTCTGTCGGCGTCCAGTCCCGTATAGCGTTGTGTGGTGGACAACGACGAATGCCCCAGTAATTCCTGGATTGTGCGCAAATCGCTGCCGCCGGACAGCAGATGTGTGGCAAAACTGTGGCGCAGAGCGTGCGGCGTCGCCGTTTCAGGCAGCCCCAGCATATCGCGGATCTTGCGCATTTGGCGCTGCATAACGCCGGGGTTGACCCGTTCGCCGCGCGCGCCGATAAACAAAGGGGCGTTGTCCGGCGCGCCGTCCGGGCGTTCTTTTAAATACGCGTTAATCATTTCCCGGACGACCGGCAAAACCGGGACGACGCGTTCTTTGTGTCCTTTGCCCAGAATGGTCATAACGTCGGACGCGGGACGGTCTTTGACGTCCAAAGACAACGCTTCGCCGATACGCAGCCCGCAGCCGTACAGCAAAGTGACAAAAGCCATATCGCGCTTTTTCAGCCACGCGGCTTCCTGTAATTCGCCGGCCGTCCGGATAACGTTAAACGCCTGTTCCCGGGTTAACGGTTTGGGCAGGGCTTTGGGGATCGAAGGCGAATGAATGACGTTAATGGCCGGATTGGACAACAAAGCGTTGCGTTCCAAAAAGTTAAAAAAATTGCGCAAAGTCGACATATTGCGCGCCAAAGACGTCCGGCCGATTCCTTCTTGCGTTCTGGCGGCCAGATAAGCGCGGAAATCCGTGACTTCCATTTTTCCCAAAATGTCGAAAGAAGGCGTCTTTGCCGTATAATCCTGTAAAAACTTCAGAAAAAAAGCCAAATCGCGGCCATAAGCCGCCGCCGTATGCCCCGAACACCGTTTTTCGGTTTTCAGCCATCTTTGCCATTCTTCGATCGCCGTCAGCAGCCGTCCGTCGGCGATGTAATTAATTTCGACGTTTTGGGGTTCGTACAGTTTGGCCATGATTTCTGCCTTAAAAAAATCCGGGAAATTCCTTTCCCGGATTTTAACGGATAATCTTTAACAAAGAATAACCGGATTACAGAATCGACTGGCCCGTTTTTGCCCAGTCTTCGGCAAACGTTTTCAGCCCCGAATCCGTCAGCGGGTGATGATAAAGCTGGCGAATGACTTTCGGCGGAGCGGTAATCACGTCGGCGCCGATTTTTCCGGCGTTGATGACGTGTTCCGGGCTGCGGACGGAAGCGACCAGGATCTGCGTTTTGAAGTTATCATAGTTGTCGTAAACCATGCGGATATCTTCAATCAGCTGCATGCCGTTGACGCCCAGGTCGTCCAGACGGCCGACGAACGGAGAAACGAACGTCGCGCCCGCTTTGGCGGCCAGAATCGCCTGACCGCAGGTAAAGCACAGCGTTACGTTGACCATTGTGCCTTCGGCGGACAAAGCGCGGCAGACCTTTAACCCGTCCTGCGTCAGGGGGACTTTGATCGTGACGTTGCGCGCGATTTTGCGCAGCACTTCGGCTTCTTTCATCATTGTTTCGTAATCCAGAGCCGTGACTTCCGCGGAAACGGGACCCGGAACGACTTTGCAGACTTCCGCGATCAGTTCTTTGAAGTTCATGCCCTGTTTGGCGGCCAAAGACGGGTTTGTCGTAACGCCGTCAACCATGCCGGTTGTCGCCAATTCTTTGATTTCGTTTAAATCGGCTGTATCAATAAAAAATTTCATTTGAGTATCTCACCCTAAAGTTAGTAGATTGAAACTAAGCATTGAGTGTAAGGAAATGTCGGACAAGAATCAATCAAATAAAAAACGTTTGCAGGTTTTGCTGCCGCTGCCTTTGGCCGGCGCGTTTGATTATGCCTGTCCCGAAAATGTTTCCGCACCGCCCGGCAGCTTTGTCCGCGTTCCGTTCGGCGCGCGCACGATGACCGGAGTCGTTTGGGATCCGGCGGAAGAATCAAAAATAGAAGAATCAAAGTTAAAAGATATCCGCAGCTTTTGCGCTATGCCGGCTTTGAACGCGGCGAACCGGAAACTGATCGACTGGGTGGCCGGGTATACGCTTTCGGCGCCCGGCGCGGTTTTGAAAATGGCGATGAGCGTTGATGACGTTTTTCAGGGAATCGGCGAAACGGACGGATATGCCGCCGCGCAGGAAACGCGGAATATTAAAATGACGCCCGCCCGAAAAAAAGTTTTGGAAGCTGTGACGGAGGTTCCGAAAACGGCGGCTGAAATCGCGCGTCTGGCAGGTGTGTCGCCTTCTGTCGTCAAAGGGCTGGCCGACGCGGGAATGTTGCGGTGCGAAAAAATCAGGCCGTTGTCTTTTGATCTTCCCCGGACGGATATGCGGAACGTAACGCTGTCCGGGCAGCAGTCGGCGGCGGCGCGTACGCTGTCCGATTCGGTCGGCAGAGGATTTTCCGTAACGGTTTTAAACGGCGTGACCGGATCGGGCAAAACGGAAGTTTATTTCGATATGATCGCGGCGGCTTTAAATCAGGGAAAGCAGGCGTTGGTTTTGCTGCCGGAAATCGGTTTGACGGGGCAGTGGCTGGAACGGTTCAAGCGGCGGTTCGGGGTAATGCCTGCTTTATGGCATTCGGATTTGTCCGCCAGAGTGCGCCGCGAAACGTGGAAAGCCGTTTTAAACGGCGAAGTCCGCGTCCTGGCCGGCGCCCGTTCGGCTTTGTTTCTGCCTTTTTCCGAACTGGGCGCGATTATTGTCGATGAAGAACACGACGCGTCCTATAAACAGGAAGACGGCGTGATTTATCAGGCGCGGGATATGGCTGTCGTCCGCGCGAAGATTGAAAGTATCCCGATCGTTTTATCGTCGGCGACGCCGTCTTTGGAAACCAGAATAAACGTCCGGGCAGGAAAATACAGGGAAGTCGTTCTGCCCGACCGGTTCGGGGCGGCCGTCATGCCGCGGATTGATTTAATTGACATGCGCCTTTTCCCTCCGGAAAACAAAGAGGAAATTAAAAGCTTTTTATCGCCCGTTTTGCTGCGGGAAACAAAACAGACTTTGGAACGCGGCGAACAGACTTTGCTGTTTTTAAACAGGCGGGGGTATGCGCCGCTGGTTTTGTGCCGCAAATGCGGGCATCGCTTTCAATGCCCGAATTGTTCGGCGTGGCTGGTCGAACACAGAAACGGCCGGCGCCTGGAATGTCACCACTGCGGGTATCATATTCCCGTGCCGGACGCTTGTCCCGTCTGCGGCGAAAAAGGCGAACTGGCGTCCTGCGGGCCGGGGGTAGAACGGATCAGCGAAGAAATTTCCGCCCGTTTCCCGCAGGCCAGACAACTGGTCGTTTCCGGCGATTTAAACGCGACGGCGGCGCAGATGGCGGAACTGATGCGGCGAATCCATGATCATGAAGCGGATATTGTTATCGGAACGCAGATTTTAACAAAAGGCCACCATTTCCCGGACCTGACTTTGGTCGGCGTGGTTGATGCGGACCTGGGGCTGGCCGGCGGCGATTTAAGGGCGGGGGAAAGAACGTTTCAAATGCTGCGTCAGGTAGCCGGCCGCGCCGGCCGCGCCGATAAAAGCGGACGGGTTTTTTTGCAGACGTTTGATCCCGAAAATCAAATTATGCAGGCGTTGAAAACGGGAAACGCCGATGATTTTCTCGAGGCTGAAATTCAGTCGCGCGAACTGTTGAAAATGCCGCCTTTCGGCCGTTTGGCCGGTATAATCGTCAGCAGCCCGTCGCAGGAATACGCGCAAAAAGCCGCGGCGCTGCTGGGACGCGTCGCGCCGTCGGGCGACGGCGTGCGCGTGTTGGGCCCGGCGCCTGCGCCTTTGGCTTTGCTGCGCGGAAAATACCGTTACCGTCTGCTGTTGCAAACGGGGCGGCAGATTAAAATCCAGGACGTTTTGCAGCGCTGGCTTTCGCGGCTGTCTTTGCCGTCTTCGGTCCGGGTCCAGACGGATATTGATCCTTACAGCTTTTTTTAAAATAAAGCTGTACGTCCTATAGGGAAATCCACTATAGTAAATCGTGTTTTTCTTAATCGGAGCGGATCGTGAATAAAAAAGCCGGAAAACTGTATAAAAAGCGCCGCTTTTCTGCCTTTAGGGATAAATCGGCCGCCCCTGTTTTCGCCGCGATTGATCTGGGGACGACAAACTGCCGGCTGTTAATTGCCACGCCGACCCCGACGGGGTTCGCGGTGAAAGAAACTTTTTCCAGGATTACGCGCCTGGGTGAAGGACTGGTCAGCGACGGCGTATTGTCCGAACGCGCGATTAAAAGAACGATTTTCGCATTGAAATTATGTGTAAAAAAACTGGAAAAATATAAAACGGTCAAAGCGCGTTTTGTCGCGACGGAAGCTTGCCGCCGGGCGAAAAACGGCGCGGAATTTATCGCGCGGGTCAAAAAAGAAACGGGACTGGATCTGGAAATCATTTCTTTTGAAGAAGAATGCCGTCTGGGGGTCTGCGGCTGTGTTCCTTTGATTAATCGCAATATCCGTCATGCGCTGGTATTTGACATCGGCGGCGGGTCGACAGAGGTTTCCTGGGCGAAAATAAACGAAAACAATCAGGCCGAAATCGAAGGCGTTCTGTCTTTTCCTCTGGGCGTTATTACGGTATCGGAGGCCTTTACCGGCAAAGGGCTGTCTTCGGCGGCCTACAGAGCCGTCGTGAAAAAAGTTTTGTCTTATCTGCAGCCGTTTGAAGACCGCTATGGTATTTTAAAGGTTATCGAACAGGGCGACGTTCAAATGATCGCCATGTCGGGCACGGTAACGACGATCGGCGCTTTTCATTTGGGACTGCCCGTTTATAACCGCGCCGTCGTCGACGGTCTGGCGTTAAGTTATGAAGATTTGGGGCGGGCCAAAAGAAAGCTTGAAAAATTGCCGTATGCGCAAAAAGAAGCCCACCCCTGCATCGGGCCGCAACGGGCGGATCTGTCTTTGCCCGGCTGCGCGATTTTACAGGGAATCTGCGAAATGTGGCCGATCGGCGAAGTCACGATTGCCGACCGCGGGCTGCGCGAAGGCATTGTTTTGGACTTGATACGCAAAGAAAACGCTTAAAACGGGAAAAAAATGAAAAAACCAACGGCTCATATGTTAAAAACGTATGTGAAAACGGCGAAAAAAAGATCGTCCGCGTCAACATTATGGCTGCAAAGGCAGCTGAACGATCCGTATGTCGCTTTGGCAAAACAGGAAGGATACCGCGCCCGTTCGGCGTTTAAGCTGATCGAACTGGACGACAAGTTTCATTTTCTGGCGCCGGGAAAACGCGTTGTTGACTTAGGCGCCGCGCCGGGCGGCTGGACGCAGATCGCCGTTAAACGGGTAAAATCTTTGCCGGAAAATCCTTTGGTCGTCGGACTGGATTTATTGGAAATGGCGCCGATCGCGGGGGCAAAAACGACGCAGTTGGATTTCCTTGACGATTCCGCGCCCGATGTTTTAAAGGAAATGCTGGGCGGGCATAAAGCAGACGTCGTTTTAAGCGATATGGCGCCGAATACAACGGGCATGAAAGACATTGACCATTTGCGCATTATGGGGCTGTTGGAAACGGCGTATGCTTTCGCCTGCGAGATTTTAAATCCGGACGGCGCTTTTGTCGCAAAGATTTTTCAGGGCGGAACGGAACAAAACCTGTTAAACGAAATGAAAAAACGTTTTAAAACGGTCAAACATGCCAAACCGCCGGCCAGCCGGAAAGAGTCTTCGGAATTTTACGTCGTAGCGACGGGGTTTAAAAGCGAATAATGAAAGAATCTGCCAGAATACAAACGGCTATAGAATTAACTGACGAAATCTTTGCTTTCCGCCAGCCGGCTGACAATACGGTCAATGTTTATTTCAGAATGCGCCGTTATATCGGAGGGACGGACAGGCGCGTCATTTCCGGTCTTGTGTGGCAGGTTTTGCGCCATTACGGCCGGCTGTCGTCTTTGTGCGCCGAAAAATTGACGGGCAGAACGGCCGTTATGATGATGTTGTTTTATCAAAAACGCGATGTTCTTCCTTTATTTGACGGGGAAAAATATGCTCCCGCGCCGTTAGACGAAGCGGAAAAAAGATTTTTAGACCGGCTGCCCGATCAGCTGCCGTCCGCGGCTTTGGAATGTCCGGAATGGTTAAAGGGTAAGATTGATACGGCGGATATTATCGCCATGACGGGCGAAGCACCGCTGGATCTGCGCGTCAATACATTAAAATCCGACAGGCGGCAAGTGCTTGATTTATTAAAACAGGCGGGGATTCAGGCGCGGGAAACGCCTGTCGCGCCAAACGGGATCCGGATTGATGAACGGGTGAACATTACGTCTTTGCCGTTGTACCGGGACGGTCTGGCTGAAATTCAGGACGAAGGATCTCAAATCGTTTCTTTATTAACGCAGGCAAAGGCGGGGCAGACTGTTATAGACTGGTGCGCCGGCGCGGGCGGCAAGACGCTGGCAATGTCGGCGATGATGGGGGCGAAGGGGACTGTTTACGCTGTAGACAACGACCTGAAACGTATGCGCGATCTGCCGGACAGAGCGTGCAGGGCAGGGGCGAATAACGTTATTTTGCTCAATGACTATAATAATTTGAAAACATACGACCTGGTTTTGGTTGACGCGCCGTGCACGGGAACCGGGACATGGCGGCGCAGCGCGGACGCCAGATGGCGTATAACGCCGCAGCAGTCGGCTGAGATAATAAAAACGCAGCGGGAAATTTTGGACAAGGCGTGCCGTTTTGTAAAAAAAGGCGGACGGCTGTTTTATATTACGTGTTCTTTGGATCCCGCGGAAAATGAAGACCAGGCGCGGCTGTTTTTGCAAAACCATAACGATTTTAAGGCGGAAAACCTTTCCGCGGTTCTGGAAAATCTGACAGCTCACAAAGGAACGGCTGAAACAATTCGCCTCAGCCCTTCTGTTTTTCATACGGACGGCTTTTTTGCCGCTTCGTTTGTAAAATTAAGTTAATTGATGAAACATTCATGGCGGCGTCTGTCCATTGAGCCATAATAATCAGTTCTTCCAATCCCAGATCAATGTAAGAGTCATAAAAAGGATCATCTTCAACAAGTTTCAGTGCATAATAATTCATTGAATTTTCTCCATTTTCTTAAACTCATCCATTCTTTTTTTTTATAATCTTCTTTTAGATAAAAAGACGTCTGTCATAAGCTCCAAGATTATAAT
>JAJXEL010000207.1 GCA_021639925.1 Alphaproteobacteria bacterium | reverse complement strand
CCTTAACAGAATCTGAAGAAATCAGAAGAACAGCCAGAAACAAATTGGCAGCTCAAAATGATGTATACAAAATGATTTCTTTATCATCTGAAAAGAAAAAAGAAGTTGTAAAAAAGATATACGAACTTAATAGTAATTTTTATTTTCCTTTGTTTGTTGAGGTTTTAGATAAGCCGGATCAAATTACTGCTAAGAAGATGAAGGATTTGCGTTATTTGGCAAAGCGGAACGATCAGGCTAAAGCACAGTATTTAATTTATTCTGCAATTCAATCCCCTGAACTGTTAAAACAAGAGCCGGCTGTTTCTTTTGGCCAAGAGCTGAAAGAAAAGTTTAGAGAGTCAGGTGTTGATGATAATTGCCTTTTTTCAACGGATTGTTTGTTTCGCTTTATAAATCGAAATGTTCATGATGTTACATTTCCATGCGAAGCGATTATAAATATCCCTGATTGGTTTGCGGTAGAATCTTCCGGCGGCGGATCGGATAGTCATGTAAAGGATAAAACGACTTGTAAAGAATCGAACAAATACAAATATCCTGAAAAAGTCGAAAAATATGTCGCGTATATTAATGATCAATGGAATTTCGGCGATAAACAGGGAAGTATCAGTTATTTTTGGGCAGCCGCAGCTGTCAGCAAGAGATTAAGTGACCAATTCCAACCTTTTGTTCCGACAGAATTCGGAGCTGAAAATTTAGCCCAACCGGGATTGCCTTTAGAACGTTGGGCGTTATTATCGTATCCGAATTTTAAAGAGTGGAAGCGTGTTTTAAAAGATTTTTCCGAATTCAAAACAATACAAAATGAATTAGCGGCGCATTATGTCAAAGTTTTCGGCGTATCGGCAGAAAAGGCTGAAAAATATGCGTTGTACGCTTTGACGCCATTGAGTCTGTCCAGTTCTCCGGCGCAAAAAGATACGGTGCGTTATATGATTTTAAATGATGCGCCGTCCGCGGATATTTTTAAAAAGATCCTTTCGGAAAAGAAAAATTTAAAAGAACCTTCTTTTTTATACAAAGATGGTTCTGAGCCTTCTTTTGATGGCACGTATATGATGGCGCCTATTTTATCGGTAGCTGTTGCCCGTCCTGATGTATTGGAATTTTTAATAGAAAATTGTTCCAACAATCGGTGCGGAGAATTAAATGCAGAAGTCGATGCAACGGATTATATCGGGAAAACGGCTTTGATCTATGCGGCTCAGTTCGGGTTTCTGGACAGCGTAAAGATTTTATTGAAACATGGTGCAGATATAAACAAACAAATAGACGGTCGGAATATCAACGAGGAAATTTTTAACAATAAAAGAACCGCTTTGATGTACGCTTTGCAGGAAGGCCATGAAAAAGTTGCGGAATATTTGGTGCAGCACGGGGCGGATATTACTCTGTCGGATTCGCGGGATAAGGACGCCTATGACTATTTAATCGGAAATGCGCCGAAATACGATCCGTATACGGGAACCCGTCCGGGAGAACGCCATTACGAAGGATTATGGGCTAAAAGCCTGGTCGAAAAGAAAAAGGGAAATCCGAAGTTTACAGCTGAACAAATCGCGAAATTAACGCCTTTAGTGCGTTCTGAATTATATGACAATATGTATCAGGTGTCGGATCCTTTAGATTGCCGGCATATAAAAACCAAAGCGGATAAAATTGTTTGTATTGATTCATACGATGAAAATGCTGTGGA
Source organism: Alphaproteobacteria bacterium (assembly GCA_021639925.1). GTDB lineage: Bacteria > Pseudomonadota > Alphaproteobacteria > CAAGCB01 > CAG-977 > UBA11549. Next base: position 648 of record JAJXEL010000207.1, on the reverse strand, counting down.
ATTTCAGGAAATGGCAGCGGCTTTTAAAAAACGGCTTGAAAAAGATGCGGATAAAGATGCTGTATTTGAAAGCCAAAATAAATTTAAAGAGATAATGGTTAAAGCGAAAGAGTATTTATATCCGATAGAAGAAATAAAATATTTACTGCAAAGACGAACGGTTGAATTATCTGCGGCAAAACCGGAAAAGCGGACTGAAGTCAATGACGGATACGATAGAAAAACAAGTGAAATTGTTCAAGCTTATTCAAAAAACATTTCATCTTATGTAAAAAATCAAGAAAATATCTTTTGGGGAATATTGTTTGAAAAAGACGAACAAAGATCTTATCTGGTTAAATTTGACCCTGTTAAAAAAAAGGAATTTGAACGATATTTCTTATTTAATACGAATGATAGATACAGTCGTCTTAAAAAAGACCTTCGTTCAGACAATGTTTTCTATATCATACAAGACCTTGACATAACTCGTAATCCTCATTTGCCGATTACGGAAAATCGTGCGAGCGGAAAAATTATTTTACGTTTTGATGCGAATCTGAGCCGCTTTACGGCATATGCAATTCCGCTTTTAAGCTTTTATAATATAAATGTTTATGAAAATTGTATTTGTATTGCAAATAAATATGGATGTGATTGCTATGATCC
>JAJXEL010000053.1 GCA_021639925.1 Alphaproteobacteria bacterium | reverse complement strand
GTTTCAAACGACGACAAAATATTATCTGTTTGGCTTTATTCCTTTTCTGACCGTTTATACAAAGTTGTCCGACAAGGTAAAATTGTAAAGCAGGAAAATCACAAAACGCTTGAAATATTTCTTTATTTATTACATAATGTTATTATTTAAAGAGGTAAAATCATGCAGGAAAAAACAAACGTTTCAAAACCGCGGCGCAAAAAAGCGTTGGCGGACAGTTCTTTTTCGCCCGAAGAAATGAGCCGGTATCTGATTTCGACGGTAAAGGAAGTCATTGAAGTATCCCGCCGTCCCGTTCCCGTTTTGGATAAAACCGGCGCGCCGACGGGGGCCGTTGAATATCAGTCGGCGACCGTATTAAAGGCATGCGAGCTGATGGCCAAGCTGATGGGATCCATCAAGGAAACGGACGCCAAAGGCGTATCGGTTCAGATTGTGTCTTACCGCGACGCTTCGTCATCAGAGGAATCTTCTTCGGGGGCATAGTCTTTGAACAAAAATTCCGCTTCCGATCCTTTAATTTTCGGATTACGGTCAATGTAGTCGTAGGCCGTTTTATGGAAAATGTCTTCAATTTCCTGGTCTGCGCCGTTATTTAACAACGTAATAACGACTCCGGGGCTGGAATTGTACCGCACGGCGAAAAACAAAGCGGTCTGCCCCGTGTCCGGCGTGCGCGCGTTAACTTTCGCGCCGCTTTTGACCAGCATGAAAATCACGGCGGGGTGCGGGTTATGCATGGCTGCCAGCATTAAAACGCTGCGTCCCTGTTCGTCGCGGGCGTTCACATCGGCGCCGTTTTGAAGCAAGGTCCCGACAACGTATTCGTCAGCCGTTTTTTTCTTAACCGCTTCAATCAGCGGCGTAAAGCCCGCCGTTTGAGCCGCAGCGTGAAAACCGATAACAAAAAACAGGGTGAAAACGCTGAAAAGTTTCATTTAATCTCTAACAAAAAAGCCCGTAAAACGGGCTTTCTTTCTGTAAAGCAAAGCGGATTAACGCATTTTTGTTTCTTTGAAAACGACGTGTTTACGCGCCTTCGGATCATACTTTTTCAACTGTAATTTTTCCGTTTTTGTGCGCGGGTTTTTCTTCGTCGTGTAGAAATATCCCGTTCCGGCCGTGCTTTCCAGCTTAATCTGTAATGTTGCGGGTTTTGCCATGACAAACCATTCCCTTAAAAAAATCAAAACGATATTCAAAAAAATACGCTATTTTTCCATTGAGTCAAGCGAAAAATAAGTCAAAGCGCGTTCATAACGGGCGGGATCCAGCAAAAGCTGCCGCGCGGCTTCGTCGTCGGCCGGATTGTCTTTGCGCGGCTGGGGCGGGCAGGCGGCCAGAGCTTTGCGTTTAAACGCGTTTGTTCCTGTGCGCCACGGCTTTAACTGCGTTTTGGCTGGGGGCAGGGAATCAAGGGATAAAAGCGTTTTGCCCGACATGCAGATATTCGGATACAGGCCGTATGTCTGCGGCGAATAACCCGACGGCAGGTAAAATTGCGCCCAGGTCAGATATAATTGGCCGCCGCCAGGCAAAGGATCGTTTGCCTGAATAACGCCTTTGCCGTATGTCGGCGTGCCGATAATGACGGCGTGGCGGTATTCCTGCAGTACGCCTGCAAAAAATTCCGCGCTGGAAGCCGTTTTTGAATCCGTCAGAATAACAATCGGATATACGGGGCGGTTCTTTTTCGTCGTTGAAATATATTCCTGCTGCGTTTGTTCCAGACGGCCTTTGGTTTTTATCATCAACAGGTTTTCGGGCAGGAACAGGTCTGCGGCCAGGACGGCTTCTTTTAACAATCCGCCCGTATTGGACCGCAGGTCAATGATCAGTCCGGCGGTTTTTAACTGCGCCGCCTTATGAAGCGTCGCTTTTAATCCGGCGACGGTCTTTTCCGAAAACGCGGATATCCTGATCGTCATCAGTTTATCCTTTTCATCAAAGAAATAGGTGACGGGCGAAGCGGACATCTGCGCGCGTTTCAGCGTTCTTTGCTGCGTTTTGCCGTCTTTGCGCAGCGTTAAAAAAATATCCGATCCTTCTTCGCCGCGCAGCAGGTTTAAAACCTGAACGCGTGACAAATCCGTCACCGCTTTGCCGCCGATCGCCGAAATCCTGTCGCCGACGGCCAGATCGGAATGTGCCGCCGAGCCGCCAGGCAGAATTTCCGTTATTTCCAGATACTTGCCGACCCGGCGGTAAGAAATGCCGATACCCGCCGGTTTTTTTAACGGCGTTAATTCCGCAGGATCAACGCCGGCGTAATGGGAATATGAATCTATGGTTTCCAAAGCGGCGTTCAGAAAAATATTGAAAAACTCTTCCGCGTCGGCGGCCTGCGCTTTTTGCGAATAAGGGCGGGCTTCGACCGCGGCGGCCAGCGTCAGCCGCGTCCAGTCGGCGCAGTTGTCGTCCGCAGGCGCGCTGAAGCTTTTTAATATTTTTCCGTCCGCCAAAATCAAAACGCGCTTGCCGTCTTTCATTACGCCGATTTTCTGGTCAATGGTTGACAGACTTTTGACGCTTGCGAACGCCAGCTGACTGGCCGTAACGGGCGTTAATGATTTTGTCGTAATCAGTTCGCAGGCCGCCTGCAGCGTTTCCTGCATGCGCCCGATCGGCAGCCGCGTATATCCCAAAACCGTTTCCCACCAGACGGGAACGTCCGTTTCCTGCGCAAAAACGGGAAAAACGGACAAGAAATAAAACAGACAGCAGAATAAACGGCGGCGCATGGCTATTTCCTTTTTGGTTTATGCGCTCTTGCGTTGTTTTTTTTATTTTTGCGCTTGGCTTTTTTTAACGCGGGACATGCGCGTTTCTGCTGTCCCGCGCCCAGAATGTGAAACAGCAGGCCGCCTGTGACCGGCGACGCTTCGGCCAGCGTCATAAAAACGTGTTCACCCAGTTCGAAAGTGTTTCCCGTAGACGAGCCGAACAGGCGGTGGCGTTCTTCATCATGGACATAATAATCGTTCGGCAGCGAAGAAACCGGGATCAATCCGTCCGCGCCGATATCGTCAACGGTGACGAACAGGCCGAAACGGCTGACGCCGTTAATAACACCGCCGAAACGTTCGCCGATTCTGTCCTTTAAATAGGCCGACAGATACCGTTCTTCCGCATCGCGTTCCGCGGCGGCCGCGCGGCGTTCGGTCGCGGAAATATGATCGCCCAGGTCTTCCAAATCGGCGGTTAAATCGCCGTCTTCGTCAATCAAACCGTCCGCGCCCAGTTTCAGCGCGGAAATCAACCCGCGGTGAACCAGCAGATCGGCATACCGCCGGATCGGCGAGGTAAAATGCGCGTAACGTTCCAAAGCCAACCCGAAATGCCCCAGATTTTCAGGACTGTACCGCGCCTGGCTTTGGGACCGTAAAACCAGTTCGTTGACCATGGCGGCGCGCGGCGTCGCACGGACTTTATCCAGGATTTTGTTCAAATCGTCACTGTGCAGTTTTCCGGTTTTTCCGGCTTTTATGCCAATCGTCGCTAAAAAAGCCTGCAAAGCGGCGGCTTTTTCCGCGCTGGGGGATTCGTGAATACGGTACATCGCCGGAACGCCGTATTCTTCCAAAGTTTCCGCTGCCGCGACATTTGCCAGAATCATAAATTCTTCGACGGTTTTATGGCTGTCTAGGCGTTCGCGCGGCGTGATAGATTTAACTTGTCCTTTATCGTCCAGTTCTATTTCGCGTTCAATTACGTCCAATTCCAGCGCGCCGCGTTTTTGACGCGCCTGAGCCAACACCCGGTAAGCCGCCTGCAGATCCAGCAGGTGACGGCGCAGATCGGCGTTCATTTCCGTCAGGCCGCCGTCAAATACTTTCTGAACTTCATGATAGTTCAGACGCGCTGCCGAACGCATCATTGCGCGGACGAATTTGCGTTTGATCAGCCGGCCGTTTTTGTTAATCCATAAATGCGCCGCCAGACACGGACGATCCTGATCCGGCTTTAAAGAACACAGATCTGCCGACAGTTTTTCGGGCAACATCGGAATACAGCGGTCGGGAAAATAAACCGAATTGCCGCGTTCGCGCGCACAGTCGTCCAGCGCCGTCCCGGGCCGCACAAAATAAGCCACGTCGGCAATCGCTACGATAATATGCCAGCCGTCTTTGTTTTTTTTGTCTTCGTCGGGTTCGGCGTATACGGCGTCGTCAAAATCCCGCGCGTCTTCGCCGTCAATCGTAACCAAAGGAATATCGCGCAGATCCGCCCGTTTTTTCATGTCGGGCAGTTTTGATTTTTCAGCCTGTTTTAAAGCCGCTTCGGAAAACTCTGTCGGAATCCCGTGCAAATGCAGGGCAATCAGGCTGGCCGCACGCGGCGCGTCCGCCCGTCCGATGACTTCGACGACTTTGGCGTGACGCGCCGTACCGCCGAAAACGGAATCCAACACTTCCGCAATCACGACGTCGCCGTTTTTGGCTTTGCCCGCATGGTCGCGATCAACGATATAATTTTGATGCAAGCGGCGGTCAACCGATAAAATCCGACCGCCTTTGCCCGAAGTCGTGTCAAACACGCCGACGATACGGTTCGGTTTTTCGGACAGATGGCGGATAACCGCGCCGTGAAAAAATCTTTTTCCCTTCGGCGTTAATTTTAAAACGACCAGATCGCCTTCTTTGGGCGCGGGACGCAACCGGCCAAGATCAGTAATCAGAATCTGCGGTTTCGGTGCCTGTTTGTCCCAGTTCAAAGGCCGGGCGACCAGTTCGCCGTCAGAATCCGTTCCCGTGATTTCGCACGGACACATTTCGGGCAGGCCGTCGGCGGCAATCATTTTTTTGCCGGACAGTTTTTCGATTTTTCCGGAAGCCTTTAATTCTTTCAGCATATCCTTCAGCTTTGCGCGGTCGTCGCCTTTGACGTGAAAAGCGCGCGCAATTTCCCGTTTTCCGACTTTTCCGGGATTGTCGTTTAAAAACGCGATGATCTCGCTCATGCCGGGCAGGGGCGCTTTGGATTTGCTCATTCTTTTTTAGCCTTTGCCGTTTTTTTCCTGACTGTTTTTTTCGCTGCCGTCTTTGTTTTCGCGGCGGTTTTGGGTTTCTTTTCCGCTTTCGCGGCTAACAGGGCGACGGCTTCTTCCATTGTCGGCAGGCGGTTTTCATCGCGGATTGCTTTGGGAATCGAGGCGATGACACTGCCATGTTTAATGTATGGACCGAACCGGCCGGAACTGGCGACGACGGGCTTGCCGTCCGCGGGGTGAGGACCGATTTCCTGCGGCGGCGTTTTTTCTTTGACGTTAGCCAATAATTCCAAGGCGCGGGGCAGGTCAACCGTTAAAACGTTGTCCGCCGCCGTCAAAGATTTAAAAGACGAACCGATTTTTAAATACGGTCCGAACCGGCCGATTCCGGCCTGAATTTCCTGTCCGGTTTCCGGGTGAACGCCTAAAGTGCGCGGCAAGGCCAGCAAAGCCAGAGCCTGATCCAGCGTAACGTCCGCGGGGTTCATGCCGCGCGGCAAAGAGGTGCGCCTGGCAGCGGCTTTGTCTTTCTTTTCGCCTTTTTTGGGTTTGGGGGCGTCTTTGCCCGCTTGAACGTACCAGCCGTAAGGCCCTTTGCGTAAAACGACTTCTTCGCCGCTTGCGGGATCGGTTCCCAGTTCCCTTAAATCAGGCTCTTCTTCGGCGCTTTCTTCTGTCGTCTGGCCGCCGAAAGGCCGCGTGTAACGACATTCGGGGTAATTGGAACACCCGATAAACGCGCCGAACTTGCCGATTTTTAAACTCAGCCGTCCGCCTTTGGTCGCGCCGCATTCAGGACAGATTCTGTCTTCGTCCGCGGCGAACAGATGTTCGGACAGGCTTTCTTCTAACCGGTTTAAAATATCCGTGATCGTCAGCGGCTCAACCGTTTTGACCGTTGTGTCAAAGTTGTTCCAGAATGTGCGCAGCAATTCTTTCCAGTTCAGCTTGTCGGCCGAAATGTCGTCCAAAGAATTTTCCAGATCGGCGGTAAAATCGTACTGCACGTATTTGTTAAAGAAATTTTCCATAAACGCGGTAACGATCCGGCCGCGGTCTTCGGGAATAAAGCGGCGTTTTTCCAGCCGGACGTATTTTCTGTCCTGCAGGACGGATAAAATGGACGCGTATGTTGACGGCCGCCCGATTCCCAGCTCTTCCAGCTTTTTGACCAGACTGGCTTCGGAATAACGCGGCGGCGGCTGGGTAAAGTGCTGTTCGGGACGCACGGCTTTTTGATCCAGATGTTCTCCGGTGGCCATTTGCGGCAGAATCGCGCCGTTTTCTTCGTCGCCGTCGTCCAGTCCTTCGTGATAAACCCTTAAAAAGCCGTCGAAAGCGATCGTCTGTCCTGTGGCGCGCAGAACAATTTGTCCGTCGCGCGACGGGCAGTCTACGGCCATTTTGTCGATTTCGGCGCTTTGCATCTGCGAGGCCAGCGCCCGTTTGTAAATCAATTCGTACAGCGCTTTCATGTCTTTGTTTAAATAACGCGCCATCTGGTCGGGGCGGCGGCGCAAGGACGTCGGGCGGATCGCTTCGTGCGCTTCCTGCGCGTTTTTGACGTTGTTTTTATAATAGCGCGGCTTTTCGGGCAGATACTTATCGCCGAAATCGTCGGCAATGACGGCGCGCGATTCGGCGATCGCTTCCTGCGCCATTTGAATACCGTCCGTTCTCATATACGTAATCAAACCGACGGTTTCTCCGCCGATGTCAATCCCTTCGTACAGCTGCTGCGCCAGCTGCATCGTCTTTTTGGCGGAAAAGAACAGTTTGCGGGCGGCTTCCTGCTGCAAAGTCGATGTCGTAAACGGCGGGGCCGGGGAACGTTTAACCGTTTTGCGTTCAATCGCGCCGACGTCAAAATTCGCCGATTCGATTTTCTTTTGCGCTTCTTTGGCCTGCGCTTCGCCAGACAAAGTAAACTTGCCGACTTTTTGCCCGTCCAGTACGGACAGACGCGCCGTAAACAAATCTGCCCGCGGCGTCATAAAATCCGTATCTATCGTCCAGTATTCCTGCGCTTTGAAAACTTCTATTTCGTTTTCGCGTTCGCATACCAGACGCAAAGCGACCGACTGGACGCGTCCGGCCGACCGGCTGCCCGGCAGCTTGCGCCATAAAACGGGGGAAATCGTAAAGCCTACCAGATAATCCAAAGCACGTCTGGCCAGATAAGCGTCTACCAAAGGCATATCTATTTCGCGCGGGTTTTTCATGGCGTTGGCAACGGCCGTTTTGGTGATTTCGTTAAAAACAACGCGTTTCAGCGTTTTGTTTTTCAGTTTGCCGCGGCGGTTTAATTCCTGAACGACATGCCAGGCGATCGCTTCTCCTTCTCTATCCGGGTCGGTTGCCAGATAAACGGTGTCGGCTTTGGCAACGGCGGACGCAATGGCTTTGATATGTTTTTCGTCCTTTGGTTCGATCGCCCAGTCCATGGCAAAATCTTCGTCGGGGCGCACCGAACCGTTTTTGGCCGGCAGGTCGCGGATATGCCCGAAGCTGGCAATAACTTCAAATCCGTTTCCCAAATACTTATTTATTGTTTTCGCTTTCGCGGGTGATTCGACAATAACAACGTCCATGACCGTTTGCCTTTATAAAGAAGTAATACGAATAATTTTATTGCCCGGCAGCCGTTCGATTTGCCCGGCCAGTTCCAATTCAACTAATAAAACCGAAATTACGCTGGCTGGCAAGCCCGTTTCCCGGATTAACAGATCTATTTCCACCGGCGATCCGTCCAGCAAAGACAAAATATCCGTTCTGTCCCGGTCGCTGGGTTCCTGATAAACCGGTTCGGCGGTCTGCTGCGTGTTTTGGCTGTCTTCTGCAATTTCGCTCAGCGAAAAAGCCGGCGCGGCCATTAAATGTTCGATAATGTCTTCGGCCGATTCGACCAAAGGCGCCCCGTTTTTGATCAGATGATTAACGCCTGCCGCCCGCGGATCCAAAGGCGACGCCGGAACCGCAAAAACATCTTTGCCCTGTTCCAAAGCTTTGTTCGCCGTGATCAGCGATCCCGAACGCAGCGTGGCTTCAATAACGACCAGACCCAGCGCTAACCCGGAAATAATCCGGTTTCTTTGCGGAAAGTTGGACGGTTGGGGCTTTGTGTTCAGGGCATATTCGGAAACCAAAACGCCTTTTTGCCGTATGGCGTCATATATTCTGCGGTTTTGTTCGGGATAAACGACATTGATGCCCGTGCCTAAAACCGCCGTTGTCGATGCGTTTTCATCGGCCGAGTATAAAGCTCCGTCGTGCGCGGCGCCGTCAATGCCCAAAGCCAGGCCTGAAACGACGCTGTATCCCGCCCTGACCAGATCCAAAGCGATATGACGCGCGATATTTTTACCGTTCGCCGACGCGTTTCTGGTGCCGACGATGGCGACATGCGGCTTTTTTAACAGAGCTTTGTTTCCCATTACGGACAAAACGGGCGGCGCGTCCGGCAGAACCGCCAGTTGTTCGGGATAGGCGTCTTCGTTTAAAAAAACAAATTCGGCGCCATTTTTTTGAATGTCTTCAAATTCTTTTTCCGCTTCGGCTCTGGAACAGATTTTCAACGGTTTTCGCAGACCGCCTTTGCGCGCCTTTTCGGGCAGGGCGTTTAAAGCCGCCTGAGCCGTTTTAAAATGTTCCATCAAAACGCGAAAAGTAACGGCGCCGACGTTTTCGGATCTGAACAGGCGCAGGCGATTTATTTTTTCTTCCTGATTCAAGGGATTATTCCGCTTTTTTCTTTAATTTGATTTTGCTTTCTTCGCCGTGAATCAGCCGGGAGATGTTCGCCCTGTGGCGGATAACCGACAAAACTGCCAGAAAACTGTAAAAGTAAACGTATTCCGGCGTCGCGAAAAAATAAGCGTATACCGGCGCTAAGATCAAAGCCGTTAAAGCCGATAAAGACGAATAACGGAAAACCAGCGCCATGACCAGCCATGTCACGCAGGACAAAAGCCCCGCCTGCCAGCAGGTAGCCAGCAGCATACCCAGCGTTGCGGCGACGCCTTTGCCGCCTTTGAATTTCAGCCAGACGGGGAAATTATGCCCCAAAACGCCGGCTGTCCCGGCAATCAGGGCCGCCGTATCGCTGATGCCTTCTTCGGGAACGCAGTAATAGGCAATCCCGGCCGCCAGCGCCGCTTTGCCCGAATCGCACAGCAAGGTCAGCAAAGCCAGGTCTTTGCGTCCTGTTCTTAAAACGTTTGTCGCTCCGATATTTCCCGATCCGATCTTGCGGATATCGCCCAGCCCCGCCAGGCGGGTAAAGACAATTCCAAACGGAACGGATCCCAGCAGATAACCTAAAATACCCGATAAAACAAGAAGAGTCGTATCGCTCATAACCGCAATCCCCGATAATTAGTTTTGAAAAGAAGATATAACTTTATTAAGCGTTTCCGCAACTGTTTTAAAATGACAGTTTTCTGAAAACATTGTTTGTGACAACGTTCTGCGCCAGGCGGCTGCTCCCGGACAGCCTTTAAATAAATTCAGCCAGTGTCTCATGATAATGTGCGGGCGCAGGCCTTTCGCCATGTTTTTTTCCAGATAAGGCATCATATCGCGCACGGCCTGAATCCGTGAAACAACGGGCGTTTTTTGTCCGAAAATTTTTTGATCGGCCTGTGCCGTCAGGTACGGATCGCCGTAAATTGCCCGTCCGATCATAACCCCGTCGACATAATTTAAATGATCCGAAGCCGATTCCAAAGAATCAATATTGCCGTTAATCGAAACGGTTAAACGCGGAAATTCCCGTTTAAAACGGTAAACCAGATCGTAATTCAAAGCCGGCCGTTCTCTGTTCTGTCTGGGGGTCAGGCCTTTTAACTTTGCCTTGCGCGCGTGAATGATGATTTCCGCGCAGCCGGCTTTTTCAGCCAATTCCACGCAACGGCATAAGTCTTCAAACCCGTCTGAACCGGGCGTCATTTCTTCCAAAGCGATTCTGGTTTTTAAGGAAACGGGAACGCCCGCGTTTTCTTTCATGGCCGCCAGACAATCGGCAATCAGCGCCGGATCGCGGCGCAAAGCCGCTCCGAAACAGCCGGCGGAAACGCGTTCGGACGGACAGCCGGCGTTCAGATTGACGCCGTCATAATGAAAAGAACGGGCCGTTTTGCAAGCTTTGCCCAACAATTCCGGATCCGAACCGCCCAGCTGCAAAACCAGCGGAGATTCCTGCGGATCAAAAGACAACAGTTTTTCAAAATCGCCGAAAACGACCGCTTGCGCCGTAATCATTTCGCTGTACAGCTGTATGCGGCGCGATAACCGCCGGATAAAGTAACGGAAATGCCGGTCCGTCCAATCCATCATCGGCGCGACGGATAAACGGGAAGGCGCGTAAATCATGGAAGCGCCGCCAGATAAGACAACAACATGTCTTTGAAGGCTTCTTTGTCAACTTTGTGCGTTACCAGGCAGTTTCTTTTTGATCCTTCTTCAAAACTTGTCATGCCGAACTTTTCGCTGTTGGGATCGGTATTGACCTGGACCGTGCCGTATCTGCCGGAAAACAGGGCAGGGCGGATCAGGCAGCCGACGGCGCAGGGATCGTACAGGGACGTTCCCGTTTCGGGCGCGACGCCGTCCTTTGACAGCTGAGCCAGATGCGCCGACAGCGTTTTTGCCGTCGCGTCCAGCAAATCGGCGCTGATTGTGGCGCAGCGTGTATTCAAATCGCGCATTTTTTCAATAAAAGCCTTGTCCGCGACAGCCTGCATGCCGACTTCCATCGGAATAACGGTGACGCGTTCGGCCATATCGAAAACGATCTGCGCGGCGTGCGGGTCCGCCAGCATGTTAAATTCGGCATAAGGCGTTGAATTGCCCCGCGGGCCGTCTTCGCAAAACGCGCCGCCCATGATAATCAGTTCGCGGATTCTGGAAACGGTTTTCGGTTCTTTTAAAAAAACGGTCGCAATGTTTGTCAATGGCCCGATCGCCAGCAGACTGACTTCTTTTTCAGGCGATTTCATCAGCGTTTTTATAATAAAATCAACGGCGCTTTCGTCTTCGCCTTTATAACTCGGCACGCCGAAATCCAATCCGGCCAGCCCGTCGAAACCGTGAACCCATTCGGCGTTGAACGTCGCGCGTTTTAACGGCCTGTCGCAGCCTTTGTAAACGGGAATATCCGTATGCCAGGCAAAATCACACAAACGGCGGATATTATATTCGGCTTTGTCAACGCCGACATTACCGTTGACGGCTGTAATACCGACTATTTCCAAATCGGGATCCGCCATCGCCATAAACAAAGCAATCGCGTCGTCAATCCCGGGATCGGTATCAATGATGATCTTGGTTTTCGCGCTCATGTTTTTTTCCTTACGTTAAAAGTGAGTTGAAAATAAAAGGGAATGCGCGGGAAATCAACCTTTTTTCATCTCGGACTGTGTCCTGCGCGTCGTTCGCTGTCGCTCACCGAACCGCTGCGGTTCAAATCCCAGTCTTCTAACCACAAAAAAAGGACATCTTTCGATGCCCTTTTTTTATGGTAGGCGACTACGGATTCGAACCGCAGACCCTCTCGGTGTAAACGAGATGCTCTAACCAGCTGAGCTAGTCGCCCGTGAACATCAATGGTTATACAGGATTTGTTTTCGGATAACAAGATAAAAAAAACAAGCAGCTGCAAATTGCAAACTGCCTGTTTCTTTAAGAACAAAGAACGCTATTAGTTGACAGCGTCTTTTAAACCTTTGCCGGCCTTAAATTTCGGCTGCTTAGAAGCCGGAATGTTAATTTTGGCACCCGTACGGGGGTTGCGGCCTTCGGTTGCAGCGCGCTGAGCAATGCTGAACGTACCAAAGCCAACCAGACGGACTTCATCGTTTTTCTTCAAAGCGCCGGTAACGGCATTCAAAAAAGCATCAACAGACTTGCTGGCGTCCGTTTTGGACAGGCCGGTGTTCTTAGCTACTTCAGCTACGAGATCGTTCTTATTCACTTGAGGGCTCCCTCTATTAAAATTAAAAGACAAAACTCAGATTCAACAACGAATCTAAGGCAAATTTTAAAACGCTAAGCTTTCTTCGGTCAATAGAAGAATAAAGCTTTTGCTGATTTTTTTTGTTTTTTTCGTCTTTTTATAAGGATTTTTTGCCAAAAAAATGCCGCAAATAGAAAAATGCGGAAAACATTATCGCTTTTCACGGGTATTTTTTGATTAATCGAA
>JAJXEL010000052.1 GCA_021639925.1 Alphaproteobacteria bacterium | reverse complement strand
GGAATAAGGAATTTCTTAATATGAAAGACCGGCCTTTTTCAGCAAAGCGGAAATACGGCCGGGTTTGTCAACCGTAATTAACATATCAATGCGCCGGCTGCGCCGAATCCAGGAAAGTTCTTCGATAAAAGAGGCGGTTTGTTCGTTATAGCCTTCTTCTATAAACGGATAAAGAACTGTCATTTTATTCATTTTGATTCCTTTTTCTTTAAACGGGCGGCAAAAAAACCGTCGCAGCCGCCGCTTGATTCATAAAAAAACGGCAAAATACACAAATCGCCGTCTTTGGTAATCATTTGCGCGGGAACGTCGGCGGACGTCAGCGCTACACGTTCAACCAGCCCGTTTTGCACCGCGGCGTCTATAATCAGGCGGCCTTCTTCGGGCAGAACGGAACAAACGCAGTAAATCAGCTCGCCTTGGTCCGTCATCATGTCGACAGCTGTTTTTAACAGTTCGCTTTGCGTCTGGTTCAAACGGTCAATGTCCCGCGGCGTTCTGTGCCAGGCAACGTCGGGGTGGCGCCGCAGAGTTCCCGTCGCGGAACACGGCGCGTCAAGCAAAACGGCGTCAAACTTTTCCTGACGCTGTTTTTCGCTTTCCCACCATTTGCGCGCGTCGGCGCAAACAATCTTCGCGTTTAGGCGTAAGCGGCTCAGATTTTCATTTAACCGCTTAATGCGGCCGGCAGAAACGTCAACTGCCGTTACTTCTGCCCCGGCCATAATCATTTGCGCTGTTTTTCCGCCCGGCGCCGCGCAGATATCCACAGCTTTTTTGCCGGCCAGAGTATGAAACAGACAGGCAGGTATGGCGGCGGATAAATCCTGCACCCACCAGGTTCCGTCCTGAAATCCCGGCAAAGAAGGAACGGAAGCCTGCTTTTCGCGCCGAAGCGATCCTGTCGGCATTTCTGTCGCCTGCAGTTTTTCCGCCCAGAAAGCATGATTCGATTTTACGCTGAAATCCAAAGGGGCTTCCCGCAATCCCGCGTCGGCGATTTTACAGGCGTTTTCCCGGCCGTATTCTTTTTCCCATTTGTCATACAGCCATGACGGGACATTCAATCGCGCCGCGTTTTGAGTTTCGGCGATTTGTTTTCCTTCTTTGGCTATTTTGCGCAAGACGGCATTGACCAAAGCGGAAAAACCGCCATATTCTCTGTTTTGCTTGACCAAAGAAACGCCCGTTGAAACGGCGGCGTGCGCCGGCGTATCCAAAAAAACCAGCTGGGCCGTGCCGATTCTGAGAATATCCCGGACAAGGCAGGCTTTATCCGGCAGGGGTTTTTTTAAAAAATGTCCTATAATATCGTCGATTTGCCCCAAACGGCGCAGCATAACGGTAACCAGCAGCCTGACGAATGTCCTGTCCCTGTTTTCCAGTGGCCGGTTTTGTTCCTGTCGTTCCATACAAAAGGAATATTCGTCCTCCAATCCTTTATTACGGCGCAGGACGGCGTCAAATATTTCAACAGCCAGACGGCGTGTCAATAAATCAGGGCTGTTCATCTGGTTTGTTCTCTTCTTTATTATTTGTTTTCGCCTGATATTTTTCTTTCAGTTCGGTTATCGTTCGGCTGGTGTCCGTCAATCCTTTTCTGGCGTCTTTTTTCGCCTGTTTATACAAATCCGTCAAAGATGCCCTGGCCGAACGGGGATCCATAATATTGAAATACAGTTTTACGTATAAAAGGGCGGCTAAAATAACGGGTTGCAGCTGTATGGAAATATAAACGGCAAAAAAGACCAGGCAGGAAATTATAAGGTTGTACCTTATAATCAGGCTGATAACTTTTTCATTGGTCACCCCTTTTTCCAGCAACGCTTCAAAAAAGAAAACGGGAGCTTTCTGCCGGAAAACAAGATTTTTGAAAAACCGGTAACACAAGATGGCCAATTCGAACAGAATATATGCCATTATTAAAACGCCGACGCCCCAGTTTCCCGTCATAATCATTAAAAACGACAAACCGGTGACAAGAAAACTCAGGATATTGGCGCTGGCTCCTTTTAACGGCAGGTCATACTGCAAGATATAATAAAACGGCGCCAGCATAAAAATCAGCACGCACAGCATGCCGTTGATCTGCAACAAAGAAACAAAGGAAAAAGAAGTTAATACCAACAGCAATAAAGATGAAAATCCGATATGGAAAGCCTGAGCGGCAATCAATCCTTCGAACTGATTCAGCACCAGTAAAAATTTAAACAGCCCGAACCAAATAAGCGCCGCGCCCGCCCGGACGGCCGGTTCAGGCAGGTCTATTTTTGAAAACAGATCGCTGTTGTCCGGCACGATAAAAACAAATCCGGCAATACCGGCCAGTTCCGGCAGCGCTTTGATTATTTTGCCTGTTTTTTTATCCGCGGGAACAAATCCCAAAACGGCAAAAACAACGGCGAGTCCGGAAAAATATAAAAATTTTGATTCAAAAAACCAGGTTTTGTCCGGCGTAAAATAAAACAAAGCCGCCGCGCCGGCCAAAAAGCTGAAAATCAATATGGGATAAGCTTTCGGCAGGGCGGGAGTGAAACTCCTGTTGTGAATTTGTTCAAATTCTTTCATTTCACAACGCAGGAAATAAGTGTATAAAACGGCGACGTTAAATGCCAGCAGACAGCCCAGAAAAATAAAGTAATGCGATAATGTCATCAGAATCTCCGTTTTTTCAGATTATCTTCGAAAAATATTAAAAACTCTATAATTTACAAAGATAACACAGTATACAGCAATTTTCTTTTGTTTTCGCAATATATTCGGTTCTTTCCCCGCGAAGGACAAAACCCGCTTTTTCAAAAGCGGCCCGCGAAGCTTTATTTGTTTTGCGGATATCGGCCAACAGGGCAAAGACGCCTTTTTCCTTCATGTGCCGGCAGACGGCAAGCAAAGCTTCCGTTCCGACGCCTTCCCCGCGCCGGTAAGGTGCGACATTGATCATGACTTCGATGATAGTCTGATCCGGATAATCGGGCAAAGCCGCTTTTTCAAAACGGATAAAACCGGCCGGTTCGCCGCTTTCAATAATGAAAACAGGAGCAAAACGGCTGTCTTGAAAATATCCTTCGCTGTATTCCAGCCAAAAGGAATCCCAGCTTTTAGGCCTTGCAATATAAGACGCGGCCACCGTTTTCGGATCGTTGCGCCAGGAAAAGGCGATACGGGCGTCGCGTTTGTTGTTTTTACAGGAATGCAGCGTAATCATTTTTCTTTTCTGTCCGATCGTGGTACAAACATAGTTTAAAAGATTCAAAGGCATGGATAAAGGAATATGTTCAGAATTATTTATTCGGTTCTTCTGCCCTTTTTAACGCCGTTCGCGCTTTATTGGCTGACCGGGCGTTTTCCGGCGGCGGACAAACGCGAAAGCTGGCCGTTAAAAACTTTAACGGCGGCCGGATTGGGTTTGGTTTTGATTTTTTTATTCGTTTTTTCCGTACCCGACAAAGCGCCGGCCGACAGCGCCTATACGCCGCCCAGATTTGAAAACGGAAAAATCATACCGGCGCAAATGAATCGAAAAACCGATGCGGATTGAAAACCCGGTCTGGCAATCCTGCGGGCAGATCAGGAAAATCATTCGTCTGCTGAAAGGAAAAATCCGCTTTGTCGGCGGCTGCGTGCGCGACAGCCTGATCGGAAAAATGCCCGGCGATATTGATATGGCAACGCAGTTAAAGCCTCCCGCGGTGATGGGAATTTTAAAAAAACACGGGTTTACGGTCCTGCCGACCGGTTTTTTGTACGGCACCGTGACCGTGCTGACTCAAAGCAAGCTGTTTCCGGCCGTGGAAATAACGACTTTGCGCCGCGACATTTCCAACGACGGGCGGCGGCCGAAAGTCGTTTATACCAAAGACTGGCAGGAAGACGCTTTGCGCCGCGATTTTACATTTAACGCCTTGTATGCCGATTTCGACGGTACCGTTTACGATTTCTGCGGCGGCATACAAGATTTAAAAAACGGCTGCGTCCGCTTTATCGGCGATCCGGCGCAACGCGTCAGCGAAGATTATTTAAGGATCTTGCGCTATTTCCGTTTTCTGGCTTTGTTTGAAACGTCGCCGGCCGATCCGGCAACGCTTGACGCCTGCCGGGCCGCCGGAAAACATTTATCCGGAATATCTTTGGACCGTACCCGGCGGGAGCTGTTTAAACTGACGGAAACAAAAAACGCTGTCCGCGGATTTCAAGCCATGTACCGGGCCGGATTGTTGGAAAACTACTTTCCCGCCGCGGGACTGCCAATTCTGGACAGGTTTTTGCAACTTGCGCCTGATGCCGGTTTGCTGCTTCGTCTGCTGGCGTTAAGCGTTCCGTCCGTCGAAAGTGTCGACCTGTTGGTACAGCGCTGGCAATTGTCCAAAGCGCAAAGAAAGAAAATGAGGCATATTGTTTTATTTGACCGGACGAAAGCGCCTGCCGACTATACGGCCAATGATCTGTTCCGGCTGGCGGCTTATTTTAAAGACGACGACACCGATGAAATTTTGTCGTTGTTTGAAGCCGTTCAACCCGGGGCCGGCTGGGCAGTAGCAAAAGAACGCTGCCGCGAAATCACCCTTCCTCCTTTCCGTTTCTCCGGTTCGGATATTGTTGATCTGGCAGAAAAGAAAAACATAAAAAAATTCGTTGAACAGGTTTACGAATATTGGCTGTCAACCGGCGGAAAAGCGGACAGAGCCGAACTGCTGGCATATGCGCGGGAATGTTTTAAGCGTTAAAATCCGGATTAATCCAGTCGCCGAAGCGTGTAAACTGACCTTCGAACGACAAATCAATCGTTCCCAGGGACCCGTGGCGCTGTTTGGCGATAATCAATTCGGCTTTCTTTTCCAGATCAACCAGGGATTTTTCCCATTTGCGCATACGGTCGTTGAACTTATCTTCGGTTTCATTCTGGCGCTGTACGGGAATACTGTTTTTAATGTAATAATGTTCGCGAAAAACGAACATAACGATATCCGCGTCCTGTTCGATGGATCCGGAATCGCGCAGATCGGAAAGCAGCGGGCGTTTGTCTTCGCGTTGTTCGACCGCGCGGTTTAACTGGGACAAAACCAACACGGGCACGTTTAAATCTTTTGCCATGATTTTCAACAATCGCGTCGTTTCCGTCAGGCCGCGCACCATATCGCCTTTATAAGCCGAAATCGACATGTCGATCAGCTGCAGATAGTCGATAACGACCAGCCCTAGGCCTTTGGACGAATCGCGTTTTAAGCGCCGGCAGCGGTTATGAATCGCCGCGACGGTTAATCCCGGCGTATCGTCAACGTACAGCGGCACTTTTTCCAAATCAGCGGCGAATCCGACAACGCGGCGGAATTCATCGGTCGTGATTTTCCCGTTGCGCAACTTGTCCGAAGCGATCTGCGTTTCCATGGCCAAAATACGTCCGGCCAGCTGGGACGCCGACATTTCCAAAGAAAAAAACGCGACTCCTTTTCTTTCTTTGCCGGCTTTGATATCTTCCAGAAAACTGCGCGCCGTATTAAAAGCCAGACACGTCGCGAACGCCGTTTTTCCCATGCCGGGACGTCCGGCCAAAATCAAAAGATCGGATTTATGCAGACCGCCCATTTTATTGTCCAAATCGCGGAACCCCGTTGAAACGCCGGAAATGCCGTCCGGATTTTTTTTAGCTTCGGACACTTCCTGAATGACTTCGGTCAGAGTATCGACGAACGGTTTCGGGCCGCCTTCGATCTGGCCTTCGGTGCCCAGTTCATATAATTTTTTTTCCGCCTGCGCCATTTGCAAAGACGCGTCGCTGTCCAGGCTGACGGCGTAAGCGTCATTGACGATGTCCGTCCCCAGGTTGATCAGCTGGCGGCGCAAATAACGGTCAAAAACCAGTTTGGCATAGTCTTCGGCATTAATGATCGTTACGGCGGTAGCAGCCAAATCCATCAGATACTTAACGCCGCCGACCGCGTCAAGCGTGCCGTCGTTGGCCAGATACCCTTTTAATGTTACCGGATCGGCGGAATGACCGCGCGAATGAAGCGTCAGGATCGCCTGATAAATCGCGGAATGAACAGGGCTGGCGAAATGAAAAGGTTTTAAAAACTCGGATACTTTTTCCAAAGCGTGGTTATTAGCCAGAATCGCGCCGAGCAAAGCCTGTTCGGCTTCGATATTCTGCGGCGGCAGACGGACGGGAAGTTCTTCAGAATTCATGGAAAGTACCCTTTTATAAACAGACGGCGGGAGTCTTTATCAAAAGTCCCCCGCCTTCATATTCAAAGTTTGTTTAAAATCAGGCGCTGACCGTTTCGGCTTCGACAGCTTCGACGGCAACGGCCGACGCTTCGGCTTTAGCGGCCGCTTTGGCAGCGGCTTTGGCGTTGCGTTCGGCTTCTTCGGCGGAACGGGCAACCGTAACGCCGACCATACGGCTGACGTCGGGGTGCAGAACAATGCGAATACTGTAAGTACCGATTTCTTTTAACGGCTGATCCAAAACAACCTGACGGCGTTCAATCGTATAACCCGCTTCACGGATAGCGTCGCGGACGTCACGCCCGGTCACCGACCCGTACAGCTGTCCCGTTTCGGCAGCCTGGCGGATAATAACCAGATTCAGACCTTCCATTTTTGCGGCGATCTGTTCGGCTTCTTCCTTGCGTTTCAGGTTGGCGGCTTCCAGCTGGACTTTGCGGGCTTCGAACAAAGCCAGATTTTCTTTGTTCGAACGCAGAGCCTTCGCCTGCGGCAACAGATAATTGCGGGCAAACCCGGGTTTTACCTTGACGATATCGCCCATCTGTCCCAGTTTTTCAATGCGTTCCAGTAAAATAACTTCCATTTTCCTACTCCTTCCTTAGTCCATGACATAAGGCAGCAGACCCAGAAAACGGGCGCGCTTGATCGCTTTGGCCAGTTCGCGCTGTTTCTTGACGGAAACGGCGGTAATGCGGCTGGGAACGATTTTGCCGCGTTCGGAAATGAAACGCTGCAGCAATTTGATGTCTTTGTAATCAATCTTCGGAGCGTCTTTGGCTGCGAACGGGCAAGCCTTGCGACGGCGGAAGAACGGACGGCGTGTTGTAGCTACCATTAGAATTCCTCGCTTTCATCTTCAAGATCAAATTTGTCATCGAACTTTTTGCCGCGGCCTTTGACGTCTTTGCCTTTATAGGTCATCATTGCGGACGGGCCGTCTTCCAGTTCTTCGACGCGGACGGACAGATAGCGGATAACGTCTTCGTCAAAACGCATCTGGCGTTCCAGTTCGATCAGCGCCTTTGCGGGGGCGTCAATATTGAACAGAACATAGTGTCCCTTGCGGTTTTTATTCATGCGGTAAGCCAGAGAACGCAGTCCCCAGTTTTCCTTTTTCGTAACTTTGCCGCCGTTGGCCGTAACGACGCCTTCGAAACGTTCGATCAAAGCGTCAACCTGCGAAGCGGCAATATCCTGACGCGCGATAAACACGCTTTCGTATAAAGCCATTTAAAAATCTCCTTTTGGCTTCTCTCAATTCCAAAAAACAGACCGTCCCCCATGGACGGCCGCCTTGGAACATAGCCGGTCCGTTATGCCGGCAAGGAGTAAACGGAAGCTGAACTATACGCAATCTTTTGCCCGAATGCAAGGGAATGATTCAAAAAAATCGCCGGCGCGGGATCGGTTGACAAAAATACCGGCTGAATTAAAATAAATGCTCTTTTATTATTCGGGGACTTTTAAAAAGGATTGAAAAAATGAATAAACCAAAGGTCGTACTGGCCTATTCGGGCGGACTGGATACTTCCGTCATTCTGAAATGGCTGATCAACAAAGGATTTGACGTTATCACATATACCGCCGACGTCGGGCAGGACGACGATTTCACGGCGATTAAAGAAAAGGCTTTAAAATGCGGCGCGATTAAAGCTTATGTTTTAAACCTGCAGCGCGAATTTGTTACGGACTATATTTTTCCCAGTTTCAAGGCCGCCGCGGTTTACGAAGACCGCTATCTTTTGGGCACGTCAATCGCCCGTCCCCTGATTATCAAGCATCATATCCGCATCGCCCGGGAAGAAGGTGCGGAATATATCGCGCACGGCGCAACGGGCAAAGGAAACGACCAGGTGCGTTTTGAGCTGGGAGCTTATGCGCTGAATCCGGCGATCAAGATTATTTCGCCGTGGAAAGACGCGGAATTTTTAAATGAATTCCAGGGCCGGCCGGATATGCTGGCTTATGCCGAAAAAAACGGTATTGAAATTAAAAAACATGCCGGAAAAGCTTACAGCGAAGACGACAACCTGCTGCATATCAGCCATGAATCCGGTATTTTGGAAAACCCGAACGCCGAATGTCCGCAAAGCGTTTATTCCAAATCCGTTTCCCCGCAGGAAGCGCCCGATAAAACAACAAAAGTCGCTTTGTCTTTTAAACGGGGGATTCCCGTTAAAATCGAAAATCTGGACGACGGTACCGTCATTGAAGACCCGCTGGATCTGTTTGTTTATTTAAACAAACTGGGCAGCGAAAACGGTATCGGACGGCTGGATATGGTGGAAAACAGATTCGTCGGCATTAAATCCCGCGGCGTATATGAAACGCCGGGCGGAACGATTCTGCATGCGGCTCATATTGATTTAATGGGGCTGTGCATGGACAAAGAAGTTTATCGTTTAAACCAGCAATTCGGCATTAAAATGGCCGATCTGATTTATAACGGTTTTTGGTTTTCTCCGGAAATGGAAGTATTGATGAAATCCGTTGACGTTTGTCAGCAAAACGTGAACGGCCGCGTCGTTATGGAATTGTACAAGGGCAACGTTTATCCCGTCGCGCGTTCCGGCGATACGACCCCGTATGACGCCGACATCGCTTCCATGGACGTGCACGGCGGCTTTAATCAGATGGATTCCGCCGGATTCATTAAAATCAACGCTGTCCGCCTGATGGGCGATTACAGAATGAAGCATCAGAAAAAATGAGCAAAACAAACCAGATGTGGGGCGGGCGTTTCGACCTGCCCCCGGCGGAATTAATGCTGGAAATCAATGCGTCCCTGCCGTATGACAGACGGCTTTACGCGCAGGATATCCGTGGTTCTCAGGCTCATGCGGAAATGCTGGCGCGTCAGGGAATCCTGACCGCAGAAGAAAATAAAAAGATTCAAGACGGTCTGACGGCGGTTTTAAAGGAAATTGGCGAAGGCCGTTTTGAATTCCGCCGCGAACTGGAAGACATTCATATGGCCGTCGAAGCCAGATTAAAGGAATTAATCGGCGACACGGCCGGAAAACTGCACACGGCCAGATCCCGCAACGACCAGGTTGCGACAGATATGAAACTGTTTGTTCGCGAAGAATGTCAAAAAGCGATTTCCCTGTTGTCGGCTTTGCGCGCCGCGTTGAAAAAACGGGCGGCGGAAAATACTGAAACGATTATGCCCGGTTTTACGCATTTACAGGTCGCGCAGCCGGTGTCGTTCGGGTTTTACCTGCACGCCTATTATGAAATGTTCGGCCGCGATATCAAACGGTTTTCAAACGCTTTTGACGTTATGGGCGAATGTCCGCTGGGCGCGGCGGCGCTGGCGGGAACGCCGTTTGACATTGATCGTTTTTTTACGGCGGAAAAACTGGGGTTTGACGCGCCGACCAAAAACGCTTTGGACAGCGTTTCCGACAGGGATTTCGTATTGGAATACTTATCCTGCGCGTCAATCTGCGCCATGCACTTGTCCCGCCTGGCCGAAGAAATGGTTGTCTTTTCTTCTCAGCCGTTCGGGTTTATCAAAATGCCGCAGGAATACACGTCGGGCAGTTCGATCATGCCGCAGAAATGCAACCCCGATGCCGCCGAACTGATGCGGGCAAAAACAGGGCGTGTTTACGGTTCCCTGACGACTCTGCTGACGGTAATGAAAGGGCTGCCTCTGGCTTATTCCAAAGATATGCAGGAAGACAAAGAATGCGTCTTTGACGCCTGCGACACGCTGACTTTGGAATTAAAAGTCATGACGGCGGTCATCGAAGGGCTGGCCGTGAACGGTGAAAATATGCGCAAAGCTTTGGAAAACGGTTTTCCGACGGCGACGGACCTGGCGGACTGGCTGGTCAAAACGGCCGGCGTTGCGTTCAGACAGGCGCATCATATCACGGGGCAGATTGTTAAATTTGCCGAAAAAAACGGACTGCGGCTGGCAGACGTTCCTTTGGCCGAAATGCGGAAAATCTGCCCGCAGATTACGCAAGACGTTTACAACGTTTTAGATGTACGCCATTCTTTGAACGCCAGAAAAAGTTATGGCGGGACGGCGCCGGACCGGCTGCGCCGGCAATTGGCCGAAAAATAAAAAGTTTTCGGAATTTTTCAGCGTAACCGCATACTGTTATGCGGTTATTTTCTTTGTTTTTCGGTACCTTGAGGAAAGAAGATAAATTTTATCGAAAAAAATAGAAAAAATTTTGTCAAATATTGCTTTCTATTTTTTTATTTTTTTTGTATGATGAAATAGGTTTGTTTTTTTAACAGGAGCGCAAATGGAAGATCTTTTTTCGGATAAAACGGAAACAGCGCTGATCGCCGAACGTTCGGCGGTTTTGGCTTCGCCGTCTGTTGACGAAAACGCTCTGCGCCTGTTGGAAAACGAAGCGGCGCGGCGGCTGGATTCTTTTTTGTCGGGCGAAACCGAAGTTGACCCCGAAGACGCGCCGATGTTTTACAGTTTCATTAAAGTTTTCGGGGAAACGGAAAATACGGATTTAAGGCTTTGCGCCAAAAAGGCCGAAGCAAAAATCACGCCTGTTTTAAAACAGTTTGATCGCCTGGCCGGTTACGATAACCTGTCAAAAATCACGGCGGAAGAAATTGAACGCAACATTGCCGATTTGGATTGTTTCGAACGGATCAATCCGTTTGAACGCAACGCGGACGGGCAGTTGGCATTTCCGCAGTTCAAACAGGTTTTAAAGGTTATGGACAATGTCGAAATCGTTGACGACGACGACACGGCTTTACCCGGGGATTCCGGCGAAACCTTTAAGGAAACTGTTTTGGAAACGGCCAGAATAAAAACATATATGCGTTTATGTGTTTCAGATACCGAAATAACGCAGGAATATTATTTGGACATGCTGCGGACCGAGATGGAAAAAGCGCTGGTTATTTTATTCGTTATGGATAAAGCTTCGGCTGATTTTCCGTTAGACGTCGCACAGGCCGAAAAAATCCACCGGGAATTTCAAAAGTTAATAGACGTTCTTGAATAGGTGAAGAGATGACGGAATCTGCTAAAAAAGACGCCTCTAAAAAACTGGCTTTGCGCAAAAGCACAGTAGAAATGTTCGTGTCCGGCACGGCGCGGGGCGTTATGAACGCCAAAGAACGATTAAAACAAAAGAAGGAAAAAGTTCTTCATGCCGTTCCGTTTTTGGAAAAGATTGACCGCCGGCTTAAGGCATTTGACACGAAAATGGAACATAAATACGGCCAGGTATATGTCAAACTGCGCGACAGCGCGAAAAATATTGCCCGTACGGTATTGGCCGCAAAATTATTCGGTCTGCCGGGCGTCGTAGGAATTTGCGCGTACAAAACATGCGAAAAGGCTATGTCTTTGCTGGAACCGGCGCAAAAAGCCAAGCAAAACGGCGAAGCGAAAGGCGTTTTGGATTATTTGGCAAAAAATAAAGGAGAAGCCCATTTTACAATGACTTCCGGCGCGATCAGCATTGCGACGGCGGCTTGTGACGTAGCGGGGGCTTATGTGGCAAAGGGGGCTTTGCGCGTCGGCAAAGCAACGTTATTAATAGCGCCGGAAGTCAAACAATTTGTCAATACGACCGGCAAATGGTTCCGCGGTGAAGAATCCTTTAAAGAAGTCAAACGCGATGCGGCTGTAATGGGGATTACGTTCGGTACGTATTTTGTGTCGTCCGTTCCGATGACGCGCGGATCCGGAAAACCGCAGACGGCAGAAAAATCTGAAAAAACAGGACAATTGTTACAGTCAAAGGAACTGCCGTCAAAAACGCCGCAAGAAAAGCTCAGCGCGTATATGAAACAGGTAAAGGCTCTGTTTGCGGCGGGATTCGGCAATCCGGGCGGTATGATCACCATGCCGCAAAAACCGGAAACAGAACCGCGCAAAACACCCGTTGCAGAAAAACCCGTCGAAAAGAAAGAAAGCAATACTGGTTATAAAGACGAAGTCAACAAACTGTTTGCTTCCGGCGCGGGCAATCCCGGCGGTATGATTACCGTTTTTGATATTAAATCCCAAAAAGGCGGCCGGTAATACTACTCCCCGTAGGGGGAAAACGCCCTCCCGGCGCGGCCGGCGGCCGAGGCATAACGTCCTCCGGACAGGGCA
>JAJXEL010000206.1 GCA_021639925.1 Alphaproteobacteria bacterium | reverse complement strand
TATATTTTAACATTATGTTTTTTTACACTTTATGTAAAACAGCCGTTATTGCCTTCCCCCTCTTCTTCACAAAGTACGCCAAAAAGATTTTATAACTTGGATTTTTTACGCTTAGTTTTCATGGGGCAAATTGTTTATACACATTTAAGCCTTCCGCTAAAATTCAGCTTTTCCATTGTCGGCTATACAGAATACTTTTTTATTCTATCCGGCTTTCTCATGTTTTTGACATTTAATCCGGAAAAATCTGTTTTTAATTTTATCTGCGACAAAATCGCCAGATGGTGGCCTTTAATGATATGGGGCATTTTAATCCGGTTGTGCGTTAAAGGCGACTTTGAAGGGTTGACTTTTATTTCCGAATTACTTTTTCTGCCGTTAACCGGCATTGCGAATGTCGGTATCAATCAACCGGATTGGTTTTTGGCCGTACTGTTTTGGACGTCTGTTTTTTATCTGCTGCTTTTCAAAGCATTTGATAAAAACAAACTGAACCTGGCTTTGTTTTTTATGACGGCGTCCTGCGCTTTAATTTTCGCCCGCGGCATTTACGGGATTTATAACATGCAAATTATCCGGGGCATTTTGGGAACAGGCCTGGGTTGTTTTGCCGCGAAATTATATATTTGCGTGAACGATCGTCTGCGGCAAAATCAGAAAAAAATAAATCCTTTCGTCTTAACAATATTGGAAATCTTTGTTTTATCAAACGTTTTTTTGTGCAAAAATTGGCTGTTTGTAATTTTTTCCAATACATTTTTGATTTTCTTATTTGCTTTGCAAAAAGGCTATATTTCTCATTTTTTCAATACGGAATATTTTGCCCGTCCGGGAAAATACGTGCTGGCTGTTTTTTTAACGCACGGTTTCGTCGTTAACGAATGCCTGCCCCTTGTATTGAACGCTTTCCCGCAAATAGAATCATATAAAGCAACGGTTGTTATCATATCGTATTTATTGGTTTCGCTGTTTGGAATAATCAGTTACAACATCTTTGGGAAAAAACCTGAAGTATTAGAACAAATTATATTAAAAAAATAATCAGAGGCGATTATCTCGCCTCTGATTAAAATCATTTCGCCCAATCCGCATAAAGCTGAACCGTTATATTCGGGAACTCCGGCTGTGCGGGGATATCTCTTAAATACTGCCGATATGCGGCATACGCATTTTTTTCTTCGGCGCCGAACGGCGCATCATTAACCTGCGTAAAATCAGTATCACGCAACAGTTCGTTTCTTTTTTTTCTCAGATATACTGATTTTTCATCATCTGATAATGCAGGAATTTCCTGTATTTGAAAACGTTTTGCCTGATCAAGCGTTTCGATTTGCACAATACGCAGATTATGCTTGTTACAAAACACAGCGGCTTCAGCAGGATAATTGCCTTCAAAGATCTGATTAACTTCATATATATTTGTCATTTTTATTCTCCTTTTTTTAGAAACCGCACGCATACCAGGAAACGGCATTTTGTTTGGAAACCGCATTAGCGCAGCCGTTAAACTGAAATCCTACAAGAGAAGGAATAACGTTCGGATCCAAACCCGCATTATATGCGCTGGCAGAAGAATGCCCCCCGAACCCCAAAGTCAAACTGCACAAACGCAAAGTAAAGGGTTTTATAAAAGTAACGTACCTGGTCAAAGCATAATCCGTCACATTATCATATTGGTTTCCGCCTTGTTCAATAAAGCCGTCGGACCAAACACGATACCAATCGTTACCGTTATAATAAGTTTGCGCAATATAGGGACGTGTACAGTTGGATAAATCTTTATTCGCTTTATCCGCCAAAGTATTAACAGCTTCCGCAGCCTTTCCCGCGGCAATATTAGCCTGGGCAGTTGCCGTTTGTGCTGAATCTGCTGCAATTTCGGCCTGTTGGTCTGCTTCCGCCGCATAAGCAGCGGCATTAGATACCGCGGTTCTGATACTGGGCAATAACTCCGAAGCCTGCGTATTATCAAAAACATCGACCGTTACCGCACGGTCTGCCTGTTCTTTCAGCTGCTGTATCTGCATTGCCAAAGAATCAAAATTTCTTTCCAAAGTTTCTGCCGCAAGGATTTCATTTTCCCGATAATCTGTTTCCTGTGTAAAAGGGACTTCCCGCATAATCACAATTTGCGCACCAGATATCGGAGCCGTTTCAAACACAATATTTCCATTTTGAATCGTCCAATCTTCCCGTTGTGTTTGAAGATCATTTAAAAGCTGATATACTTTTAAATGACTGATTTCCAAAAAAGGAAACGGAATCGCAAATTCCGTTGAAATTCCATTTCCTATATAAGATATCTTGTTTTTTGTTGTACTTACTGTCATTCGTTTTTCCCATAAAAAAAGCAGGGACACTCCCTGCCGATAACAATAGATACACCGCTTGAATTATAACTAATTG
>JAJXEL010000051.1:1105-12524 GCA_021639925.1 Alphaproteobacteria bacterium | reverse complement strand
GCGTCGTTGAAAAACAGGTTGCTTCCACCGGTTGTTCGTCCGCCAGCTGCAGCAAGACAGTCGATACAAACAACACCTGCACCTGCACATCGTCAGAATGTTCCATTGACCAGCCCGCAGCGGTCGCCTGCACCGGTTCCAACAAATTTTTCTGGAACGCTAACGGTTCGATGACCATTCCGTCCGGATATGCTTGCATTGACGGTTACGGCGCTAATTCAAGCATCACTATGCCGTCCGGAACGCCTTCTTACAGTTCTGTCAATATTCGTTTCTGGGATTATGCTTCGGTTTCGGGTTCTTTCACGACAAGCGAACTGTCTTCACTGTATCATACGGCGAGCAGACTTTCTGACTTAGACCCCGTTATTACGTTTAAAAATCCGGTCACAGTCAACGGCACAGTGAAACTGGCTGAAGCTTCCGGTTCCACATCAGGAAACAGAAAAGGCGTGAAAATGGTCTTTAGCGGCGGGCTGAGCGGGAATCCTTCCTGCGTCGTTGTAAAACAGGTCCCGTCTTCGGGCTGCGGATATGCCAGCTGCCAGGCAAATACGGAAACTGATGCGGTTTGTGTTTGCTCTTCAACCGAATGTGTAATCAAAGACGACGGCTGCGAAGGCAAACACTACTGGAACGCCGACGGCGCGCATACTGTCCCCGCAGGGTACTGTTCAGTTGACGGCTACGGAGCGAATTCCACAATCACATTACCGGACGGAGCTGTTTTTGACGGGGTGAATATCCGTTTCTGGAACGGAGCAACCGTTTCCGGTTCATTCTCGACCAAAAATCTGAGCTCACATTATCATATGTCCGGGAATAACGCGGTAACAACCTTTAACAGCCCTGTTACCGTAACGGGAACCGTAACATTGCAAGAATCATCTTCCGGCTCCGGAGGATCCAGCCTGAAATTCCTTAAAGGATTAAAAGGTTCGCCGTCCTGTAAGGTTACGAAAGGAGACAACTGGTCTCAACAAGCTTCAACAAAGACATGTTCCTGCACAAGCAGCGAATGTAAAATTAACTAGACAAAACCAAACAAGAAACAGCCCCTGTATTCAGGGGCTGTTTTTTTATTTTTCAACTAAATCGAAAGAAAGGCTCCTTTAAAAAGGAGCCTTCCCTAAAAAAAATCAGACGACGTTATTTAATGACTTTCAGCACCGTTTCGTGCAGCTGCTGCAATCCTTCCGGCGTCGGACGCCAGTTGATCGTCATGATCGGTTCGGGCAATTCCCAGCCCAGATTAGCCAGAATACCCTGCATTTCGTCCTGCGCGTCCTTTTTCCAACCGTAAGAACCAAAGCAGAAACCGACTTTATTTTTCGGAGCCAACCCTTTCAAGTACGTCAAAAAAGCCCCCATTGTCGGCAAAATCCCCGAATTCAGCGTCGGCGATCCCAACGCCACATATTTGGCTTCGACAATATCGTTTATCGCGTCCGAAACATTACTGTATTTTAAGGAACACAACGTCACCCGCAACCCTTTTTCACCCCAGGCGGCGGCCACTTCGCGCGCCATTTGTTCCGTTGATCCCCACATGGAATCATAAACAATGACCGCCTTGTCCGCGACATGACCGTAAGACGACCATAACTTGTACTTTTCGACGATTTCGGGAATATGTTTGCGCCAGATAATTCCGTGGCTGGGCGCAATCATGTCGATATCCAGCGTCGCCGCCGTTTCTAAAACCTTTTGAACCTGCGCCCCGTACGGCCATACGATATTACCGTAATACTTTTTGGCTTCGTCCATGATGATGTCCAGATTTTCATCGTCAAACAATTCGTCGGACGCATAATGCTGGCCGAAACCGTCGTTCGGGAATAACAGCTTTTCGTCTGCGACATATGTCATCATTGAATCGGGCCAATGCACCATCGGCATTTGAACAAACGTCAACGTATGTTTGCCGATATTCAGCGTATCGCCGGTTTTGACAACCTGCATTTTCCAGCCTGTCGTATCATAATGCATTTTCAATCCGCGTTCGCCGGCCGGCGGGCAGTACAGCGTCGCGTTTTTTGCTGTTTCCATAATGGCGGGCAAAGCCCCGGAATGATCCATTTCAACATGGTTGCAGACAACTACGTCAATCTTCGCGGGATCAATCACCGAAGAAATACGCCGCATAAACAAATCGGTAAACGGCGCTTTCACCCCGTCGATCAGCGTAATTTTATCATCAATAATCAGATAAGCGTTATACGTCGAACCGCGCGACGTCGTATAACCGTGGAATTCGCGCAAATTCCAATCTTTAACGCCGACCCAGTAAATTCCTTTTTTGATTTCTACTGCTTTCATGTATTTTTACTCCTATAAAAAATATGCTGCTTTATATCATTCTTTCTTTTTTTTGAACAGATATAAAAAAGAAATCGGCCGGAACTATTCTTCGGTTTCGTCCTCTTTATTTTCTTCGGCTTCCTGATCGGCCAGCTTTTTCGCCTGCATATACGCGGGTTCAACGGACATATCCTCCGGCGGGGGCAGCTTGTCTTCTTCGTTGCGCTGATTATAAATATTGACCGGCAAAGGCGGCGGAGGAGGCAGCTTTGTCTGTTTGGTCATATTCCGGTCTTTGAAATAAACAGGCGTTTTTAACTTGATCGGACGGTTATGATGCTTTTGAATCAAAGCATACTGCCGGCCGAAAGGCATATTCATAATCGACGAATTGGAAACGATCAACCCGCCCATCGTACTGTAACTGATGTTTTTGTCCGAAAACATCGTTGTGCCGGATCCGATTCCTTCCGATCGGCTTTCGGAAAAGATGACAAACGTCTTTTTTTCAATCAGCGCATTAATGCGTTCCGCCGTGCCGCGGCTGTTGCATCGCATAAAAATCTTGGCGCCCGTATTGCCGATAATCGTTTCCAGTTCGCCGCCGTAACGGCCGGACAACTGCGATAAATCCTGACACGTCAGCAGAAAAGCATAATGTTTGGCAATCCCGGTGCCGACTGAATCCGCCACATGAAAATCGGGCATGCTTTGGTATTCGTCCAAAATATATAAAACGGGATAAGGGCCGCACGGGCCTTCCGACACGTCAAAAATCGTCAGCGTTCCCGAATACATATTGATAAACATCGTCATGACCGCATTTGTCATGCCGTCAATCGGACAGCCCAGATAAAACGTTACCGGTTCCCACTGCCCCGTTACGGGATTTTTAATGCCGCGCATCTGCACGCTGCCGAAATCACTGGACGCCATGCGCATGCGGATCGCGGCGTTTTTAAACGGCGCCAGGCCGGATAAAGCCATTGACAGCACAGAAGAACGCTGCGTTTTCGGCAACGCCAGAATCTGGCTGATTTCGATCAAAGCGCGCCGGTTATACCCGAAATATTTTGTTTCTTCGACAATACCGGACAAAATCTGCGCCCAGATATCCGTTTTAAAAGCCACCGGATCGCCGGCGTCGCGCCTGGAACGCAGTTCGGCGGAAATATCCAGCTGCTGTTTGGTTATAAAGTCCATCAGCAAAGGAAAACTGGCCTGCCGTCCGATCCAGGCTTCGGGGATCGGGTCCCACTTGCCGATCGGCAGATAATTTTTAAACGTCAGCGTCCTTTTGCGCAGGTGATTCAACGCCTGCTTGACCGCCACCGTCTTTTCCATGGATTCGTAATAGGTTTCCAAAACATCGAAATCTTCGTCGTCCATGGCGTCTTCATACAAACGCTGCAAAAAGTAATCGTTCGCGCGCGCCTGTTCGCATTTATCGCAAATATAGTTGATAAAACCTTCCAATGCCGCGCGTCCGGCTTTAATCCAATACGGATCCGTTCCTGTCGGCCCGTCGCCCAAAAGGAAAAAAGCCAGCCCCCCGATATACCCCTGGCGTCCCGGCGACGGCGGAGGCAGATCCATATCGCTTAACGGATTCCAGGTCGGCCAGAATACGCCGTTCGCCGGATCGTCGATTCCGAAAAAGTCCACCCGGAAAACCGGCCCCAGCGCCGCACGGTGGCCGCCGGTCAGTTCGAACAATTCCCCTTTCATGTCATTAATGACCATACATTTATCGTCATTTGCCAGAATACTGGGAATAACAACGCCTGACGTTTTACCGCATTCCGGCGCGCCGATGACCAGCAGCGACATGAAATTGTTCATTCTTAAAATCCGTCTTTCGTTCCACAATCCCAGAACAAACGACATACCGTTCCACAATCCCATTTTTTTCACGTCGCGTTCATCGGCCAGACGGCCGTCGCCTTCGTTTAACTGAATAAAATAATAGGGATTTGTATAAATCGTCAAAAGGCAGCCGCCGATTAAAATAAACAGCGGCATTGCCGGAATCCATACGGCGAAGCTTTGAAACGGATCCCGCGCGAACGTTAAAATCCAGCGCAGATAACTTTTGAAATAAAAAAACGGGTGCGCCTTCAGATAAATGTAGTACTGTTTGACGTTTTCCCAGGCCTGCGCCGAAAAATCATGGGAAACCATATGTCCCAGCGGATACGCGATCAAAGAAAACAAAAAAGCGGCAATGGCGGAATATAAAAATCCCAGTATAACCCAGTCCAGCGCTTTGTAATGTTCGGCAAAGTTCGGGTCCCTGCGGGACGGAAGCATAGAATAACGATCCATATCCTAGCTCCTTTGTTTTTGCCTTTGCCGTTTAACGCGCGCGCGCGAACGGGGAATAACCTTTTGAAAAACTTTTTTAACGCAGTCGGTCATTTGGCCGGCGACTTTGACGACTTCCCGCATAGGCGAAGCTTTTTCCTGTTTTTTTTCGTCTTCGTCAACCGGATACAAAATCGGGAAATCATATTTGCTGGGCGGCAGCTCTTCTTTACGGCGCGGGCGGCGCGTTACCAGACTTTTGGCGCCGCTTTTCAATTCCGGACGTTTTTCCAAAACAACGTCCTGCAGCTTTGCTTTTAATTCTTCGGGCGAAGCCTGATTTAAACGCCGCGAACGCAGAAAAGCCAGCTCCGGCGATAATCCGTCGCTTTCCGGTTCCGGCAACGACGGCTGGCGTATTTCGGACGGCGCTTCAACGGCGGCGGGAACGGCTTTTAATTCCTCTTCCCGGCGCAGCTTTTCCGCCGCGCGGTTGATTTCTTCCAGCCGCTGCTGTTCTTCTTGCTGATTGGCAACCCGTTTTTTGCGCAGAATTTCCAGTTCGGTCAAATTCGCTTTCATCTGCATCTGGTTGGCGCTGGTTAAATCCAGCCCGGCGATATTTCCTTTTTTAATTTCTATCTTGCGGCCGGCAGCCTGCTTAAAAGCATATGTCCCGTCCAGATACATCTGGTCAATCTTGACGCCCGTCAAATTAACGCCGACCAGATTAACGCCGGATAAATCAACGCCGGTCAAATCAACGCCGCGCAGATCCAGCCGTCTCAGATCCAAATATTTCAAATTGACTTTGCGCAGATCCAGCCGGCCTTCTTCGGCGTCAAGCTGCATCTGCTGCATTTTTTCCAGTTCGTTTAACGCTTGTTTCGCCAGTTTCGCGCCGGCAATTTTTGCGTTTTTCAAATAAGCGCCGTCCAGCAAAGCGCCTTCTAAATTGGCGCCTTCCAAATCGGCTTCTTCCAAATTGACGCCGCGCAGGTCCGCGCCGCGCAGATCCGCACCGCGTAAATCCGCACCGGCCAGGTTGGCATTTTTTAAATCGGCGTTTTGTAAATTAATCGAAGAAAGATTAGCGCCGGAAAAATCGACTTCGGATAAATCGGCGCCGATAAATTTATCGGCTTCCCCTTGCGCCAGAGAACGGACGACCAAAATCGCGTTATCGTCCTTTTCCCAGCCGTTGAAACGGTCTTTGCGCTGTTTCATTTCATCAACGATCCGCACGCCGGCCACATAGCTGACGCCCGAATCCGACG
This sequence comes from Alphaproteobacteria bacterium, assembly GCA_021639925.1. Lineage (GTDB taxonomy): Bacteria > Pseudomonadota > Alphaproteobacteria > CAAGCB01 > CAG-977 > UBA11549. Next base: position 6,642 of record JAJXEL010000051.1, on the reverse strand, counting down.
TATCCGCGACCTTTGGCGCAGGACGTTTTGTCAGGGCGCTGTAAACGCCCTGATTTTCCGGTCCCGTTTCATTTTGTGTCGTTTCCGTCATACGTTTTCTTTTATTTCGATTTCATTTCCGCTTCAACTGCCGCAACGGCCGCTTTGTTTTCCGCCGCATTTTTCTTTAACTGTTCAATATCGGCGACGGGTTTGTCCTTTTGCGCCTCCAGCCTGGCCCCTAAAACCAGATCCGTATTTAAAATACGCGCGGAATACGACGTCATGGCCGCCGCCGCGCCCTGAACCGTGGGAATATTCCGGCTGTTAATCCGCGCCGAAGCGAATTTCAGCCCGTCCAATTCCTGGTGTTTCAGCGCTTCAATTATATTTTTTTGCAGCTCGACGCCGGCAAACGCCGCGGAAGACGCCGCGAAAATCTTTGACCGCACGATATTATTTAAAACAGTTTCATTGATAATCGTTTCGGAACGAAAACCGCTTAATTCAACCGTTTTCAATTCCCCGTCCCCTTGAGCTTTGACATAAGACGGAACATCGCCGGTCATTTTTAACTGAGAAATTTCGATTTTTCCCTTTTTAACGGCGTTTTCGTCCCAGACGGGAATTTCCACTTTTCGCGCTTTCATTTCGCCGTCTTCCAGCAAAGGATTTCCGTCTTTTTCGCCGATATTAAAATTCCGCATCGACAGTTCTTTTGCCGTCAGATAATACGGGATCGTTTTTTCCTGCGGCGTTCCTTTTTTGGGAATCATGCTGAAATTAACGACAGACAGAGAATCCCCCGGCACATTATAGGAAATGTTATCATACTTGATATCGTAATTTCCGCCGGCGAAAAAAGCCTTAAAGTTTTCAACCGCTTTTTTAGAAGCCGCCTGATTGATTTCGTCTTTGGACGGCCCGGTATACACGCGGCGTTTAAAGGTTGACCTTTTGGGTTCCCGCGGTTGTTTTTCCGCTTTTGCCTGCGCCGCCGTTCTGACTTTTTTATCGGAAGCCCTGAAATACGGGTTTGATTCGCTGTCATCGTCCCAAATAGATTTCGGCTGTTCGGCCGCCTTTTGCCCGGGGGCTTTCTGGCCTGTTCTTTCACGATATTCGCGCAGCATTTTATCATGAGGCGATTCTTCTTTTGCCGCCGCATTTGTTGCAATCCCGCAGGATACGGCAAAAAAGACAAAAGCCGATAAGAAAACAACCCTTTTAAATTTCATGAAAAACGTCCTTTCCAAAACGACAACGCCTTTTTATTTATACCAAGAAAAGCCCGTTCTGCCCACAAAATAATAAACCGCCGGAGAATTTCCCCCGGCGGTTATTCGAATCAAACGCGTCAGCGTCCCTGAAATTTATCGCGCATAACCCGGCTTTTCCAAACGCCGGAAGGCTGAAGCTCCCCTGAACGTTCGTCAAAACGGACGCGTGCGCCGGACCGTTCGCTTTATTGGCCCCGGAAACAAAAACCTTTAACGGTTCGCGTTTCAGGAAAGCGTCGGTTTTCGCCCTCTTTTGCAGTTTGGCTTTGTTTTCCAGGATTTTGGATTTCTTTGATTCCGTATCGCCCAAAGACTTTGAAACGACTTCGTAAACATTTTTGGACAATCCCGGCTTGGCCATTACTTTTTCCAAAGCCGCCTTCATCAATCCCTGGCGTTCGGGATCAAAACGGCGCCACGACGTCAAAGGTTTGACCGTATCGGCAGCCACCAGCGGGTTAATCCCGTCCAGCTTGACCGCCATATCGGCCACAAATTCATAACCGGAACCGTCTTTGGCGTGAAAAGCCTTCTGATTACCGGAAAAGCGGCGCATAACAGCGCGGACTTTGTTCGGATTCGTAATAGCGAACGCTTCGTGTTCAACGGCCGATTTCGCCCCTTCCAGCCCTTCGGAAGCAACGACCCCCAGCCATTTGTTCACAACCAGTTCTTCGTCTTTGAAACGGTCATAGAAATCGGCGACAATGCCTTTACCCGATTCCATACCGGCCGCAACGCTCATCGCGGCGAAACGGTCAGTCATATTGTTGGCCTTTTCATACTGATCCGCCACCCGCCGCGCGTATTCCGGCTTTTCCGTCGAAGCCAGATAAGCCAGCGCTTTGTTCTTTAAAGCGCGTTCCCCGGCGTCTTTGGCAACCGGTTCGAACGGTTTTTCAACGTCCAAAGCGTCATACGTACGCGCCAGATCTTTTTCAAAACGCTGCACAAAAGCGTCCGAAACCATTTTGCGCGCTTTGGCCACCGCGTCAACGTCGACAACGTCCATCTGGTCGGCAATATACTTTTCGCCCGGCAGTTCCAGCGCTTTGGCAACAAAAGCCTTGTCCAAAGACGGATCTTTTAAATAAGACCCCAGCGCATTTAAATAGCCCTCGTCCACTTTGGGTTCTTTGCCGGCCTGAATGTCCCTGACCATGCCGATCATTTTCTGCACGCCATATTGCTGCGCCGCGTCCCAGCGGTTGAACAAATCGGAATCATGCGCCATTAAATGCGCGCGTTCCGCGTCCGTATAATCCATATGGAAATTAATCGGCGCCGTAAAGTCGCGGTTGGCCGACAAAACGGGTTTTTCTTTGACGTTAACGAATGTAAAGACGGCTTCGTCCTTGTCCAGAATCATCACGCGCGAAGTCCCCTGCGCTTCCTTTTCGCCCGCCAGCTGCAACGGCATGTCTTTGCCGTCTTTGCCCAACAGCCCCATTTCCATGGGAATAACGAAAGGCAGCTTTGTATCCTGCCCCGGCGTCGGCTTTGTCGCCTGGCGCAGCTTCAGCGTATAAGTCTGATTTTTTTCATCATACGCGCCTTCGGCATAAACGGACGGCGTCCCGGCCTGGGAATACCAACGCTTAAATTGCGTCAAATCTTTGCCCGACACATCTTCCATACATTTGGCGTAATCGTCAATCGTAACGGATTTGCCGTCATTGCGCGAAAAATGCAGATCGTTGGCTTCGCGGAACTTTTCCTTGCCCAGCATTTTTTCGTACATGCGCACGATTTCAGCGCCTTTGTTGTAAATCGTCGAAGTATAAAAGTTATTGATTTCCACATAAGATTCCGGACGAACCGCATGCGCCGTCGGGCCGGCGTCTTCGGCAAACTGCCCGGCGCGCAGGCTGGACACGTTTTCAATGCGGTTGACCGAACGCGAACGCATATCGCGCGAAAATTCCTGATCGCGGTAAACGGTCAGCCCTTCTTTCAAAGACAGGTTGAACCAGTCGCGCACGGTTACGCGGTTGCCCGACCAGTTATGAAAATATTCGTGGCCGACGACGCCTTCGATTCCGGCGTAATCGGAATCCGTCGCCGTATGCGCGTCCGCAATCACATAAGCGCTGTTGAAAATGTTCAGCCCTTTGTTTTCCATCGCGCCCTGGTTAAAGTCGGACACGGCGACCAGATTAAACAGATCCAGGTCGTATTCGCGGCCGAAAACCTTTTCGTCCCAAGCCATAGAACGTTTGATCGAATCCATGGTATAGCCCAGCTTGTCTTTCTGGCCTTTGTTCGCATAAACGCCCAAAGTCACTTCGCGGCCGGACATCGTAACGAATTTATCGTTGATATAATCCAGATCGCCGCCGACCAAAGCAAACAGATAAGACGGCTTGGGAAACGGATCGTTCCAGGTCACGGCCGTTCTGCCGTCGGCCATTTTTTCTTCTTTAATCAGGTTGCCGTTCGACAGCAGACAGGGCAGTTTTTCTTTGTCGGCGCGCAAAGTCGTCGTAAAAACACTGGTAACGTCCGGGTGATCCATATAATACGTAATACGGCGGAAACCTTCGGGTTCACACTGCGTGCAGAACATGCCGTTCGACACATACAGCCCTTCCAGCTTCGTATTGGCCTTCGGGTGGATTTCCGTACCGATCGACAGTTCGAATTCCTTCGGCGGATTTAAAATCGTCAGCCCCTTGTCGTCAACGACGTACTCTTCCGGTTTCAAAGGCCGGCCGTCAATCGCGATTCCGGTTAAAGTCAATTCATCGCCGTCCAGATGCAGCGGGCGGATTTCGCCGGTTGAAGCATCATAATCGCTTTTGATTTTCAGCGTCGAAGCAACCTGGGTATTTTCCTCGTCCAAATCGAAATCCAGATGAACGGATTCGATTTTATAATCAGGTTTTTTATAATCTTTTAAATATTTGACGTTCGGTGAATTTTCCGACATTGATTTTCCCCTGCCAAAGGTCTGAAAGTTGTCTAAATCTTGTCCATATTACTCAGATTTTTTGTCCAGAACAAGCAAAAAAATCAGCTGTATTATTTTTTTGGCCGTTATCGGAAATCGGTTGTAAATTCCTTAAAAATTCTGAATAAAATTCAGTTCCAGAGTCAATTTCCGGTATTCTTTCTGCCAGACGTTCGACCGTTTGTCGGTATAGCTGACGGTCATTTCGGGGACAATGCCGGAAAAAGACAGATTTTTATTGGAAAAACTGAAAGTCCAGCGTGTAATCCTGTCTTTTTCACGAATTTGTTCCAGCCCCAGCCGGCGGATAAACCATGCGGGACGGTCATAGCGTACCCATTGAACGCGCGGTTCGGCATAAACCGAAAATCCCAAAGGCAGTTCGGCTCCTATGCCTATTCCCGCCGTCCATTTCCGGTTGGCGTACATACGGTTTTTTGTTTTTTCGCGTTCGACTGCCGCCCGCAAAACCAGATAAGACGCCGAATTCAGACCGATAACCGTTTTCACGCCGCCGGACCGAACAGAACCGTTTAGAACAGAACCGTATTTGTCATAAGATACGGCCGCATATTCCGCGGACAAAGCAGCTGACACGCGCCGCGACACATCATATCCGGCCTGAATTACGCCGCCGGCAGACGAATTATACGCTTTATGCCCGTAACGCCGCCGCGTTCCTTTGACTGCCGTCCAGATTTCGCCGTTTTCCCAAACATATTTCGGACCGCCCGCCGCAAAATAAAACAGATCGTCATAGTCGTTATTGTCGTATGTTGAAGAATAAACGCCGCCGGCAACACGCAGCCGCCACCGGTTGTCAAAGCGAAATTCATAATGTCCGCCGCCGGAGACATTAAACCCGACGGATTTTTCAGGATCTTCCAAAGTATTGCAAAAAACGCCGAAAGACGTCTGAATACACTGCGTCCCGGTTTGCGAATTATTGACATTATTGTCCGGAGCAATACCCGCGCCGAACCAGATATTCCAGTTTTTGTTCCGCCGGACAACAGCGCGCAGGTATCCGATTTTTTCATCAATGCCGGGCGGCAGTTTTTCCGCCGCCGCCAAACGTAAATGATAATCCGCCCGATACCACGATTTTTCGGCCATATAAGCCAACGCCAGTTCTATCCTGATTTTTGCCAGCCGCGGATTTTTATTTAATAAATCGCGGTATATCCGGACCGCTTCGTCGATCCGTCCTGTTTTTATGGCCAGAACCCCCAGCAGATACCGCCGTTCCGTTTCGATTTCCGACAGCGCGAATTCGGCGCGGGTCAATAAAACCGCGGCAGAATCCAGCCGGTTTTCATCAATCATTT
>JAJXEL010000051.1:0-1095 GCA_021639925.1 Alphaproteobacteria bacterium | reverse complement strand
TTTTCCGGGCGATCAAAACGACTTCCAGCGGAGTCAGACGCACGGTTTTTTCTTGCTCCGCCGCCGCGGCGGAACAAAAAAACAGCGATACGAACAAAACGGAGCGGACTGTTTTCAAAAAATCATCTAATTCCGTTTAACGCCAAAAGTCCCGGCAATCCAGTTATCGTTGTCAACCGTATAATCAAACGATCCGACCGCTTCGCGCGGATCGGCCGGATTTTTGTCCGAAGTTTTGGGCGTGCCGAAAACTTCAAATTCAACGGAAGCGGAACCTTCTTCCAACAGCGCGCCGTTTAACAATGCCTTATATCCGGATCCGTCATTGGAAAAATTCCATACCCCGGCCCGGTAAGCCGAAAAATCCAGATCCAGCGACACCCGTCCCTGCTGATCCAATTCCAAAACGGCCAGACCGGCCAGGTGGTGACCGGACGCGGTTATTCCGGCCGGCTGGCCCGATACCGCGGCGAACGCAATTCCATTAAATACGGAAACGCCGTTAATCGCCGTCTGCCAGTCGGTATCGGCAATCAGATTTTCATCTTTTCCCGATGTAAAGTCGGAATACACCGCCAATGACACTTCTTCATTGGAAATCCCGGCGCTCTTATTGGAAAACAATCCCTTTACGGACTGGGATAAGTATCCGAAATCACTGTAAATCAATCCGACGGCGTCGCCGCCCAAAACCATTTCCGCTTCATTAACGCCGGAAAAGCTTTTACCGGCCCCCTGCATATGAAAATTTTTAGACTGTTTGGCCCGTTGCGATCCTAATTCGCCCCCGTGGAACATAGAGCTTGGAAATTCCAAAGCCGCCCACGCATCGGGATTTTCCTTTCCATTCGCATCGACAGCCGTCTGAGTAATTTTCTGTCCGTCAAATTTTAAATTCAGCGAATAACCGTCCAGTTTTACAAATTCGTCTAAATCTTCAAAATATGACGGCGTATGATCGCCGCTGCCGATATCATAAGTCAATTCAACATTACGCAAAGGCGATATACTGCTGCCGCCGCCGCACCCGGCTAATAAACAAACAATAAATAAAAATATTTTATTCATAAAAATCCCCTGTCATTTTTATTTATC
>JAJXEL010000050.1:730-12535 GCA_021639925.1 Alphaproteobacteria bacterium | reverse complement strand
CCGGCAGACGTTGAAGAATTCGCCGTAACGGTTGACGGCGGCAACGTGGACGTTAAGATTTACCGTCCGAAAGGATTCAAAGACAAACTGCCTGTCATCTTTTACATTCACGGCGGCGGCTGGATTCTGGGAAATGACAAAACGCATGACCGGCTGGTGCGCGAATTGGCCGCCGGAGTCCCCGCCGCCGTCGTGTTCCCGGTATATTCCCCTTCGCCGGAAGCCGCCTTTCCCCGGCCGACGACAGAACTGTTCGGCGTGCTGGAATATATTGTTCAAAACGCGGACAAGCTGAAACTGGACGTTTCGCGCCTGGCCGTCGCCGGCGACAGCGTCGGAGGAAACATGGCGGCGGCGATGACTTTGGCCGCCAAAGAAAAAGGCGCGCCGAAAATCTGTTTCCAACTGCTGCTGTATCCCGTAACGGACGCTTCCCTGTCAACCGAATCGTATCAGATTTACGCCGACGGCCCCTGGCTGACCAAAAAAGCGATGATTTGGTTTTGGCAGGCTTACGCGCCCGACGAAAAAGACCGCGAAAACATTATGGCTTCCCCGTTAAACGCATCGACGGAACAATTAAAAGGATTGCCGCCGGCGCTGATCATTACCGACGAAAACGACGTTTTGCGCGATGAAGGCGAAGCTTATGCCAGAAAATTAAACGCCGCCGGAGTCGACGTGACGGCCATACGTTTTAACGGCACGATTCACGATTTCATGATGCTGAATCCGATTGCGGACACCATGCCGACCAGAACGGCGGTTTTATTGGCAGTTTCAAAGCTGCGTGAAGTTTTGGGCGTTCGCGCCTGACGCAAAGGGAGAAAAGGTTGCGAAAGCAGCCTTTTTTTCCGCCGCGAGAATCACAGCCTGCGTCTTTATTCACGGCCTGTTTTTCGCCCGCCGGTCGGTAAACGGGAATCCGCACGCCTTTTTTTCAGATTGTTTTTCATAACGCCGCGCCTTAACTCTGAGCTGTAAGACAAGGAAAGGAAAAAATATGTTGGAAATCAGAGCAAAAAACGACAGAGGCAAAACCAAACTCAGCTGGCTGGACAGCCGTCATACTTTTTCGTTCGCGGATTATTACGATCCCGGACATATGGGATTCAGCGAACTGCGCGTCATTAATGACGATATTGTCGCGCCGCGCGAAGGTTTCGGCGCCCACCGTCATGACAATATGGAAATCGTCACGGTCGTGCTGAGCGGACAAATGGAACACAAAGATAATCTGGGAAACACGTATACCATTTCGCCGGGCGAAATCCAAAGAATGAGCGCCGGAACAGGCATTATTCACAGCGAAATGAACCCGTCTTTATCCAAAGCCGCCCATTTCCTGCAAATATGGATTTTGCCCGACCAGCTGAACCTGACGCCGGAATATGAAAAAAAAGAATTTAGTCCGTCGGATATGCTTAACACGCTGTGTCTGATCGTTTCTCCGAAAGGCAAAAACAATTCCCTGCACATTCATCAAGACGTCAATATCTTTCAATGCGTTTTGGAATCCGATCAGGTTGTGCATTATCAAATGCGTCCGTCGCGCCAGCTGTGGCTGCAAATCGCGCAGGGCGGACTGGAAGCCAACTCTTTGTATTTAAAAGCCGGCGACGGCCTGGCTATTACGGAAGAAGCGGGAATATTAAAATTAAAGGGACTGGAAGCGCAAAGCAACTTTTTAATCTTTGATCTGCCCGAATAAACAAAAGGGGCGGCGGCGCCCCTTTTTCAGTCTGCCGTCCGCAGCGATTTCAACAATGCTATTTCCGCGGCATAGCCGTCCAATTCGTTCGGCGTTTCCAGATAAAACGGCAAAGACCGCAGGCGCGGGTGATTGATAATCCGCGCCGCGGCAGGCAACCCTAAAAATCCTTGTCCCAGTTTTTCATGCCTGTCTTTATGCGAAGCAAACGGATTTTTCGAATCGTTTAAATGGACAGCTTTTAACTTATGCAGCCCGATAATCCGGTCAAAGTCGTCCAAAACGTTATCCAGTCCGTTGACAAGGTCGTATCCCGCGTCATAAACATGGCAGGTATCCAGACAAACGCCGATTTTATCCTTTAAATGAACGCGATCGATAATGTCCCGTAATTCTTCAAACCGGCCGCCGATTTCGCTGCCTTTGCCCGCCATCGTTTCCAATAAAACGGTCGTCGTCTGATCTTTGGTCATAATTTCATTCAGCAGCCGCGCTATTTTTTCGATTCCGGCCGCGATCCCCTGCCCGACATGCGATCCGGGGTGAAAGTTATAATAATTTCCCGGAATAAATTCCATGCGTTTTAAATCGTCGCTCATGGCTTCAAAGGCAAAACGGCGCACGTCGGGATCCTGCGCCGCCGCGTTCAACGTATAAGGCGCATGAGCCAATAAAACGCCGAAACGATTTTCAGCCGCCAGTTTTAAAAAACGATCAACATCATTTTGATCAATTTTTTTTGCCGCGCCGCCGCGGGGGTTGCGCGTAAAAAACTGAAACGTATTCGCCCCGATTTCCACAGCCGTTCTGCCCATGGCCGCAAATCCTTTGGCCGCGGAAAGGTGACATCCGATATAAAACATATTTTTCCTCCGGTTTGTTTTTCCGAATACTTTCCTTGACAAGACAGCGCTTTGACTGCACTTTTTTAAACATAAAGGAAATTTTATTCTTAATCAAAAAAATCATGCCGCCGTCTATGACGTTATTCGTATCCTGGCCGCTTTGCTGGTTGTTCTGGGACATTCGACGTATCTGACGATTACGACGGATCACGGCGGGATTGATTATGCCGTTCCTCAAAACGTTTCGGCCGTTTACAGATCCGGATTTTTCAAAGCCTGGCTTTACCTCAGCGCGTGGGTATACCGGTTCCATATCCCTTTGTTTTTTATGTTGTCGGGATCCGTGCTGGCTTTAAGCCCGATTGAAAACTTCAAGACTTTGCTGATTAAAAAAACGCGCCGGCTGCTGCTGCCGTTTTTTTCCGCGGGATTGTTTTTCATGATCCCTTTAAAATTATGGGGCGGTTTTTTTGACGTTCGGCATATTCCGGAAATCGCCGCCGCTTTTCTGACGGGACACGAAAGCGGGCATCTGTGGTTTTTAACGGCGCTGTTTTGGTGCTTTGCCGTTTTCTTTTTATTAAAAAAACTGCTGAAAAAAGGCTTTTTAGTCTGCGCGGCGGCCGGCGTTCTTTATGTTTTCGGCCCCCGGCTGGCGCAGGGATATTTCGATTTTGCCTTTTCCATGCAATTTTTGATTTTCTTTGCGGCCGGATATTACTTTGACCAAGCCCGCCCGTTTTTCGAAAAACACCCGAAAACGGTGTTTTTCCTGCTGCCCTGCCTGCTGGCGCTGAATATCGCCGACACACGGGAACATTTTCTGCCTGCCGCCGGTTTTATGGCCGCCGGGTGCGCTTTGTTTTATAATATTTCTTTTTGTCTGGCTTTCTTATTCAAAAAAACGCTCGATTCGACACTTTTCCGTCAAATTTCCCGGCAGACGATGAATGTTTATCTGTATCACGATCCGCTGATGATCGTCATTTTATACTACTGCATGCAAAAAGAGTTATTGACAACGCCCGCGGGCTGCCTGCTTTATTTTTTTGGGCGGACCGTCGGCGTTATCCTGTTGTCGGTTTTTACCGGCCTGATAATCGAAAGGGGAGTAAACCGTGTCAAAAGCGTTATTAATTATCGACGTTCAGGTTTCAAGCGTCACGAAGCCTGAAATTGCCGCGGAAATTGAAAAAATCCAATACAACTACGAACATGTTTTTGTTTCCCGTTTCGTCAACAAAGAATCGCCTTTGATTTCTTTAACCGGCTGGAACGGATACGACGATGATTCTCTGGCTTTTACCCCGGCGCCGTCCGCCGTTGTTTTTAACAAAAACGTTTACAGTTCTTTTATTGACGATCTGATGAATTTTGACGAAGTCCATTTATGCGGATTTGATACGGACGCCTGCATTTACAAAACGGCCATGGATTTGATCGAACACAATATCCGCCCGGTCGTTCTGACAAAGTTATGCGCCAGTTGCGACGATAATTTTCATCTGGCCGGACTGAAGCTGTTAAAACGCAATATCGGCGCGGGGAATTTGGTTTAAAAATTTCTTTTTTTCTTTATAATCTGTTGAAAGAAAGGAAAACCGCATGATAAAAAAACTTCTTTGTTTTTTCATTTTTTCTTTGATACCGTTGCCATGCGTTTCTCAGGAAAGTATATCTTCCTTTAATGAAACGGATTTTATCGACGCAGTTCAAAAAAATTTATCTTCTGACGAATTAAACGATTTCTTTCAGACGCTTGATATTAATAACGACCGGCATATTTCTGAAAATGAAGCGTTGATGTTTTCTGCGGGAGCTTATCCGTCAGACAAAAAAAGGCAGGCAGAAATAGCAAATCTGTTCCATCAGGCGGATACGGACAAAAACAACCGGTTAGATTTCAGCGAATCCAAAAAGTTTCTTTTTGCCGTACAGGAAATAATCATTAAAGAAAAATTTAGCGACATCATGCCGTTTTTGAATCCAGCGCAGCCGCCTTCGTTGGAAGAAAGTGAAAAAATGCTGAGCGAATCGCTGAAAAAGCTGGAAAAAGCGACGCAAGATTTGAAAAAAATCGATCCGCAGACAGCCGTAAAAAATATGATTGACGGCATGATGACGGCTTTGGCCGACGAAAACTTTTATCAAATGGATAAAAAGAAAGACAACTGCGTCACACGCGAAAACTATGCGGCTTATAATATAGAACTGCAGCAAAATACGGACCGGGACAGTGATTTTAAATTGTCTTATCAGGACTTTTTAGAAATATATGACGGAATCAAGAAAAAAAATCCCGACTGTCTGACCAAAGAAGAATATATGGCTGATTATATCGAAGAAATACCGCCCGACTTATCCGGTATTTAAACAAAAATTTCCGGTTTTAAGTACGCCGCACATTTCGGTAAAATCATTTGCCCGGCACGTTCATACATTTCGCCTTGGAAACGGCGCGCGCCGGCAGGGCAGACATGAACGCAGGCTGCGCAGGAAATACATGCTGCCGTGTCTGTTTTTCGTAAATCTTCGCGTTTTATCGCTCCGGCGGGACAGACCTCAGCACATTTTGCGCAAAGAATACAGCTCTCGTCTGCCGCCGGGAATAAAGGAATCGGAGAAACTTCTTTATACGGAAAATTTCCGGGAACAGTCAAAGGCGGAAAAATCCCGCTTTTAATCTTTTCCGCGCACCGGATTGCAAAATCATCAATTATTTTCAGATCGTTCTGATCCGGCCGCCCGGCCGCCGCGGCAGGAAAAAGAGAGTGTCTGGCAATAAAAGCGCCCGCCGCCGCAACAACAAACCCGTTTTGTTCCAAAGTATCCTTTAATTCCAGCAAAGCGTCTTCATACGCCCGGTTGCCGTAAACGACGACGACGACGGCCGGAGTCTGCTTTCCTTTGATTTTCATCAGTCTTTGTTTTGCTATCGCGGGAATCCTGCCTGCAAAAACGGGCATGCCGACAATCGCGGTATCCGTTTTTTCGCAGACAACCGGATCAATATCACGCATCAAAGAAATTTGTTCTGATTCAGGAAACGCCTCGGCTATCCGATTGATGATTCCGGCTGTTGTTTGTGTCGGACTGAAATGAATTTGGACTGTCTTTGACATATTTTTCCTCTGTGAACTTTCTTTAAATGCAATTTTAATCAAAACAGAGCTCCGGTTTAAACAAAATCTGCGCTGACGCCTAAAAAAAAGAGAGTCCGGAGACTCTCTTTATAAAAAACGAATTATTCTTTGAACCGATAAACTTCTTTTCCGGACACAACCATACCGGATTTTGTTCCGGTAAAGTGAACAATATCGGGTCTGTTTGCCGTGCCGACGTCCAAATAAACCAGTTTTTCCGTTTCGGACGGATTGGAAATAACATGCGATCCATTAATATTGGCGGGAAAACAGATGATATCTCCCTGTTTTAAATGAATATCGCCTTTTTCGGTTTTAACGGACGCTTCGCCGCTGATAATAAAAAAGATTTCTTCGTTTTCTTCATGGTAATGATATCCGTAAGCATATTTTCCGGGTTCCACTTCCACAAAGTTGGCGGAATATTTTGAAATATCATCTATAACCGGCTTTACCGCAAACCGGTTGTCGCCTTGCGTCTGTATCCGCGCTTCAATCGTACAATAATTTTTAACGATAATATTCTGCATTGATAACCTCCATAAATCTGTTGAAAAAGGATAATAGAAGCATAATAATAGTTAGATGAAAATGTAAAGCAGGCACTATTTTATTATAAAGTATTCAAAAAGTAACTATTGGAGAAACGCTGATGATTTCGAATAAAAAAATTTTAGACTGTCCGGTAGCAACAACCATAAATCTGATCGGCAACAAGTGGAAATTATTAATTATCCGCGATCTGTTGGGCGGAACAAAACGTTTCGGAGAGCTGCGCAAAAACCTGACCGGAATCAGCCAGCGCGTTTTAACCGAAAATCTGCGGGATTTGGAAAACGACGGACTGTTAAACCGCAAAGTCTATGCGGAAGTACCACCCCGCGTAGAATACAGTCTGAACAAAACCGGTCTGTCGTTAAAACCGGTTATCGATTCAATGGCCGAATGAGGAATAAAGTACAAAAATAAACAGGTATAACTGTTCACAGCCGTTCGTCCGATGCCGCCACAAAACACCAAAACAAAACGCCAGACAGATATGTCCCCGGCGAGAATGCTCGAAAGCTTCGCTTTCTCGTCCTGACGCGGGCGTCGCTCCCGCTGGTCGCCGAACTCACACCGCCCCGTTCGTCCGATGCCGCCACAAAACACCAAAACAAAAACCGCCAAACAGATGTGTCCCCGGCGAGAATGCTCGAAAGCTTCGCTTTCTCGTCCTGACGGACCACCCTTGTGGGCGTCGCTCCCGCTGGTCGCCGAACTCACATCGCCCCGTTCGTCCGATGCCGCCACAAAACACCAAAACAAAACGCCAGACAGATATGTCCCCGGCGAGAATGCTCGAAAGCTTCGCTTTCTCGTCCTGACGGACCGCCCTTGCGGGCGTCGCTCCCGCTGGTCGCCGAACTCACACCGCCCCGTTCGTTCGACGCCGCCGAAAAACACCAAAACAAAAACCGCCAAACGGCGGTTTTTATTTTGGTGTCCCCGGCGAGAATCGAACTCACAGCCCCAGGTTTAGGAAACCTGTGCTCTATCCGGTTGAGCTACGGGGACATCTGTTTCCTTTTACCCGTTTTTTACCTAAAAAGAAATAAAAAAACGGAGCCTTGCAGCTCCGTTTTTCATTATCCGAGCAAATGCCCCAAAAAATAAGGCAGCTGAACACGCCATGCCGGCCAGTCATGCGGCACGTCATAGCCCCAATAATCAACCCACGCATTAATCCCTTTGGACCGCAGAATACCGTCCAAAGCCCGCGTATCGTTCAGACATTCATGTTCCCATGCGCCCTGTCCGACGGAAATGATAACATCCGAACGGTTATACAAATCAATCGTTCCCTGATCATTCATGTTCGGCAGATATTCCAAAGGAGAGTTAAAGTAAATCCCCGGTTCGTCACATTCGCCGAAGAAAGACCGGATACTGTACAACCCGCTTTGCGCAATCACGGCGTCAAAGATGTCCGGACGGCGGAAGAAAAAGTTCGCCGCATGCAGCGCCCCCATTGAACACCCCGTCGTCATCATGCCGCCGGCGCGGTAATTGCTGCCCATGGCATTGATGTCCATTGCCCACGGAACAACTTCTTCGCACACATAGTTAAAATACTGTTCGAAACGATACAGCCTGTCGCCGGGCCAGTTGGCGCAGACAAACGTTTCCCAGTCCAAACCGTCAACACAGAAAAATTGAGCGCGTCCTTCTTCAATAAAACCGGACGCGGCGTCGATCATGCCGAATCCTTCATATTCGTAAAAACGGCCGCACTGAGACGGGAAAACCAAAATCGGTTTTCCGGCATGCCCGTACACCTTTAATTCCATATGACGGCCCAAAGACGGGCTGTATTCGTTATAATATTCAATCTTCATCAGCACTTTTCCTGAACAAAGTTGATAATTTCATCTGTTTCTTCCTGGGTTTGCGCGCGCATTAAATACATGTGATCCCCCATGACCGGAGCAAAAATAGCGTCAACGTCATGATACTGCATCAGGTTGTCCGCATATTTTTCACAGATTTCTTCATGAGAATGAACATAGTTAAAACAGTCTTTGCGCGCAACGTAAATACCGATATATTTCTTTTCCGTCGGCTGATACAGCTTGTCATGCACGATCATGTCGGCGTACATCTGATAAACGTCCGCGTCATGTTCATAATTCATCAGTTCGGGCATACAGCCGCCGGGCGGACGCATATTGACTTCCAAAGCGACATAATCACCCTTTTTGCCCAGGCCTTTTTTGTCTTCATACAACTTGAAAAATTCAAAATGAAAGAAACGGGCCGTCGTGTTAAAGGCAGACAAAACCGCCCGTCCCGCCTTTTCCAGCTTCGGATCAATTTTCAAAACGGAATAATAACGCAGATCGTCGCCCGCATTAACCGTTTCCGCAACGTTTTCGGGGAAAATGTGGCTGGTCATGAAAATCGGTTCGTTTTCATAGTTCGCAATCCCGTCAAAAGTCACGATCAAACCGTTGACGAATTCTTCCATAACATAAGGAACATCAGGGTGATCGGCATAAAAAGCGTCAAATTCTTCCTGATTGGACAGCTTGTAAGACGCATACGCCCCCACGCCGATATCAGGTTTGACAAAAACGGGGAATCCGACTTCGTCCAAGAACTTTTTGCCTTCTTCATAAGTAGACACCAAATGGCAGCGCGCGGAAGGAACGCCAGCCTTTTTAAAGTGATCTTTCATTAAATATTTGCGTTTGCTTTCCAGAACTTCAGGATATTTTGTTCCTTCGATATTAAAGTCGGTACGCAGGCGCGCGTCTGTTTCCAGCCAGTATTCGTTGAAAGATTCCAATCTGTCGATCCGGCCGTACTTATGAATAAAATACGCAACGGCGCGCATAACTTCATCGTAATTTTCCATATTGTCGACACGATAGTATTCGGTCAGAGATTCCTTTAACTGGGAAGTTAAAGAATCGTACGGAGAATCAGCAATTCCCAGTACATTGACGCCCATTTTTTTCAGGCGGTCCGCAAAATTCACGTAGTGCGACGGAAAATGCGGCGAAAGGAAGACAAAATTCACGGTAATAACTCCTGGTTATTTTCGGTTCTTTTTCAGCTGTTTTTTTTACTTTTCCTTGACAGGAAGATATATCTTTATGTTTTGGTATTTTTTACCATGCTTAAATTGGCAATCTCTAAAGCTGTTGTCAAATCATTTTTGTATTTTCCTTATTTAAAAGAATAGGGTAAAACAAAAAAATGATTTCTTATTTTCTTTTTATGTTAAGGAGCCGTTATGACAGTCCACATTCGTAAAGCCGTTTTCCCTGTCGGCGGGCTGGGAACCAGATTTCTGCCGGCGACGAAAGCCATGCCGAAAGAAATGCTGCCCGTTGTTGACAAACCTTTGATCCAATATGCCGTCGAAGAAGCCATTGCCGCGGGGATCGAACACTTTATTTTTGTCACCGGACACGGTAAAACCGCAATCGAAGATCATTTTGATTCTAATATCCATTTGGAACAACTGCTGCAAAAAGACGGCAAAACGGATCTTCTGAGCTTTTTAAAAGACTGCACGCTCGATTCGGGGAAAATTTCCTATACCCGCCAAAGCGAACCCAAAGGACTGGGGCATGCCGTCTGGTGCGCGCGCGATCTGGTCGGCGACGAACCTTTCGCCGTTTTGCTGCCTGACGATTTGTTCCACAGCAAAACGCCGTGCCTGGAACAAATGGTGAAGGAATATCCCAAAACGGCCGGCAATCTGGTCGCGATCGAAGACGTTCCCGAAGACCAAACGTCGCGTTACGGTATTCTGAGTCTGGCTTCGGACGACGGCAAACTGGTCAAAGTCAACGGCATGGTTGAAAAACCCGCGCCGGGCGAAGCGCCGTCACGCTGCGCGATTTTGGGACGTTATATCTTGTCGCCGGAAATATTCGTCGAACTGGACAAGCAAAAAACCGGCGCCAAAGGAGAAATCCAATTAACGGACGCAATGGCCGAAACGCTGGACAGAGTTCCTTTCCACGGCATGCGCGTCGAAGGAAAGCGGTTCGACTGCGGCAATAAAATCGGCTTTTTAATGGCTAATATCGAATACGCGCTTGACAGACCCGATCTGGCGCAGGAATTTAAAGCCGCGCTAAAAACGCTTTCCATTTAACGGGCTTTAATAAGATGTCCTTTTTTTCAAACAGAGATTTAAATTTCCTGAACGTTCATTACGGGCTGCGTGCCATGGGCTGGGAAATGTGTTCCATGTTCACGCTGGCCTATTTGTATAAACAAGGCCTGTCGCTACCTTTGGCTTTTACGGTTTATGCGGGTATGCTGTTCGTACGCACGCTGACCCGCCCGGCCGCCATGTATTTCTGTTTAAAAAAGGGCGTTCATTTTACTTTGATGCTCGGCACCGCGGTATTTGCCTGCCGCTATCCGGCAATGCTGCCGATCGACGGGCTGACGTGGCATTTAATTCCGTTTATGTTGATTTCGGGACTGGCAGACGTTTTATACTGGGTGCCGTATCATAATTACTTTGCCTCGATCGGAGAAACAAAAGACAGAGGCGCCTGTGTCGGCATACGCGACGCGATTGCGACGATCGTCGCGGTCATCGGTCCCGCCGTCGGTGGCGTTCTGTTGTCCTTTAACGCGTTTTACGCTTTCATGATGCCGTTTGTTCTGACCTTGATCGCCATTCTGCCTTTATTGAAAACGCCTTCGCTGCCTTTACCGGCGCGGCCGACCAAAGAAGAAAAAAAGAATATCGATCCGTTCGGCTTTATCGTTTTTGTCGGCGACGGCCTGTTTTACCAGGCCGGAGCAATCTGGCCGCTGATCGTATTTATGATCTTAAGCGAAAATTTCGGCAATTTCGGTTTTATTCTGGCTCTGGCCGCTTTTTTCAGAGCGCTGGGCAGCATGATTTTCGGATCAATGATTGACAAAGGCAAAGGACGGCTGATCTGTTATATCGGTTATGGCCTGCATATCGTCGTTTTATCCGTCCGCGGATTGTTCGCTTATACAGTGCCGGTTATTATCGCCTGCGATTTTTTTGCCGCAATCGCTTATTGTTTTTCAATGACGGGATTAATGACAGCCGTATATAACGCCACAAAAAAAGCGCGCCACCCGCTTTATTTTACCTACTATACGGAATTGGGGTGGGATACCGGCGCCGTTTCGGCCATGCTGATGTGCGCCGGGTTAACCGCGCTGGGAATTAACCTGCGCTGGGGATTGGTTATTTCCATTGCCGGCGCCGTTTTAAAAATCTTTATCTTGGACAAGTATTACCGCCGGGCGGAAACAGAACAAAGCGCCGACAGCATATCGCGGGCCGCCTGATTCTTTAAAGCTGCGGAAAAGAAAGAAACGTTTGCAGCTGCGTCATAAAATTATCGTACTGCCGCATCATTTCGGGATCCTGAAAAACCGGACGCCCGTTGATTAAAACGTATTTGTTTTTTTCAGCGGATTTAAAAAACTCCAAAATGTTTTCGAACAGACTGACCCGCATACTTTCGGCAAACAAAAAATTATTCATTTTCGTCATAACGGCGTCCAGCTGCTTTTGGCGGACCCGGCGTAATTCCTCAATCGGCATTTTATC
>JAJXEL010000050.1:0-720 GCA_021639925.1 Alphaproteobacteria bacterium | reverse complement strand
CATTTTATCAATTCTTTGCTGCAGCTGGTCTTTGATTAAGATCAGATCTTCTTTTTGATATTGCAGCATTTTCTGAATACGTTTCAAAGAACGGCTGGTCTGAACGGCCGCTTCGGGCGACAAGACGGATTCTTCGGACAACACCCGGACCATCTGCGGACGGATATCGTTAAAATAAGAGGTTAAAACATCGTCTTCAATAACGGCGAAATCAGGTTCGCGGTGGATAAAAGCCGTCCGGGCGGTCAGGAAATAGCCGGCAAGCAAAAACAAAACAAAGGCCGCCAGCAGCAGTTTGTCCGAAAGAGTCGTTTTAACAACTTTTACCGTTGAAAAAGAAACCATATCCCAAAAAACGATTTTGTATTTGACCAGCCGGTAAAAAGCGTACAGCGGCAGCGCCAAAGAAACATACGGCAAAAAGAACCCCATTCCGGCGCCGAAAACCAAAAAAGCCCGTTTCAGCGAAGAACGGAACGGCATTTTTTCACCGTCCGGGCCATATACGTAAATACCGGTCAGCCGTTTGCCGGCGGTTGTCGCAAAAACAGAAATCAAAACGGCTTCAACAAAAACATATCCCCAGAATGAAGCATAAAAAAGCCATGACGGCGAACGGGCGTCTCCCGTTTTTTCCCCCAGCACGGCAATGACCATCATGCCCCACAGCAGATAGTCGATAAAACGAGCCGCCGCACGTCGAAAAGGATAAGTCATTTT
>JAJXEL010000049.1:5726-12615 GCA_021639925.1 Alphaproteobacteria bacterium | reverse complement strand
TTGCAGTCCTCTGCATAACCATTCTGCCATTCGGCCCCGAATGCGGTTTTGTCCCTGAAGACAAAATTCTTATAACCTTAGTTTTTTTTTGCGTCAATAGAAAAATTAAAAGTTTTTTCTTATTTGCTCTAAAAGATGTATTTATTGTATAAACGTATCGTGAAAAGAGGAGATTATGGCCGGGATTTTAATCGAAAACGAACATGAAACAGCGCGCAAAAACATGCTGTTGGGGCAGCTGATCCCTAACCGGATTCATGACGCCTGTATGTTAAAAGCCATGGGAAGCGTTGCCAGAGAGCTGTTTTTGCCGGATCATTTAAAAAGCCGCGCCTACGCCGACGAATCCATATGCATAGATGCGCATACCGTTATGTTTTCCCCCAGAATTCTGGCGAATTTACTGCTGCTGGCGAATCTGAAAGACAGCGATTTTGTTCTGGACGTCAAAGCCGCGACCGGCTATTCGGCGGCGGTTATGGCTGATATGGCGCAGGCTGTCGTCGCTTTGGAAAGCGATGCGGGTATGTGTGAAACAGCGCAGCAGATTTTAATCGATTCCGAAATAGACAATGTTGCCGTATTAAACGGGAATCCTGATCAGGGATTTCCGTCTCAGGCACCGTTCGACGTTATTTTTATCGAAGGCGTCATTTCCCAAATTCCCGAAACTCTGCTGGCGCAGATGGCTGAAAACGGCAGGTTGGTCTGCGTCATTGCCAAAAACGCTGAAACAACGGGAAAAGCCACCAAAGTGATAAAAAATAACGGCAGTTTGTCCTATATTACGGCTTTTGACCTGGATTTAAGCGGATTTGCCCGCTTTCCGTTTTATAAAAATTTTGTTTTTGAGTCGGTTTCTTAAATAATTGTTGATATTGGATTGGAATTAACGTTAAAAAAGAATGTTTAATAGGATTCCCAAATTTTTCAAGGGGGCGTATTGTGTCGAATCAACTGAAGTTAAAAAGAATTTTATCCGGAATATCTTTGTCTGCCGTTCTTTTAAGCACGACGGTGCAGGCTGAAACGCTGGAAGAAGCTTTGGCCTATACGTACGTGGCTAACCCGACGATTCTGTCGCAGAGGGCTTATTTAAGGTCTGTTTATGAAAAAATTACCCAAAGTTTTTCCGGTTATAAACCGACTTTGTCCGGTGAAGCTTCTTACGGGTATTCTTATACCAGAACAAAATCGTCCCCGGTTTTTGACGAAGAAGAAAGTATGCCGTTTTCTTTCGGCGTAAATGCCGTGCAGCCGGTCTTTTCCGGTTTTGGCACTTCGGCTTCGGTGAAGGCGGCAAAGGCGCAGTTCGAAGCCGAACGTGCAAATTTGCGCGACGTTGAACAATCTTCGCTGATTAATGCGGTTGTGGCTTATACGGACGTGATCCGGGCTTTGGCCGTTTTAAAGTTAAATCAGAATAACGAAGCCGTTTTACAGCGTCAGCTGGAATATACGCAGGACCGTTTCCGCGTCGGAGAATTGACAAAAACGGACGTCGCCCAGGCGGAAGCCCGTCATGCCGGCGCCGTTGCCAGCCGTATTTCGGCGGAAGGGGATTTGAAAGTCGCTTATGCCGTTTATCAAAAAGTTATCGGAAAAATGCCCGAAAAGATTTTTGAACCGGAAGTTCCGGCAGCAAAATTGCCGCAGACTTTGGACGACGCGCTGGAAATCGCGCTGAAAAGCAATCCGGCGGTTCAGTCGGCTGAAATGCAGGCTAAAAGCGCGCAAAGCGCCATTGATGTCGCTCAGGCGGACTATTATCCTTCCGTGGATATTCAGGCGTCGTATAAAAATATGAAGGCCGGCGCGCACGGATCGTATGATCTGGGATTCGGAACGGTGGAAACGGGCCGGGCCAGAGAAGAAGATTCTTCCGTTATGCTGGTGATGGACGTTCCGTTGTACCGCGCGGGCAATACGGCTTCGAAAGTCCGCGAATCCAAATATATCGCCGGCCAGGCCAGAATTAATATCAATGCCGTTAAACGCGACGTTGTGCGGACGACGACGCAGGCTTGGGAAAATTATCAGTCAACGCTGGCTTCTCTGGCTTCTTTGGAAGAGCAGGTAAAAGCTTCGGCTTTGGCGTTGGAAGGCGTGCGTTACGAAGAACAGGCCGGCACCAGAACCATTCTGGACGTTTTAAATGCGGAACAGGAACTGCTGGACGCCCGGGTCAGCGTGGTAACGGCCAAAAAGAATCTGATTGACGCTTCTTATCAGCTGATCGCTTCGATGGGGCTGATGACGCCGTCGGGGCTGGGGCTGGATATTGCCCGGTATCGTAAAAATCCGGCCGGAACAACCGAACAGGCGCAGGCTGGACAGCAGGCAGAACAATCCGGCGAATCGGAAAATAAAGAGGGATAAGTTCTTAACCTGAAAAAGAAAATATCAGCTTGCTCCTTTTAAAGGAGATGCTATATTAAGCTGATGAACTAAGTTGTATGGACAGAAAATGACAGAACAAAACGAACCGTCTATGGAAGATATTCTTGCTTCTATCCGTAATATTCTGGCAGAAGACGAAGAAAATAATCCTGAAGGGGGAAATGTAAAAAATGACCCGGTTGTTCGGGACGCCGCCGATCTGCCGGTTAATATGGCCGCGCAGAAAAAAATAGAACCGTCGCGTTTTGATTCTCAACCGGAACAATCGCCGCCGGCCGCCGCAGCTTTGCCGGAAAAGCCGTCGGATCAAGCGGTGCCGGAAACGCGTGATGAGGTGGTGAATCTGACCGCGGACATGATTGTGCCGCAGCCGCAGCCCGGTGTGACGGAAATGCCTGCCGCGGCTGATGACGATGATGACGATTTTACGCCCGAACCCGTTATTCCCCGCGAACCGATGAAGGAAGAAACCTTGACGGATTTAATCAAGGAAAGCGCCGGCCGCCGGCTGGAAGACGATGATTCTTTGCTGGCCGAACCGACAGTTGCCGCCGCGGCGGAATCTTTGGCCCATCTGCGCGATGTCGCGTCGGAAAAGCGTCTGACCCTGGGAAAAGGCGATATGACAATCGAAGCGATTGTCCGCGAAACGTTAAAACCGTATTTGAAAGAATGGCTGGACGTCAATCTGCCGGATATCGTCGAACGGGTAGTCAAAAAGGAAATTGCCCACGTGATGGACAGGCTGGATTTGAAATAATCTGTTGTGTAGTTTTTATTTCCTCAAGCCTGAAAACAGCTTGGGGAATATTTTTTCATGAATATCAGACAAGGTAAAGGAGGAACGGCGATGCTGGATAAGATTTACAGCCCGGCCGCAGTTGAAGCTAAATGTTACGATAAATGGGAAAAATCAGGTGCTTTTGCCTGTCACCCCGATTCGGATAAGGAACCGTATTGTATTATGATTCCTCCTCCCAACGTAACGGGAAACCTGCATATCGGACATGCTTTGACCTTTACCATTCAGGATTCCCTGATTCGTTACCAGCGCATGAAAGGCAAAGACGTTTTATGGCAGCCCGGTACGGACCATGCCGGTATTGCCACGCAAATGGTTGTAGAACGCCTGTTGGCCAAAGACGGCGTGTCCAGGCATGATCTGGGACGGGAAAAATTTATTGAAAAAGTCTGGGAATGGAAAGCCAAGTCCGGCGGACAGATCACTAATCAGCTGCGCCGTCTGGGGGCTTCTTTGGACTGGCCGCGCGAACGTTTTACCATGGACGAAGGGCTGTGCCGCGCCGTGCGCCAGGAATTTGTAACGCTGTATAAAGAAGGGCTGGTTTACCGCGCGAAACGTTTGGTCAACTGGGATCCGTTCCTGCAGACGGCGATTTCCGATCTGGAAGTTGAACAACGCGAAGTCGTCGGCAAAATGTGGTATTTTAATTATCCTGTCGAAGGAGAAGACGGCCGCTTTGTGACCATAGCGACGACGCGTCCGGAAACGCTGTTCGGGGATACGGCCGTCGCCGTTTCAAGCGAAGATGACCGTTATAAAGATATTATCGGCAAAAACGTGATTATTCCGATCTGCAACCGTCCGATTCCCGTCATCGCCGACGAACACGCCGATCCGGAAAAAGGGACGGGAGCCGTTAAAATTACGCCGGCGCATGACTTTAACGACTATGAGGTCGGCAAACGCCATGATCTGCCGATGATTAATATTTTGGACGCCACGGCGCATTTAAATGAAAACGTGCCGGAAGCTTACCGGGGCCTGACAACGGCCGAAGCGCGCGCCAAAGTGTTGGAAGACGTTAAAGCCGCCGGTCTGTTTGTCAAAGAAGAAGACAATCCGATGACGATTCCTTACGGCGACCGTTCCGGCGTCGTAATCGAACCGTGGCTGACGGACCAGTGGTTTATTGACGCGCCGAAACTGGCCGTTGACGCGATCAAAGTCGTTGAAGACGGCAGAATGCAGTTCGTGCCGAAAGCCTGGGAAAAAACGTATTTCGAATGGATGCGCAATATTCAGCCGTGGTGCGTTTCGCGCCAGCTGTGGTGGGGGCATCAGATTCCTGTCTGGTACGGTCCGGACGGCCATTTCTTTGTTGAAGAAAACATTGAACTGGCGCAGGCGGAGGCAGATAAATATTACGGCAAAAAGGTTGAATTAACGCAGGATCCCGATGTGTTCGACACGTGGTTTTCTTCTGGCATCTGGCCGTTTTCGACATTGGGCTGGCCAGATGAAACGGCGGAATTGAAACGTTATTATCCGACGAACGTGCTGGTAACGGGATTTGATATCATCTTTTTCTGGGTAGCCCGCATGGTCATGCTGGGAATGCATTTTATGAAAGAGGTTCCGTTTAAAACGGTTTATATTCACGCGCTGGTCCGTGACGAACAAGGCCGCAAAATGTCCAAATCAAAAGGAAACGTAATTGATCCGTTGATTTTGGCAGACAAATACGGCGTTGACGCGATGCGCTTTGCGCTGGCGGCCATGGCGGCGCAGGGACGCGATGTTTTGATGAGCGAAAGCCGTGTCGAAGGATATCGCAATTTTGTAACGAAGTTATGGAATGCGGCGCGTTTTTGCGAAATGAACGAATGTGTTCCGGTCAAAGGGTTTGATCCGAAAACGGTCGGGGATCCGTTAAATAAATGGATTGTTTCCAAAGCGGCGCAGGCACATGCGAAAGTAACGGCGGCATTTGACGAATATAAATTTAACGAAGCGGCAAACGCGGCGTATCAATTTGTCTGGGGGACGTTCTGCGACTGGTATCTGGAATTTGCCAAACCGCTGTTTTACGGCGATGATGAAGCCGTAAAAACGGAAACGCGCGCGACGGCCGCCTGGGTGCTGGATCGTATTTTAATTATGCTGCACCCTGTCATGCCGTTTGTGACTGAAGAATTATGGGGCAGATTTGAACGCGAACAGATGCTGATCGTTACCCCGTGGGGGGATTTAAGCGGTTTGACAGATGCCGCGGCAGAAGAAGATCTGGACTGGGTCGTGGATTTAATTGCCGCAACGCGTTCTTTGCGTTCGGAAATGAATATTGCGCCGTCGGCGAAAATCACGATGCTGCTGGGCAAAGCTTCAAAAACAGAAGAAAAACGCCTGGCAAAGTTCAATATGCTGATCAAAACGCTGGCGCGTTTGGAAAAGGCGGAAGTTTCCCTGTCAGCCGATGATGCTAAAGGAGCCGCGCAGGCTGTTTTCGGCACGGCAGAAATTTTGCTGCCGCTGGCGGGCGTGATTGACGTCGCCAAAGAAACGGAACGTTTGAACAAAGAAAAAGCCAATTTGGAAAAGGTTATTTCTTCCCTAAACGGCCGTTTAAGCAATGAAGCTTTTATTTCCAAGGCTCCTGCCAACGTGATTGAAGAACAAAAAACACGGCTGAATGAAGCCGAAACCGCGCTGGATAATATCAACGGGGCTTTGCTGCGGCTGCATTCCTTGTGACACCGGGAGGAAAAAGTATATGAAAAAAGCAGAGGTGTTTTGGGCGTTTTATTTGATTTTTGCGGGGATTTATCCCCTTAAAGCGCAGGAAGTGATAAAAGTAGAAACACCTCTGGCCGTTTTGGCCGGCGAACAAACGCCTGATGAAACGATGCGTGATTTTTTCCGTTCCGAAGAAGCGCGGGTCTGCGGCGAACTGCGTTCTTTTGCCCGTGAACATATCTTTGCGGACCGGGACTTTATGGCGGCGGCACAAGACCGCAGCACGCGCGGCGTTGTCAAGGCCGCTTCAAAATACGCGCTTGGTCTGGCCAAAGACTATGACGCGGATTTTGTTTTTTATCACCCGAATACTCGTTTTTTTGTCCGTGTGAACGATAAAAATTATCGCGGCAGAATGCGTCTGCCGGCAGATTTGGCAGATTCTTCTTCGTCTTGTTTTTGGGAAAGACTGCCTTCTCAGGACGTTGTTTACAGCGTTTTGATGAAAATTGACGGGGAAAAGACGGGGTATTTGAAAATATCCAAAAAATTAACCCGTATGGTGGGTAATATTCCCGACGTTTTATCGCAGTATGGCCAGGCGCGTGTTTACACGGCGCTGGATAAAACGGGATTAAAGAAAATGGCTTGGTTTAAAATGCGGCGCCGCGAACCGGACAAAACAAAATATTCCGGCTGGTGCACGGCGGAAAATCTGGCTTTTTTGACGTCGATCGGGTCGGGAAAGGCGCTGGGTAAAAAACAACAGAAAAAGCTGTTGTCGCTGTCGGACCAAAACAGGCAATTCTTTTTGCCGGATATGAATTTGTCCGGCGGCGCGCTGTTTTTGCCGGGGTTGGACGGGCAAAGGCTGGGAGCCGTTGTTTATACGCTGGATACGTCAGACCAAAAAGAACAAATTGATTCTGCCGAAGAAAAAGAAGATCCCGCGGCAGAGGAAAAAACGGAAAATATTCTATATCGTTTTTTTGATTGACGAATGTCTATCTG
>JAJXEL010000049.1:4160-5716 GCA_021639925.1 Alphaproteobacteria bacterium | reverse complement strand
TTTTTATGCCGTTCTCTTTTTTAGAATACCGGAAAAAAGGGGGCAGACATGAAAATTTTTTTGAACGGATACGTGCTGGCTCTCGTATCCGTTTTCTTTTGGAGTTTTAATGTTTTAATCGCGCATTATTTGTCAAATCAGCTGACGCCGTTTCAAATCGCTTTCGGCCGCTGGTTTGTCGCGGCGCTGGTTTTGTTGCCGCTGACGGCAAAATCTGTATGGAACAACAGAAAAATACTGTGGACACACAGAAAGCATGTGTTCGTTTCTGCTCTGATCGCCGTCGTTTTACAAAATACGATTGTTTATCAGGCCGGGCGGACGGCTTCTGTCATCAATATGGCGTTGTTGGGGACGATGGCTCCGATTTTTCTGGTGATCTTTTCAAAAATATTTTTGCATACTTCTATTTCGGTAAAACAGATCATCGGATTTGGAATCGCGTTGTTGGGAGTATTGATTATTATATCCAAAGGCCGGCTGAATGATTTACTGCATATTCCTGTGGTTCCGGGGGATTTCTGGATGTTGTTTATGACGGTAATATTCGGCGCTTACGGTGTGCTGCAAACCCGGAAAACAGATGTTCCGGCATTGACTTTGCTGGGGGCTATGGTTTTTATAGGCGTTTTGATTTTAACTCCCGTTTTTTTGATAACGCTTTGGACGGATCCCGTTCGTCATCTGACGACGGAAGCTGTCGTTATCGTTATTTATATGGGGTTATGTCCTTCGATTATTTCTTATTTGTGCTGGGATATTTCGCTGGAAAAAATCGGGGCGTTGAAAACCGGGCTGTTATATTACCTGATGCCTGTTTTCAGCAGTATCGAGGCTTACTTTATTATCGGTGAAAAAATGTCGGCGGCCCAGTTATGCGGCGGTATTCTGGTCATTTCGGGCGTTTTTATCGCTGCTTATCATCATGCAAAGCATCAGGTCGCCATTCACAGAGTCTGATTTGACTTTGATGTTTGCGTTTTTTATACTTTCGTCTGTTACGGAAAGGAAAAAACGATGGAAACCGAATACCAAAAACAACGGCGGGGCGAATGGTTTGATGCGACTTGTGAAGAATTGTCCGTTTTTTATGTCAGAGTGCAGCGTTTACTGAAAGAATATAATGCTACAGATGTTTTGGAACAGGAAAAACGCCGGTCGCTGTTAAAGGAAATAACGGGATTCATCGGCAAAAACGTAACGGTTACGCCGCCGCTGTATTGTGATTACGGCCGTCATTTATTTTTGGAAGATAACGTTTATATCAATACGGGCAGCGTATTTTTGGACGCGGGATATGTCCGGATCGGGCAGGGAAGTTTTATTGGCCCGAATGTCCAGTTTTATACGGTTAATCACCCTTTGGACGCAGAGCGGCGCCGCAAAGGGTTGGAAAAAGCTGCGCCGATTACAATCGGAAAAGACGTTTGGATCGGCGGGGCGGTTGTTATTTTACCCGGCGTAACGATTAACGACAACAGCGTGATCGGAGCGGGCAGCGTCGTGGTTAAAGACATTCCCGCGGGTGTGATTGCGGCCGGAAATCCGTGTAAGGT
>JAJXEL010000049.1:2502-4150 GCA_021639925.1 Alphaproteobacteria bacterium | reverse complement strand
GTATAGGTGAGGGCGGAAACAATAAAAAGTTTTGTAATCCTCATCGGAGGTTTCTGAAACCGGATAAGATGACTGGGTAAAACCAATCATTTTATCCGTTTTTTTTTATGTCAAAGGAAAGGATAAAAAAATGGATTTGGGAACTGAAAAAGTTTCTGTTTTGTTCAGAAAATTATTTTTCCCGACTTTGGCGGGAATGTTAAGTATGTGCGCTGTTACGGCGATTGACGGCGTTTTTGTCGGCCATGGCATCGGCGCACAGGGAATTGCAGCCGTTAATATCTGTATCCCGCTTTTGATGCTGTTTACCGGACTTGGACTGATGACCGGGATCGGCGGGTCGGTGATCGCTTCGGTCGCATTGTCCAAAGGCAAAATCAAATATGCACGATTTAACGTAACGCAGTCAATGTTGTTCGTTACGGCCGTTATGGTGTTTTTTGTCGCGCTGATTATGATTTTTCCCGAAAGAACGGCTTATATACTGGGAGCGTCCGATCATTTAATGCCAATGGTGAAAACGTATTTATTATGGTTTGCTCCGTCTTTGATTTTTCAAATGTGGGTGTCGGTGGCTTTGTTTGTTATCAGATTGGACGGAGCGCCAAAACTGGCAATGTGGTGCAGCGTTATTGCTGCCGGTATTAATACGTTTTTAGGCTGGCTGTTTATTTTTCCTTTCCGGTGGGGGATTATGGGGGCGGCGTTCGCGGCGACAGCCGGGCTGTTTGTCGGGGGAATGATTGCTGTTGCGTATCTGTTGTTTTATGCCAAAACACTGCGGTTTTATCCGGTTAAAATCGGATTGCGCGGTTTTTATCTGTTCTGGGATAATATTGTCAGCCAATGTCGTATCGGGTCTTCCGCTTTGCTGGGGGAAGCGACAATGGCCGTTTTGATGTTTGCGGGTAATCATGTCTTTATGTTATACCTTGGCGACGACGGGGTTGGCGCGTTCGGTGTTTGTTGTTATTATGCTCCGTTTGTTTTTATGGTCGGCAACGCCGTTGCTCAATCGGCTCAACCGATTATCAGTTATAATTTCGGCATGAATAATTTACAAAGGGTTATTGAATCCGAAAAAACAGCTTTGCTGGCCGCTGTTGTCTGCGGGGTCGTCGTAACGGCTGTTTTTGTGTTGTTTCCCGAAACGCTGGTCGGATTTTTTCTTGATCCGTCAACGACGGTTGCAAAATTGGCGATTAACGGATTCCCCTATTTTGCGGCAGGATTTTTATGTTTTATTCTGAACTTGACCGGAATCGGTTATTTCCAAAGCGTAGAACGGCTGAAACCCGCTGTCGTCTTTGCTCTTTTAAGAGGAGCGGTCCTGCTTTCAGCTGCCTTTTATGCTATGCCGAAATTGTTGGGAACTGCCGGAATCTGGCTTTCGATGCCTGTTTCTGAAACGGTTACGGCTTTGATAATGGGGGGTTATTGTTTAATGAATAAAAAACAGAAAGTATAAAAAAAGAAAGGGGGCTTGTAACAAGCCCCCTTTTTATAACAACTTAACCGGCTTTTTCTTCGGCTTTGCCGGCATCTTCTTCCTCGTCATTTTTTTTCAAAAAAGCCTTGACTTTTTTGACGCGGAAACCGTCAATTTCCAGGATTTCAAAGCTGCACAAAGGACAATCGACGACGTCGC
>JAJXEL010000049.1:1339-2492 GCA_021639925.1 Alphaproteobacteria bacterium | reverse complement strand
CCGATTGTGTCTTCTTCATGTTCGTCCAAAGTTCGCAGCCCCATGTATTCCATCGCTTCGTCCAGCAACGTCATGCCCAAAAATTCAAACGATCCGTCTTCCAGACGCTTTTCGTAAACGTCATCGGCCGTATCGTGTTCGTCCTGAATATCGCCGACCAATTCTTCCAAAACGTCTTCCATTGAAATCAGGCCGGAAGTACCGCCGTATTCGTCAATGACTATCGCCATGTGAATACGCCGTCTTTTCATGGTGTGCAGGACTTCGGAAACAGAAAGGCTTTCGGGAACAAACAAAACTTCCCGCAGCATTTTGGTAATGTCTTTTTCGCCTTCTTTCATCAAAATATCGCGCAGATGAACCATGCCGACAATGTTGTCTTTGTCTTCGTCACAGACGGGATAACGCGTATGGTTGCTTTGTTTGACGACGTCAAAGTTTTCTTCGTAAGTGTTTTCCAGATACAAACATTCCATATCCTGCCGCGGAACCATGATTTCACGCGCGATTTTATCGGAAAAGTCAACGGCGTTTTTAATGATTTCGCTTTCCGTTTTATCAATGATCCCGCCGCGTTGGGAAGCTCCCGCGATTAATTTTATTTCTTCTTCGGAATGAACCAGATCGCTGTCATGCGCCGGCTGAATACCGATCATTTTCAGCGCAAGGGCGGCCAGATGATCAAAAACGTAAATAATCGGCCGGAAAATCTGGGCAAATAAATACAAAGGCCGCACGACCAGCATCACAGCCGTTTCGGTTTTCTGAATGGCGATGGATTTCGGCACCAGTTCGCCGAAAACAACGTGCATCAGCGTAATGATCGTAAACGCCGTCGCGATGCTGACGGAATGCATTAAAATCGGATCGTCTTTTAACCACGGTCCGAACAAAGGATCGATAATAACGGCCAGCGCCGGTTCCCCGATCCACCCCAAAGCCAGCGAAGCCAGTGTAATTCCAAGCTGTGTCGCGCTGAGATAGGAATCTAACGAAGAGGTGACTTTAATAGCCAGTTTAGCCTTTTTATTTCCGTGCGCTTCAATTTCTTCCAACCGAGAACGGCGGATTTTAACGATTGAAAATTCGGCGGCGACGAAAAAAGCATTGACAGCCACAAAGACAAACGCCGCGAAAAGTTTTAAAAATGTAT
>JAJXEL010000049.1:0-1329 GCA_021639925.1 Alphaproteobacteria bacterium | reverse complement strand
TGACGAAGGAGAATCCATACTTTTCCTCTGGTTATATTAAAGATAAGAGGCAGCGCACAGGCGCATGGTCAGAGGCTTTCTGAACGCTGCGGGTTTCGCTGTCAACATCTGACGAAATCAGCTTGTCCGCCCACACGGGCGATAAAAACAAATGATCAAGCAAAATGCCGTTGTTTTTTTCCCAGGCTCCGCCGCGGTAATCCCAGTACGAATACGGCGTCGGGCCGTTTGAATGTGTCCGGCGCAGGGCGTTCGTCAGCCCCGTGTAATAAAAAGCGCGGAAACGCTGCCTGACCGGAAGAATTGTAAATGCCGTGTTTTTAAAAGCCGCCGGGTCATAAACGTCGCCGTCGTATTCAATAACGTTAAAATCCCCGCCGATAATAAACGGGTCGTCCTGCCGCATCAACTGTTCGGCATACGCCGTCAAAGCGTCCAGCCAGGCAAGCTTGTATTCCAGTTTATACGTGCTGTCGGGATCCGTCGCTGGCGGTTCGCCGTTCGGGACATAAACGCTGATCAGCCGTGTTTTTAATGCCGGACAGTAGGCTTCGATAAAACGGGCCTGTTCGCCGCCGTCGGGCGCGCCGGGCAGGGTGTCTTTGAGCAGTTCCAGCGGTTCCCTGGCCGCCAGAGCCACACCGTTATAACTTTTCTGCCCCTTGGCCGCGGAATAGTATCCCATGCTGCTTAATTCAAACGCCGGAAAGTTTTCCGTTTCCGTTTTTATTTCCTGCAGCATGACAACGTCCGGTTTTTTTTCCTGCAGATAGGCCGTCAAAGCCGGCAAACGCGCTTTGACCGAATTAACATTCCATGTTGATACGCAAACGGTCCTTTGTTCATTTTGAACAAAAGGGGACGGAGGCTGGGCACAATTCGAAGACTCGTCGCTCATTTCTGGAAAAACAACCTTTGGCATTTTTATTTTATTCTCTTTATACAGGAAAAAACAAAGCGAATCCACAGGAAAATAAACAAAGGAAAGGATTGTTTTTTCATCGGCTCTTTGATTAAATAAAAGAGCGTCGCCCGGGAATAAAAAATGAAGATCAGACTGCTTTTTTATATATTGTTATCGTTTGGTTTTGCAGAATCTGCTTTTGCCGTTCAGAAAACCGGCCGGATTGTTCCGGTCGTCGTGTCGGTTCCGGACAATCCCGGCGAAGCGGGAAAACCGGAAATGACGGTCAAAATTGACGAAGGAAAGCCGGTCTATATTCATAAAAACAGAAAGTTTGACTGTTCCGGGGCCGTCAATCACGGCGGGGGGTGTACGCGCGTTGTTTTTTATGCGGCGATCGACGGGATAAAACTGACGCCCGGCGG
>JAJXEL010000205.1 GCA_021639925.1 Alphaproteobacteria bacterium | reverse complement strand
CTGCAGCACCGGTTCATCAACAAAAACGGGTTTAATATGGGCGGAATCGTCGTTTCAGACCCGATTCAAAAACAAAACGCCATCGCTATGTTCAAAGACATCGGGAAATAAAAATACCCCGGCAGAGAACAACTTGCCCGCAGCGCTTTATTCTTTACGGCAATAAAAAATGCCGGGACCTGCCCGGCATTTTCCATTTAATTTTTTATCGCCCGCCGCGACCGTAACGCCCGGCGACAGCCGCAGACTGAGCCGCGTCCTGCTGACGCGGTTTTTTAGCGGCCGGTTTATAGCGGTAATATCCGACCTTTGAGCGTTCTTTTGTTTCAACGTTCAGCTGAACCCGGTCATATTTAAAATAAGGCCGCCGGAAATCATTATTCGCATCGTTAACGCCGATCCATTCTTCTGTTTTGCCGCCGTCTTCCCAGCTGGTATAACGTTTAAAGGATTTCATTTCCGCCATATTCGGAACGATGCAAGCGTTCAGGCCGTTATCCTGCGCGATTTTCATGACGTTGCGGCGTTGAGACGGATCCCCGTGAATCGGCACGACCATTGTCGGGCGTTGCGAATTTTTCGCAACAATCCGGCAGATCTTCGCCACGTCGCCCGCCCCGGCATGACCGGAAGCATGAATCGTAAACTGATTCGGTTTGTAACGGCTGGGAAAATAAGTCGTACAGCCCTGTTCTTTAAATTTATTTTCCAAAGCCTGATGTTTTTCTTCACTGCCCGGAATACAGGACTGCAAATCATAGACATAGATCGGCAGACCTTTTCCCAAACCGGACGTTTCCCGCATTTCCGCCAAAGAAACGTTTTTATTGCGTCCTTCGGCAATTTTCAGCAAAGACGCGTCTTCTCCCTGCGTTCCGGTACAGACATAAAAACGTTCTTCCGGCGGCGTATTCAGCGCCGCTTTCGTATTCGAAGCAACAATTTTTATATCAATGCCCGTTTCCTGCCTGATCAAATCTTCCAGCTTGTATCCGCAGGCATTCATCGCGCGCCGCGCCGCGATCAAAGACGCCCCGTCCAAAATCATCGTCCGCGGCTGAGGTTCAACGGGATAACCGAATTTTTCTTCCAGCAATTTGGATTCTTCAATCGCTTCTTCGGCCAAAGCGGAAGCAACCGTATGCAAACGATGGCACGATGATGAAATCACCCCTGAAATCACCGGACCGCCCTGCGACTGTTTTAAAATTTCACGCAATCCCTTTTTGACTTCGGATTCGCCGATTGTTTCGCCCGGAGACGTCGCCGAAGTCGAATCGACAAACAAATAATCAATCCCTTTTGCAGCGACGGCGGCGACCTTTTCATCGTCGAATCCCTGCCCCAAAGGAACTTTGGCCGTTTTAAAGTCGCCCATCGTCATCATGCGCGTGCCGTCCGGGCTTTCGATCACAAACCCGACAGCGTCGGGAATGGAATGGGACACGGCGAACGGCTCAATTTTAAATCCGTTGGCTTCAAAAGGCTTTCCCGGTTCGATCAAATGAAACTGAGGAAATTCTTCTTTCGGGATACCCGTGCTTTGCAAATTGTTTTTAATCATTTTTTCGGCAAACGGCGTGCAGTGAACCGTCAGGTTTTCCCCTTTCGCGCGTTTTTCGGCAAATTCGGCGCGTTTCAAATTCATCAAATGCGCCAGCCCGCCGATATGATCCGCATGGCCGTGCGTAATCAGAATATCATTGCTTTCCGGCATAACGGGAATAAAACAGTCGTAGCCCGTTTCCGCTTTGTTGCAAAACAGCGACCCGTAATCAACCTGAATGGATTTTTTGTTATATCCCGTTTCGTCAACATAGGAAAATTCATAACCGTTTCCGCCGATATGATCGGCATTGTTTCCTCCGGCGGATTTCCAAGATGTGTAAGCTTCAGCCATTACCGTTTATCCTTATTCTATGTTTTCCGAATTAACTTTTTCAGGTTCTTCGGGAAATTGGATACCGATCCAGGCATTGATGACAGCTTCCATATCATCGTTATCGGGAACAGACGAATCGTCAAACCCGTTGACGCCGGCCGCCATTTCGCGCAGTTCGTCATATTCCAAAACGGACAAGTCGGTCTGCGGGTAAAGATTTTCCAAGGCTTGAGCCAATTCATCAACATCAGACCATTTCAACGCCATATTCAAAGTATCCCTTAATTAAAGTGACGGGATTTTATCCCTGTTATTGTTCATAGTAACTAAGCCGGAGAAATGACGCAAGTATTTTTTCAATTTTTTTGACAAAAACACAAATTTTATAAAAATCCCAAAAATCTTTTATTTTCATCATGTTAAAAAGAATTTTAAGTTTTATAAAAAGCGTCAAATGCAGATGATTGTTAATTTTTGTCCATTTCATGCGGTTATTTTTCTCTATGATATAGCCTTTTGTTTTATTTGTGACGACAATCACAAAAAAGACTTGAAAA
>JAJXEL010000204.1 GCA_021639925.1 Alphaproteobacteria bacterium | reverse complement strand
GATGCATGGCGTGCATTTGATCCAGGACGGTCTGCCGGTTGATAAAATGACGGGATCATGGGCGGGGGCTGTCGGGAATTTTCAATTCATGCCTTCAACGTTCAGGCATTTCGGAACGGATTACGACGGCGACGGGCAGGTGGATTTATGGAACAGTCTGTCTGACGCTTTGGCGTCTGCCGCCAATTATTTGTCCGCCGAAGGGTGGGATCCCGATATCGGCTGGGGCAGGGAAGTCCTGTTGCCCAAAAAGTTTGACTGGAACCTGATTGAACAGAAAAAAACGCTGAAAGAATGGCTGAAAGAAGGAATCGTTTTTGCCGATAAATCCCCTTTAAACGAACCTTTGTCAACTCCGGCCGAACTGTTTTTGCCCGCGGGCGTTCACGGACCGGCTTTTTTAATGTATTCGAATTTCAGAGTGATCCTGAAATGGAATAAATCGGTGCTTTATGCCGTTTCGGTCGGGCATTTGGCTGACAGGATTTTGAAAAAACCGGAATTTTCAAAAAAGTATTTTCAGCGCGGACCGTCTTTTACTTTGGAAAATGCTCAGGAAGTACAGGAATTGTTATCGAAAATGGGGCTGTATCAAGGGGAAATAGACGGCGTTCTGGGGCGCAAAAGCCGTGAAGCCGTTCGTAAGTTTCAGGCAATGTACGGTTTGCCCGCCGACGGATACGCCAACGCTTCTTTGCTGCATTTTATGCGTCTGGCCGTCAGAGGCGGTATAAAACGCAACAAGCTGACATTTGACGAAGTAACCGAAATGCAAAAAATTTTGGCCAAAGGATCTTATTATATCGGGCCGGTTGACGGCAAGCTGGGGCCGGATACGTTAAAAGGCATTGAATTATATAAAAAAGTATATGGTATTTCTTCAGAATCAGTTAACCGGACATTATTGGAAAAAATGCGCGTTCAGTTTGCCAGAAATCTGGAAAACGGAGAAATCGACCCGTTGGTAAAGGAAAATATCCGGTTAGAGCAGGAACGTAAAAAAGCAATAAAAAAAGCGGCGAAAAAAACAAAGAAAAGCAAAAAGAAAAAAAGCACGGTTTCTGCCGTAAAAACCGCAAAAAACACAGTTTCCGACAAGAGGTTAAAAAAACGCTAATGAAAACGCAAAAAAACAAAAGTATCCTTCTTGATTCCGATACATTAACCCGTTATTCTGCGCTGTAGCGGAAAGGAGTAAAAATGCATTCGTTTGTGAAAATTCTGTTTTTATCGACCACATTGGCTCTGACGGCTTGCACGGATAATTCCCAAGTTTTTTCGTCCGCCGTTACCGGAGCGCCGAAGACGTCTTCGGCAAATGCCGCCGGATATTACAAAATCGGAAATCCTTATCAGGTCGCGGGGCTGTGGTATTACCCGAAAGAAGATTACAATTATAAAGAAATCGGCATTTCGTCCTGGTATGGGCCGGATTTTCATAACGGCATAACGGCAAACGGGGAACTGTATGATATGCACGGGCTGACCGCCGCGCACAGGACGCTGCCTTTGCCCAGCATTGTCCGGGTGACCAATCTGCAAAACGGGCGGTCTTTGGTTTTGCGTGTCAATGACCGCGGGCCGTTTGTCAACAACCGCGTTATTGACGTATCCATGCGCGCCGCCCAGCTGCTGGGATTTAAAGATCAGGGCACAACGCAGGTCCAGGTCGAAATTATGCCCGAAGAAAGCAAGAAATTAAAAGAGGAGCTTTTAGCGGCGGCAAACGGAAGCGGTTCGGCGACGGGCAGTGACGCTTCCGCCGCTTCTTTGGGCGGGGAAGAATATGTTCAGGAACCGATTGCGAAACCCCAAAACTTAGGATACTCCCCCAATTACCCGCGTCTGGCTAACCAGCCGCCGGCCGTAACGGCTGCCGGCGCTCCGCTGATCGCGGCTCCGGCCGGCCAGAACGCACCGGAATATAATGATTGGGACGAAGATATTCCGCAGGCGCAGGCGCGAAAAACAGTCGATGCCTCGTCAAAGCAAAAGGCAAAACCTGCCGCCGTTGCAAAACCGGCCCCCGCAAAAGCGCCTGTTAAAAAGGCAGCTTCTCTGCCGTCGCCGGCTGTCGTCGCGCCGGGGTATTATGTCCAGGTCGGCGCTTTCGGCAGCTTGGAAAATGCGGAAAAAATGCGCAGCCGGGTATCTTCTTTCGGCCCGGCGTTGATTTTGCCGGTAACGGTTAACGCAAAAACGCTGTATCGTGTGCGTCTGGGGCCGGAAAGTGCCAAAAAAGCTTTGGAAATTATGGACAAAGTAACAGGCAGCGGCATTTCCGATGCCCGTCTGGTGGAAGAAAAAGGAACGATTCCTGCCGGAAAACGGTTGGACAGCGCTTTTTAAAGGAATCCGATAATGAAGAACTATACCTCTTGTTTATTTTTGGCCGCTTTTCTTTTCGGGAGCTTTTCTTTTCCCGCGCAAGCCATAGAAACAAAAGCCAAAAATGCTGTTTTGATGGATTTTGAC
>JAJXEL010000048.1 GCA_021639925.1 Alphaproteobacteria bacterium | reverse complement strand
CAATATGGCAAAGGGAAAAATCATCGTTATCGGCAACGAAAAGGGCGGCACCGGCAAATCAACGCTGGCGATGCACCTGATCGTGTGGTTTTTACGCCAAAAAAAGCTGGTGGCGTCAATAGATCTGGACGGACGCCAGGGCACGCTGACACATTATATTCAAAACCGGTCCGCCTATGCCGCCGTCCGCGGTATCGGGCCGGGGCTGCCCGAACATTTATCCGTAACCGTGCGGGAAAACCCGACTGAAGAAGAACGCGGCGAAGACGAAAGGGCTTTTGAACGCCGGCTGGAACAGCTGCGAAACGAAAACGACTTTGTCATTATCGATACGGCCGGTTCGGACAGTTATCTGTTCCGTCTGGCGCACGTCGCGGCGGATATTTTGATTACGCCGCTGAACGACAGCCTGATTGATCTGGACGTTTTGGCCAAAGTCGAACCGGAAACGCTGACGATCAAATCGCCGGGGCATTACGCGCAGACCGTCTGGCAGGCCAGGCAGAAACGCGCGGCGCAAAAAAAGCCGCAGACGCGCTGGTTTGTTTTGCGCAACCGCGTGATGCATGTTTCGACGCGCAATGAAAAATTAATCTGGAAATTGCTGGAAGCGTTGGGCAAGCGCGTCAATTTTACGCCTCTGCCCGGTCTGGGCGAAAGGATTATTTTCCGCGAACTGTTTTTAAAAGGGCTGACTTTGCTGGACGTCGGAACGGGCAGATCGGGCGTCGCTTTGTCCATGCCTCATGTGGCGGCCAGGCA
Source organism: Alphaproteobacteria bacterium (assembly GCA_021639925.1). Classification (GTDB taxonomy): domain Bacteria; phylum Pseudomonadota; class Alphaproteobacteria; order CAAGCB01; family CAG-977; genus UBA11549. The sequence goes on along the minus strand of JAJXEL010000048.1, from coordinate 12,176 downwards.
GGAGCTGCGCTCTATTTTGCAGGCGATCGGCGAAGACGTTTCGTCTGAAACCTGATTTGAAACCCGCATAAAACAAGCATAAAACAAGCTTATCTTGACAGATGCCTTTTGATCCGTAATTCTGTTAGAAAATCTTTAGTTTTTTAATTTTTCAGGGGGACAGAATGAATATTAAAACCGTTCCGACAAAACCTTTTGAAGGGCAGCGTCCGGGAACTTCCGGGTTACGTAAAAAAGTAACCGTTTTTGAACAGCCGCATTATCTGGAAAACTTTGTTCAGTCTATTTTTGACAGCCTTGACGATTTTCAGGGCAAAACGTTGGTGATCGGCGGCGACGGCCGTTACTTTAACCGCAAAGCCATTCAGACGATCATTAAAATGGCCGCCGCAAACGGTTTCGGCGAACTGATGATCGGCAAAGGCGGGCTGCTGTCAACGCCGGCGGCGTCGTGCGTTATCCGTAAATATCAGGCTTTCGGCGGCATTATCCTGTCCGCCAGCCATAATCCCGGCGGCCCGACCGAAGATTTCGGCATTAAGTACAATATTTCCAACGGCGGCCCCGCGCCCGAAAAAGTAACGGAAGCGATTTACGCCAACACGCAGAAAATCGAAAGCTATCAGATCGCCGACACGCCCGACATTGATTTGGACACGATCGGGGAAAAGGTTTTGGGCGAAACGAAAATCAAAATCATTGATCCGGTTTCCGATTATGCCGAACTGATGGCAAAGCTGTTTGATTTTGATTTGATCCGCCGGTTGTTCGAAGTCGGCAATTTTAAAATGCGTTACGACGCGATGCATGCCGTGACCGGCCCTTATGCCAAATATATTTTGGAAGAAGTGCTGAAAGCGCCCAAAGGTACGGTTGTCAACGGCGAACCGAAGGAAGATTTCGGCGGCGGCCACCCGGATCCGAATCTGGTGCACGCGCACAAGCTGGTCGAATATATGTTTTCCGACGAAGCGCCCGATTTCGGGGCGGCTTCGGACGGCGACGGCGACCGCAACATGATTTTGGGGCGCAAGTTCTATGTTAACCCCAGCGACAGTCTGGCCGTGATTGTGGCGAATTTCTGGAATGCGCCCGGTTACGACCGCGGTCTGACGGGTGTCGCGCGTTCCATGCCGACGTCGCAGGCTGTTGACCGCGTTGCCCGCGGTATGGGCATGAGCTGTTATGAAACGCCGACGGGCTGGAAATTTTTCGGCAACCTTCTGGACGCGAACAAAGCGACCATCTGCGGTGAAGAAAGTTTCGGCACGGGATCGAATCACGTTCGTGAAAAGGACGGTTTGTGGGCGGTTTTGTACTGGCTGAACATTATCGCCGCCGTAAACATGTCGGTGGAAGAAATCGTCAAAGCGCATTGGAAGAAATACGGGCGCAATTTCTATTCCCGCCATGACTATGAAGCCGTTGACAGCAAAATCGCCAACGAAATCATGGATAACATGCGCGCGATGGCGGCGGACAGCGTCGGGAAATTTTACGGCGATTACGAAGTCGAAACGTTTGACGATTTCAAATATGTCGATCCCGTTGACAAAAGCGAAAGCGCGCATCAGGGAATCCGCGTTTTGTTCAAGGACGGATCGCGTATCGTGTTCCGTTTGTCCGGTACGGGAACGCAGGGGGCGACCATTCGTATTTACATTGAAAAATACGAACCCAACGTTGCCCGCCATGACATGGATCCGCAAGAAGCTTTGGCGGAACTGATTGAAATTGCCGAAGAAATTTCCGGCGTCAAAGCCAAAACGGGACGTAAGGCTCCTGATGTCATTACCTGATCGGGGGATTTTGGATAAATCTGTTCTGCGCGCCGCGGATATCCGCGGCGTTGCAGGTTTAACGCTGACGGATCGGGCGGCGGAACTGATTGGCCGGGCGTTTGGAACCGTACTGATTCGTGCGGGTCTGCGTAAATGTCTGGTCGGCGGGGACGGACGGTTGTCAACGCCTGTTTTGTCCGCGGCGCTGGTCCGGGGGCTGCTTTCCTGCGGGCTGGAGGTCGCGGATATCGGCTGCTGTCCGACGCCGATGTTGTATTTTGCAGCCGTTTTAACGGAAAAATCCGGCGGCGTTATGGTGACGGCGTCACATAACCCGAAAGAATATAACGGCTTTAAGCTGATGATTGACGGCAAATCCTTTTGCGCCGAAAATATTCAAAATCTGGGAACTTTGATTGACCGGAATGATTTTGAACAGGGAACAGGCATTTTATACCGAGAAGATTTTCTGCCCCGGTATATTGACCGGCTTGTTGAAGATTTTCGTTTCGGCGGAAAGCCTTTGACCGTTGTATGGGATTGCGGCAACGGGACGGCGGGTGTTGTCGTGCCGGCGCTGGTGCAGCGTTTGCCGGGGCGGCATATTGTGCTGAACGAACGGGTGGACGGGAATTTTCCGGCTCATGCCCCAGATTCGTCCAAGATCGAAAATCTGACCGTTTTACGCGAAACGGTTCTGCGCGAAAAAGCTGATCTGGGACTTGCTTTTGACGGAGATTCGGACCGCCTGGGCGTCATTGACGCGCAGGGGGAATTTTTAGAAACGGACCGTTTGCTGCAAATTTTCGCGGAAGAAATTTTAAAAACCCGCGCCGGCGCCGTTTTTATCGCCGATATTAAATCCAGCAAAACATTTGTTTCCGAAATTCGGCGCATGGGTGGACAGCCTTTGATCTGGCGGACGGGACATTCTTTTATTAAAACAAAAATGAAGGAAACCAATTCTCCTTTGGGCGGGGAAATGAGCGGCCATATCTGCTTTGCCGATAAGTATTACGGATTTGACGACGCTTTGTATTCGGCGATCCGTTTGCTGGATATTGCGGCGCACAGAAAAACCGAATCGCTGCAGGACAGAATACAGCGGATTCCGAAAACGTTTGCCAGCCCTGAAATCCAAATTTCCTGTCCGGACGCAGAGAAATTCCAATGCGTTGAAAAGATTAAGGAAATTTTGCGCGCGCGCGGTGATTCGTTTGATGAAACGGACGGAATAAAATATGTTTACCCGTCATCGGGGTGGTGGCTGTTGCGGGCGTCAAATACGTCGCCGTGCCTGGTTGGCCGGTGTGAAGCCGATACGCCGGAGGAATTAAATTTGTTGAAAAGAGATTTGTTTCAGCTGGTTGAAAGTGTTCAACCGATTGAATTTGTTTAATATTTTTTATTTTTTGCGTCTTTGCCACAATTCGCCACAATTCAGACCATAATTTCGCCACAATTTATCATTATTCTGAAAGAAGCTTAGAAAAGATTTGCGTTCAAACGAGTGTTTTTTAAGTACTGGCATGACGACAGGTGTCGTTACAAAACAAAGAAAAAGAATGGGGTGTACTCCATCAGAAACAAAAAGGCTTAAATGTTCTTTTATATCCAAATGAAAAATCCTCCGCTTATGCGGGGGATTTTTTATAGCTGCGCTTTGCAGATAGGGTACTGGCCGTACGGGCGTCAGTTTTTACCGGCACAACCTGATCCCCTGTCCGGAGGACATTATGCCTCGGCCGCCGGCCGCCCCTACGGGTAGTAGCCCCCTACGGGTAGTAGTAGTTATTCTCTGCGGCCGAACAGCTTTTCGATATCTTTTAATTTCAATTCAATATATGTGGGCCGGCCGTGGATACATTGGCCGGAATAGGGAACCGATTCCATCTGGCGCAGCAACGCGTTCATTTCCGACGCGTCCAACTTGCGTCCCGCGCGTACGGAACCGTGACACGCCATTGTCGCGGCGATTTTTTTTATCCGTTCCTTTAAAGCCAGACTGTCGCCGAATTCAATCAGCGTGTCGGCAATATCTTTCATTAACGCTTTGGCGTCGGTTTCGCCTAAAACGGCAGGGGTGGCGCGGATCAAAACGGCATTGTCGCCAAACGGTTCAAGCAGCAGACCTGTTTTTTCCAGTTCTTCTTTTTGCCCGAGAACGGCTTCCTTTTTTTCCGCGTTTAATTCGACGATTTCCGGCAACAACAGATATTGCGCCGCGGCGCTGCCGGTTTCCATGTTTTGTTTGATCTTTTCGTACGTCAGACGTTCGTGCGCCGCGTGCTGGTCGACAATGACGATGCCGTCCTGCGTTTGGGACACGATGTACGTTTTATGCAGCTGTGCCCGCGCCAGTCCCAGCGGCGGAAAGTCGTCGCCGTTTTCCGTTTCTCCGACGACCGGCGTATCGGGCAGATTTTCGGCAATAGGAGCGGAAAAGGCTTCGTTCGCCTTAAATAAAGCGCGCGTTTCCTGAAACGAATAACTTTTTTGCGCCGCGGGACGGTATGAAGAATACGATTTTGCTGCGCCGGAATAAGCGGGCGCGGGCACGGCCGGCGCCGGACGCATAGGCAGAGAAGCCGGTTCCGGCAGGGAAACGTCCAGCGCTTCCGCCGCCAAAGTTGAAGAAGTGCGGTGTCCGGAACTCATCAAAGCCTGCCGTACAGCCGTGACAATCATGCCGCGTACGGCCTGCGCGTTTCTGAAACGGACTTCGGCCTTTGTCGGGTGGACATTCACGTCAACGTCTTCGGCGGGCAGCTGCAAAAACAAAACCAACGCGGGGAATCTGTCCGCCGCCAGCAATTCGTGATAAGCCGCTTTGATCGCCCCTAACAGCACTTTGTCGCGCACGGGACGACCGTTGACAAAGAAATACTGCGCCGCCGCCGTCGCTTTGTTCAGCGTCGGCAAACCGACAAAGCCTTTTAAAACAATGCCGTCGCGTTCAACCTGCAGCGGTACGGCGTTTTCGGTGAAATCTTCGCCGATGATCTGCGCGACGCGTTTGATTTCTTCTTCTGCGCCGACAGGTTTTAAATCCAGCCTTTGTTTTTTTTCGTCTGACAGCGTGAAAGCGACGGACGGATAAGCTAAAGCCAGTTTTTCAATGATTTCCTGGATATATCCCGTTTCCGTCGGCGTCGATTTTAGAAATTTCAAACGCGCCGGAACGGCATAAAACAAATCGCGGACTTCGATGCGCGTTCCCTGCGGCGCCGCTGCCGGTTCAGGAGCGTGCTTTTCGCCGCCTTCGACAAACATTGACCAGGCCGTATCCGCCTGTGCCGTTCTGGAAATCAGCGTCATGCGTGCCACCGATGCGATCGACGGCAGCGCTTCGCCCCTGAACCCCAGGAAACGGATATCGAACAAATCGTCGGAAGGCAGCTTGGACGTCGCAAAACGTTCTACGGCCAAAGTCATTTCTTCGGGCGTCATGCCTTTGCCGTTGTCGGTAACGGTCAATGCCGCTTTGCCGCCTTCGTTTAAAACGACGTCGATTTTGGTCGCGCCGGCGTCCAAAGCGTTTTCGACTAACTCCTTTACCGCCGACGCCGGACGTTCCAGCACTTCGCCCGCGGCGATGCGGTTAACTAATGTCGGCGGTAAAAGGCGCAGATTCGTCATCTGGTTACACCGTCTGGCGCATGCTTCTGGCGGCGTTAATCAGACCGTTTGTCGATGAATCGTGGCTGGTCACTGTCGTGGCGCTTTTGATTTCCGGCAGAATTTTCTTCGCCAGCTGCTTGCCCAGTTCAACGCCCCACTGGTCATAGCTGTTGACGTTCCAGATGACGCCCTGGACGAAAATTTTGTGTTCGTACATGGCGATCAGGCGCCCCAGCGTTTTGGGATCGATTTTTTCAACCAGAATCATGTTTGACGGACGGTTGCCCGAAAAGATTTTATGATTCAGCAGCGCCTGAATCTTTTCTTCGCTTGCCCCCTGCGCTTCAAATTCGGCGCGGACTTCGGCGGCGGTTTTGCCTTTCATCAGCGCTTCGGCCTGAGCAAATACGTTTGACAGCAAAATCGGGTGATGGTCGCCCGTTTCGTTCAAAGAAACGGCCGGAACGATAAAATCGCACGGGATTAAATGCGTTCCCTGGTGAATCAGCTGATAGAATGAATGCTGGCCGTTTGTGCCCGGTTCGCCGAACAAAATCGGTCCGGTCGTATAGGAAACGGGCTTACCGTCTTTGGAAACGCCTTTGCCGTTGGATTCCATGTCGGCCTGCTGCAGATAGGCGGGCAGGCGGTGCAGGTATTGGTCGTACGGCAAAACGGCGTACGCTTCCGCGCCGAAGAAATTATGATACCATACGCCCAGAACGCCTAAAATCACGGGAATGTTTTTTTCCAAAGGCGCATTGCGGAAATGTTCGTCCATTTCGAATCCGCCGGTCAGCAGTTCAACGAAGTTATCATAGCCGACCGCGATGGCGATGGATAAACCGATCGCGGACCACAGGGAATAACGGCCGCCGACCCAGTCCCAGAATTCAAACATGTTGGCGGGATCAATGCCGAATTTTTTGACTTCTTCGGTATTGGTGGACAAAGCGACAAAGTGTTTTGCCACGGCGTCTTCGCCCAAAGCGGCCACCAGCCAGTCGCGCGCCGTTTTCGCGTTTGTCAGGGTTTCCTGCGTTGTAAAGGTTTTGGACGCCACGATGAACAGAGTCGTTTCGGGATTCAGATTCTTTAACGTTTCAACGATGTGCGTTCCGTCAACATTGGAAACAAAATGCGCGTTTAATCCTTTTTTCTGATAATGTTTCAACGCTTCGACGACCATGACGGGGCCCAGGTCCGACCCGCCGATGCCGATATTGACAACATCTGTCATGGCTTTGCCGGTCGCGCCTTTCCATTGGCCGTCGCGCACGGCGTTTGAAAAGGTTTTCATTTTTTCCAAAACCGCTTTGATTTGCGGCATGACGTCTTTGCCGTCGACATAGACCGGCCGGTCGGAACGGTTGCGCAAAGCCGTATGCAAAACGGCGCGGTTTTCCGTCGTATTGATTTTTTCGCCGCAAAACATGGCGTCGCGCGCTTTTTCCAGTCCGGCTTCTTTGGCCAGAGCAATCAACAGCTTCATAGTTTCGCCGTTGATACGGTTTTTCGAATAATCCAAGAGCAGACTGCCTAAAGAAACGGAAAATTCTTCGAACCGGTCAGGATCGGCGGCAAACATGTCGCGCATGGTTTCTCCGCGGATTTCGGCATAATTTTTTTCCAGGTCTTTCCAGGCTTTTAAATCGGTTAAGGTCATAACGTTATTCTCCTAAAAAATCATTTTCTCAAAGATTAGCAGGTTTGCCGACAACAACAAAGAACAAACTGTCGGGCAGCAGCAGTCTGCCGGCTGTTTCTTTCGCCTGTTCCAAAGTAACGGCATTAATCATGTCGTTGTATTTTTGCAAATAGTCGATTCCCAGGCCGTGATACTGCATGCCGGTCAGAAAAGACGACAGGCCGCCGCTGGACGTAAAGGCCAAAGGAAACGATCCCGTGATATAGGTTTTCGCGTCCTTTAATTCCTGTTCCGTCGGGCCGTTTTGCGCCATTTCGCGCCATTGTTCCTGAATAATTTTAATCGCGTCGGCCAGTTTGGCGTTATCCGATCCGACGGATCCAGTAATCATCGGGCTGGCTTTGCTGATATTCAGCGACGTGCCGATGCTGTAAGCCAGTCCTTTTTTTTCGCGCACTTCGTCAAACAAACGCGCGGCAAAAGACCCGCCGCCGAAACTGTAATTGACCAGCACGGCCGCGTAAAAATCGGGATCATTGCGGGCAATGCCCTTATGCCCGAACAAAACGGCGCTTTGCGGGACGTCCATGGATAAAACGTCGATTCTGTCGGACAGTTCCGGCGTAAACGGCGGCGTTTCCCTGACGCGGGATTTTTCAGGCAGCCCCGCGAACGTTTTTTCCAAAAGCGGTTTTAATTCTTCCGCGGAAATATTGCCCGCCACGCCGATGATCATGTTGTCGCGCGCGATTCTGTCGCGGACCAGGCTGCGCAGATTGGCGCGCGTGATCGACCGCACGGACTGTTTTGTCGGAATCATGCGGCCGTAGGGGTGATCCCCGTATACCAGCTTTGCCCAGCGTTCCGCGGCGACGGCGTTCGGGCTGCCCTTACGCGCTTCGATTCCGGCATACATCTGTTCTTTCATTCGTTTGACGGCCTTGCGTTCAAAACGGGGAGACGTCAGCGCTAAACGGAACAAGTCGAAAGCTTCTTCCTTATTTTTCCGCAGCGTTTCCAATCCGGCGTGCAGCGTGTCCGACGTCGCCCCGAAAGACATGCCGATCGCTTTTTCCGACAAGATTTCGCTGAATTTTTCGGCGCTGTACGGACCGGACCCTTCGTCCATTAACGACATGGCCAAAGAAGACAGCCCGGTCAGCCGCTTGGGATCGGAAGCTTTTCCGCCTTTGAACAATACGGAAACGGCAATGACCGGCGTTGATTTTTCTTCAATCAGCCAGGCTTCGATCCCGCTGTCCGTAACAACACGCTGAACCTGCGGGATATGAAAAGGAACCGGCTTTATTTCCGGCAGAACGGAACGGGGCGCCGGCTTGCTTTTCACGGCCGCCTTTTTTTTAACGATAACGTTGCCCGGCTTTGTCTGCGCCGCCGGAACCCGGACGGGAAAAGCTAAACAGCATAATAACAGTACGATCAGTTTTTTCATGGGGCGTCCTTTGGCATCAGATAGGTGGTTACCGATGTGGCCGACAGCATGTCCGCATAAGCTTTTTTCACGTCGGCAAGCGTGACTTTTTCAATATTCGCCGTCCAGTTTTTTAAATCCTCGACCGTCAGGCCCAGCGCATAAAACCGGCCGACCAGATTGGCCGCCCCTTCGGGGTTGTCGTCCAGGTATTCAATGTCGGCAACCAGACGTTTTTTGGCTTTGTCCAGTTCCTTTTGCGTAATTGAATCCGGATCCATAAAACGATCCAGTTCTTTTTCCAGTTCAACCAGAGATTCATTATCCCGCGCCGTGATGAAAAAGCCGAACGTTCCTTTGTCCAAAGCAAATCCGCCATAACTGGTTCCCGCTGAACGTGCCGTTTTTTTCCCCGTAATAAAGTGATTGTACATTTTTCCCAGATGATAGGCCCCCAGAATTTCGTCCAAAACGGTATAAGCAAAGCTTTGTTCTTTGTTTTCAGACAGATAAGACGGAACGACATAAACGCGCTGCAATGAATACAGCTTGATTTGCGGGTGGCGCATTTCGATTTTGGAACGCACGGGATAAGGCAGGAAAAACTGTTTTTTTGCCGCTGCCGTCCGGCTGGGCGGGATTTTTCCGTAATATTTTTCAGCCAGCGGTTTTAATTCTTCGGCCGTGATGTCGCCGGCGACAACCAAAACGGCGTTGTCGGGGGCATAATGCGCCTGATAAAAACGTTTGGCATCTTCCAGCGTCAGCTGGGCGAGCTCTTTTTTCGTTCCGATCACGGGCCGGCCGTAGGGGTGATCCCCCCACAACAGCATATTTCTGCGTTCGCCCAGCAGATTCGCGGGGTTGTTTTCAATACGCATCAGGCGTTCTTCTTTGACGACTTCCAATTCCGGATCAAAATCTTCCCGGGAAAAACGCAGGTTTTTCATACGGTCTGATTCCAAAAACATAACCAGTTCCAGCCGGTCGCGGGCAATATTCTGATAATAAGCGGTATAATCCAGCGACGTAAAAGCGTTTTCCGATCCGCCGTTGCGGGCGATAATTTTGGAAAATTCTCCGTCGGGAACGGCGGCAGTTCCTTTAAACATCATATGTTCCAGCACGTGGGCAATGCCGGATTTGCCGGCCGGATCGTCAATGCTGCCCGTTTTGTACCATACCATATGGGTAACGACGGGCGCCCGGTGGTTTTCAATAACGGCGACCTGCATGCCGTTGTCCAACGTGAATGTCTGCGTTTCAAAAATTGAAGCGCCGGCAGAGGAAATTTGCAGCAGGGCAAAAAACAGGATAAAAAATAAACGCATTATTCCTCCGCCGGTTCGGAAACAGGAGAATCTGCCGGAGTTTCGGAAACAGATGACGCCGCCGGAGTTTCGGGAATGTTTTTACTTTCTTCCGGCGTTTTCTGATTTTGCACGGGCGCGGCCGGTTCGGGGGCGCGCAGCAGGTAATCGGGCGGCAAAACCAGCGGATTATTGGCAACAATACCCTGCGGGTCCGGTCCGCGTCCTTTGTCCAAAGAATACCGGTCGGCGCAGCCGGAAAGGCAGAAAAGCAAAAGCAAACAAAAAATTTTCATCGTTTTTATCCTCTATTTTTCAATCGGCAGCGCCATAATGCCGGCGCCTGTCATGACCGGAGCATATTTGTCGGCGATGTTTGCCAAAGCGGTCTGCTGCATCTGCGCACCGGCGATGACACGGGTTTCGTCCCAGGACATGACGTCGCGCGACGCCGTTATATCCGCCGCGACCAGGCATTTATACCCCAGCAGCCGCGCGTCGTGCGCGCTGGCGGCAATGCTGGACGGCGTTGACATACCGGTTAAAATCAGGGTGTCTATGCCTTGCGCCTGCAATGTCGTATGCAAACCGGATCCCGAAAAAGCGCTGGAAGCATACTTGACCTGAACGAAATGTTTTTTGCCGGGAACGACGGGCGGATAAAACTCCGATCCGGGACTGCCGGGGGCAAAAACGGGGCTGGCGGGGCTTTTGGCCTGATGAGCGATATGAATTGTCATGATTTTATGTTTGTCCGCCCAGTTCATTATTTTGACGGCCGGCGCAATGATTTCCTGCGCGCCTTCGACGGGCAGCAAACCTGTAAAATGTTCCGCCTGAAATTCAATCAGCAGCAGGGCTGTTTTCTTTTTTTCCAGCCGCGTCAGATCCGGAACGCCGGATAATCTGCGGAAAACGTTAGGCGTTATCGTCATGTTTTTTTTCCTTTTCGGGCTCGGACAGTTTTTCAACAGGGGCAAAAAACAAATTCCAGATTAAAATAATTCCCGCGCCGATGCAAATAGCCGAATCGCCGACGTTAAACGCCGGCCAGTGATGTGTTCCGATATGAAAATCCAAAAAGTCGATGACGGCGCGGAATCGTACGCGGTCAACGACGTTGCCCAGCGCTCCGCCCAAAATCAGGCCGAAACAATTGATTGTCGCCTGATTTTTTTCCATGCTCATCCAATGCAAAATAACCCCGCAGATCAACAGCGCAACCGTTACCAGCACCCAGGGCATGGCCGGGTGGTCGGAATGCAGCAGGGAAAAGCTGACGCCTTTGTTCCAGGCCAGAACAAAATTAAAAAAGGACGTTATTCTGACCGGCGAAGCGTGATCCGCGAAATAAGACAAAACAAAAGCCTTGCTGATCTGGTCGGCCAGCAAAACGATCAAGGCGCAAATCAGTCCTTTTTTCATTTCAGAATCCTTTTCACTGTCTGTGTGTCCCTGATGATCTGTTCTTTTAATTCTTCCATTGAATTAAACCGGACTTCGGGCCGGATAAACGTGATCAGCCTGACGCGCAGGCGTTTTCCGTATAAATCCCCGTTAAATCCCAGCAGGTGCGCTTCAAGCAAAACGCCTTCGCCGTTGACCGTCGGGCGCGTGCCGATGTTGGCGACCGCCCGGAACGTCCGGCCGTCCGCTTCGACCGTCGCGGCATAAACGCCGATTCGGGGCAAAATGGATTCTTTGGGTTCGATGTTGATCGTGGGAAAACCGATTTGGCGTCCGCGCTGAGCCCCGTGAATGACGTATCCTTCGATTTCAAAGGGGTGTTCCATTAATCCGGACGCTTTTTCGACTTCGCCGTCGCGCAGAAAAGACCGGATTCTGGACGAAGAAATGATTTCCCCGTTTTGATCGCGCAGTTTTTGAACCGCCGTTACGGGCAGGGAAGGGTAATGTTCGCGCATGTAAGCGACGTCGCCTTGTCTGTTTTTCCCGAATCCGTAATCTTCGCCGACGACGATGTGGGCGGCGTGCAGCCCTTTGACCAGCACGTTTTCAATAAAGTCGCCGGCGCTCATGTCCGCGAAAGCCCGGTTAAAATTGAAAACGAAAAATCCGTCGATCGGCAGCCGGCAGATCGCCCTGACTTTTGAACGGATCGGGGTAATGCGGAACGTTCTGCCGCCGGGGCGGAAAAAGCCGCTGGGGTGCGGTTCGAACGTCATCAGCATGACGGGGCGTTTTTGTTCTTTGGCGATTTTGACGGCCGTTTCGACGACGGCCTTGTGTCCTTTGTGAAAACCGTCAAAGTTGCCGATCGCAACGACGGCGTTTTGAAAAGCGGGCGGCACGTTTTGCCAGGAATGAAAAAATCTCATTTAAATATTTATCCGGGAATCGTATAATCGCTTACTATATTACAA
>JAJXEL010000203.1 GCA_021639925.1 Alphaproteobacteria bacterium | reverse complement strand
GGTGATACAGCTTGACTTCGCGGCGGAAAGCTTCTTTGATTTCTTTTTCGCCGGCGTTTTCGGATAAATGCAAAATCGCGTAATATCCTTTTTTGTCTGTCAAACCAGAACCCCCCGTTTCATTTCGTTGTCTTGGCGCGGCGTAAAGACGATAAAGTCATTTGTCTGATCGACTTTGATTGTTCCGGTATAATTCAAGGCCGATAACGTTTGTATAAATATGCTCTGAACGCCGGCGTCAAAGGAAGACGGCAAATCGTTTTGGTGGCGCAGGATCAGATCGAAGCGGCGTTCGGGGCGCCGCGCCAGGCCTTCCATTTGCAGCCGGCCCAGGTTTGTTAAATTCAGATCCAACACAAACCGGACGCCGCGTTGGTTTTTTAAAGACGCATTGCGCTGCGGATCGTTGTCTGAGGGCCGCTGCAAATACAAAGAAACCGGTTCGACGACAGAGCCGGATAAAAACGGTATATCCCAGCCTTTCCATGAATTTTGTCCGTCCGTCGCTTTTTTGGGCGAAGCGGAAAATTCCTTTTCCAGCCGTTTTAACAGCCGTTCGCCCCTTTCCGTTGCGCGCAAAGCCGAAACGTTGGCTTCGCCGATAAACGACGTCAAGGAAACGCCCTGCGCCGCGGCGCGCATAAAAGACAGCATCAGCGCCGGCAGTTTATTCCCCGTTTGCGGCAGAATGTTTTTAACGGCTTCATAGGCCGCCTGATCCGTCTGTTTCAGCGTGTCCAAAGCGTTCGTCAAAACGGTCCACGTGTTTTTAAACTCGGGCAGAGAATCCTTTGACATAACCGGCGCGTCGGTTTCGGCGGGCAGAGGGATAATTTTAACGGTTACCGGCGTTAAATGCGGCAAAGGAAGCTTTTCTTCAACAGCCAGCACGCCGATTTTGGTAACGATCAAAGGCTGCCGTTCGGCCGGCGAATGAAATATAATTCCGCGGACGGCCGCCATTGCCGGTAAAACAGGCCGTTCCTGATAAAAGGCGGAAGTTTCCGGAACGGACGGCATGTTTTTTTCCGCGAAGAAGGATTGAACCGGCGGATTCGCTGCCGGCGGTTCCTTTGCCGAAACGGCGGGAAGAGTTTGTTCCGGCAATTCCGGCGCTTGCGGAGGTGTTTCCGGCAAGACGGGCAAAGTGTTTGCGGGCGCGGTTTCCGGCTGCTGTTTTACGGTTTGCCATAAAATGGCGGGGGCGGGCGTCGCCGCCGTGTCCCGTATTGGTGAAACGGGCAATGTTTGTCCTTTTTCCGGAACAAAAGAAAGGGACGGCTGCGGATCCGTTGCCGCCGTCTGCGCCGGAGGAAGGGGGACGGATACTTTTTCCGTTCCGGCTGTTTCGGTCGTTCTGGCGGCGGCGTTTTGCAAAAAGACGGTCTGCCGGGCAGAAGGAGAAGCTTTGGGCAGTTCTATGATTTTTATCGTTTCGTCCGCGGGCGGCCGCGGCAAAGGCGTATTTTGAACGTTTGGCGTTATGCCCGGTTTTTCCGGACGAGCCAAAGCCGGCAGGGCGTTTTGATCCGGTCTTAATTCAATATTGACTTTACTTTCCGCCGCCAAAGCCGGCAAAGGCGCGCCGTCGTCCAATTCGGGCATTAGGGCGGCAATTTGTTCCGGCACGGATTTCAGGACAAAAGCCCGGACGGTTATCGGTTTCGCGGGCGATTCTATCACGGCGGACTGTATTTCCGAAGCCGATTGCAAAGCCTGCGCCGCTTCTTTGACGTTTGGCAGAGGAGCGGAAAAATGAATCCTGAAGGACAGGGCGTTTTTAATTTCCGGCGGCAGAATTTTCAGGCTGACAGGCGTTTTGACATTCGGGACATGAGGCAGCTTTGCCGAAAAAGAAATTTCCGCGCCGTCAGGCAGAGTAATGGTAATAACAGGCAACTCCGCCGGTGCGGCGGGCGGCGTAATGACGGCAGGCAAAACCGTTCCCGCCGGCAAAGTTTGCAGCTGTTCGGGGACGCCGGCAACCGAAACGGCCGCCGATACGGCAGGTTGAGCAGTTATTCCCAAAGATTGAAACGTTGTGACGGGACTGCTCATCACGCACCTTTATTCTTTGCTTAACCGCGCGGCGATGGCCAGAACGTCTTCGGCTGCTTCCGTATTCGGGTGGCGGCGCAAAATTGACGTCTGGTTGCGGATCGCGTCGCGCACGCGCGTATCGCGGCGGATCACGCCGGCCAAAGGCGGAGAAATGCGCAAAAATCCCTGACAAGCCTTCAGCAAAGTCGTATACGTTCTTTCCCCTTCGCGGTAGGAATTGGCCGAATTGACGATAATGCTGATATTGGGCTGCTGCTGTTCCATGCAGATCATTTTAATAAAAGCGTAAGCGTCTGTCAGCGACGTCGGTTCGTCCGTGCATACGATCATCAGGCCGGCCGCGCCCGAAGCAAACAGGCGGACGGGCTTTTCAACGCCCGAGCCCAGATCGACGATAACACGGTCGTAACCTCCGGCCAGCAGACGCAGGTCATCATTGATCAGCTGCAGCCGG
>JAJXEL010000202.1 GCA_021639925.1 Alphaproteobacteria bacterium | reverse complement strand
ATCATATATAGTTTGGCTGATTCATTTAATTAAAGTCAACGAAGTTTTATTCAATATTACAATTAATTCAGGCTATTGCAAACAGGGCCGCTTTTACGTAAAAAAATTTATGCCCTGCCGCCTCCTGCGCGTCCCGATAAAAAAAAGCCCCGGAAAATCCGGGGCTTTTTTTTATTCCGCGCTTTCAAACGGATTTAAATTTTTCGTTTTGTTTTCCATCGTTTTACGGATATCCAGATACATCAGCACCGGCATAGCCACATAAACGGACGAATACGTTCCCACAACGATCCCCCACAGCATAATCAAAGCAAATCCTTGCAAAACGGATCCGCCCATAAACAGCATTACCGTCAGCATGATAATCGTTGACATACCGGTCAGCAACGTACGCGGTAGCATTTCGTTCGTGGTTTTATTGATCATTTCGTCAATCGGCATTTTGCGGTACTTATGCAGGTTTTCGCGCATACGGTCATAAGAAACGATCGTATCATTCACGGAAAAACCGGCCAAAGTCATTAAACCGGCAATAATCGTCATGTCGAAATCCAGCTGAAATACGGAAAACAGGCCGACGGCGATCAGGATATCATGGATCAGGGACAACATCGTCCCCAACGCAAATTCCCATTCAAAACGCGTCCAGACGTACGCCGTAATCATAACTGCCGCCAGAATAACGGCCAGAATACAGTTGCGGATTAATTCGGCGCCGACGCGCGGTCCGACCATTTCAATCCGGGGGAAAGAATAACCTTCACCCAATTCCTGACGGATTACGTTGGCAATTTTCATCTGTTCCTGTTCATTGTCGCCGCGTCCCAGCGCCGTAATCAGAACTTCCGTTCCCGTTTCGCCGACAGGCTGCAGGTCAACGCCCAGATCGGACAATCTGGCGCGCAGATCTTTCATATCAATTTTTTGTTCCGCCTGCACTTCCATCAATACGCCGCCCTTGAAATCAATCCCGAAATTCATGCCTTTGACGGCAATGGAATAAATCGAAACAAGGCACAGAAAGATTGAAAAGAAGAAAGCTATTTTTCTGGCGCCGATAAAATTAATGTGCGTCGGTTTAATGAAATAGTGAATAAGTCTAGGCATTTCAAATACTCCTTACACGTTAATTTTCTTAGGCTTGCAGAATTTAATCCAGGCCAGGATCAACACTTTGGTCACATACACCGCGGTAAAGACAGACGTTACCAGCCCCAAACAGGTCGTAACGCCGAACCCGCGGACAGGACCGTTGCCCAGCCAGATCAAAATAGCGCCGGCAAACAGGCTGGTCAGGTTTGAATCGAAAATCGCCGAAGAAGCGTTTTCAAACCCGCCTTCAACCGTATTTAAAACAGATTTGCCGTAAGATTGTTCTTCGCGCATACGTTCATAGATCAAAACGTTCGCGTCAACCGCCATTCCCAGGGTCAGGGCAATCCCCGCAATTCCCGGCAAAGTCAGCGTCGCTCCCAAAGCGCTCATCGCGCCGCACAACAAAATCAGGTTTAAAACCAGGGCTACATCGGCAAACAGGCCGAACAGCCCGTAAGTCGCCACGACAAAAGCCAAAACCAACACCAGCCCGATAACGCAGGATTTCCGGCCGGCTTCAATCGAATCCGTTCCCAATCCCGGGCCGACAATGCGTTCTTCAACCACGTCAAGCGGCGCGGGCAAAGCCCCTGAACGCAGCATCAAAGCCAAATCAGACGCGCTTTGAACCGTAAAGTTGCCGGTAATAATGCCGGAACCGCCCGTAATGGCGCTTTTGACTTCCGGAGCCGTAATAACTTTGCCGTCCAGCACAATCGCCAGACGCCGCCCGACACCGTCGCGCGTCGCGGCGCCGAAACGTTTGGAACCAAAGGAATTAAAACGGAACGCGACGACCGGCTGGCCTTCGGAAAAATCGGCGCGCGCATCGGTTAAATGTTCGCCGCTGACAATCTGTTTGCGTTCAATGACATAATATCCGGCGTCAGATTCTTCCGCCCCCTGGACAACCCTTGATTCCGGGGAAATTTTACCGCGGCGGGCGTCGGCCAGCGTCGTTGTTTCATCAACAAAATGAAATGACATCTTCGCTGTTTTTCCCAACAGCTTTTTGACTTCGTTGGGGTCTTCCACACCGGGCAGCTGAACCTGAATACGGTCGGATCCCTGACGCATAATCGACGGTTCGCGCGTTCCCAGCTGGTCAATACGCCGGCGGACAATTTCAATGGACTGGTCCACCGCCGTTGATTTCATATTTGACAAAGCCATATCCGTATAACGGGCCTTCAGAACGTCGCCTTCTTCGGTGACTTCCAGGCTGCCCTTGTCAATTTTACGCAGCAGCTCCTTTGCCCGGGCCAGCTGTTCGCTTTTTACAATTTTAACGCTGACGGCATTATCCTGAACGCTTAATCCCGTATAACGAATGCCTTTTTCACGCAAAGCGACACGCGCCGCGTCCAAAACGGCATTCAGCTGATCAACAACAACCTGATCCAGGTCTACCTGCAACAGCAACTGTGATCCACCCTGCAGATCCAGTCCCAATG
>JAJXEL010000201.1 GCA_021639925.1 Alphaproteobacteria bacterium | reverse complement strand
AAAGTCAAGATAAAAAACTTTTTCCCACTTAGGGGTTCGATTCCCCAGCCTTTTTCCCCACAAAAAAAACCGCCCTTACAGGCGGATTTTTTTATGGTGGAGCTGAGGGGAACGGACAAAATATTTGTCCGGGACGGATCGGTTCTGCGAACCTCACCGCGCTGCGCGGCAAACAGTCTGCGCTGTTTGCTGACCGCTCCGCGCCCTCTCAGGGTTCGATTCCCCGGCCTTTTTTCCCCACAAAAAAACCGCCTTTATAGGCGGATTTTTTTTGGTGGAGCTGAGGGGAATCGAACCCCTGACCTCTTGAATGCCATTCAAGCGCTCTCCCAACTGAGCTACAACCCCACGTCATTCAATACAGCGCAGAGAATATCATAAAAATCCGGCTCTGCAAGAAAAAAGTTACTTTTTGTTTTAAAAAATGTAAACTGCCCTTAACACAGGCGGGGATTTTATGGAAAATTCTTTTACGACAGACGACTTTTTAGGCGGAAAAATCAAGCTCCGCCAGCCCGTTAACGGATACCGGGCGACCAGCGACGCCGTTCTTTTGGCCGCGGCGGCCGATCCTAAACCGGGGCAAAAAATCCTGGACGCCGGCGCGGGAACCGCTGCCGTCAGCCTGTGTCTGGCCGCCAGATGTCCGGATATAACGATCGACGGCATTGAAATCCAGCCCGAAATGGTCAGGCTGGCTGATGAAAATATCCGGCTGAACAATTTATCCCCCCGGGTGCGCGTCGTCCTGGCCGATATCCGCGCAAAAAAAATCGACGGGGTCCGGACAGGATCGTTTGACTGGGTCGTTTCAAATCCGCCTTTTATCCTGGAAAACCAGCCTTCCCCCGACAAAACGCGCGATATCGCACACAGGGAATCCGACTGTCCTTTAAACGAATGGATTACGCGCTGTCTGCGCTATGTCGCCGCGCGGGGACATTTCGCCATGATTAACCGGGCCGACCGTCTGCCTGAAATTATGTCCGTTTTATACGGCCGGCTGGGCGCGCTGAAAATCATTCCCATATGGACAAAAGAAGGCGAACCGGCCAAACGCGTGATTATTATCGGACGCAAAGGAGTACGCTGTGCCGCCACCCTGGCCCCGGGCGTTTTATTAATGCACGCCGACGGAACGCGGTCCGAAGCCGCCGAAAAAATCATGCGGCAGGGAAAAGCCTTGACCTTTTAACGTTTGATAATAAAACCGGTTCAGTATATAAAAGACAGAGTTTGGCATTAGTTGGATAAAAACGCATGATAGATTTAGCTGCCCCGCCGTTCACCCTGCTGGCGGAAAGAGATATGGACCTGCTGGTTTTAGAAGAAATGTTGTCTTCGGACCCGTTTAAAAAATGGCTGGTCAGCAAACTCTACAACGGAACGCGCCAGTTCCGCCGCATGATCGGCGCATGGCACACGCCGTCTTTGGAACCGCTGGGATCCGTTGATATCCTGTTCGTCTTTGAAGAAATGAGCGCCGGACACAAATGCGCGATCTTAATCGAAAACAAAATCGACCAGCCGAAACAAAATCTGCAGGCGCAGCGGTATTTCGAATTCGGGGAAAAAGGCGTCGAAGACGGTTACTGGGACGAATACCTGACCTGTTTGTTTTCTCCGCAAGCGTACTTTTCCAGCCTGGAACCGTCCGAATACTTTTCCAGTTACTTGAGCTATGAAGAAATCGAAACATGGTTTTCCAGGGCGGCCGCCGAATCACACAGCGCGACGCCGCAAAGATCAGCCTATAAAAAAACATTGATCCGTCAGGCCATCGAACA
This sequence comes from Alphaproteobacteria bacterium, assembly GCA_021639925.1. GTDB lineage: Bacteria > Pseudomonadota > Alphaproteobacteria > CAAGCB01 > CAG-977 > UBA11549. The sequence continues at coordinate 776 of JAJXEL010000201.1, read as the reverse complement.
GGGCACGGGCATGATGCGCCGTCAAATGCAAACAGCCGCGGCGGCGCCGGTTTACGCGCCGGTTCCGCGTCAGCCGGCCGTTCCCGGCCGGGAAGAGGCGGCCGCCGTCCTGCCGCAGGCCGACATGACGCCGCAGTCCGTTCTGCCGGAACAAACAAAGCCGGCGCCCGAACCGGTCATTCAGCCGAAAAAGAAGGCTTCCGCATCTGATTTTCGTGTATTTCCCGGCGGCGTCTTTAACCTGCCGGCCGGTTACCGCGAAGCCGAAGACACGATTGCGGGCAAATTTTTTGCCGATATGCAGGCTTTTGCCAAACAATATTATCCGGAACTGGGTATGAAAAAACCGACCGGCAGCGCCGAAGAAGCCGCCTGGGTCGAATTAGCGCCCGACGAATTTCCCCGCGACGTCCGGATTATTCACAAAATGCCGCAAGGTTTCATGGATTTATCGTTCGCCATGACGACTCTGGCCATGATTCAGCCGCCGTACCAGCCGTATATGGATAATGATATGATGTTTAAAGAAAACGGTAAAACGGCCGTTATCAGAATCATGGTGCCGCTGATCGATCCGCAGCAGGGGTTTGAACAGCAAAAAGAAATCGTCGGTTTCGCTTTGCAAAAAGCCCAAAAGCTTTACCAGTTGTACATGCATGTCGTTAATAACGGTTCCGGGGGGAAAGGATATGCCCCCGAAGAACTTTATTTATAAAAAATGTGTACAAAAAAGTTGACAAAAATTATTTTTTCCTTCATATTTCTTCTTGGTTATT
>JAJXEL010000200.1 GCA_021639925.1 Alphaproteobacteria bacterium | reverse complement strand
ACATTTGCGTTAACAGATGCTGTTTTAAATATTCATGATTCAGCGAATGAAGCGATTGACGGAGGAGGAAGTTTTACTTTTACCAATGCTAAAATAACAATTTCCAATTCTTCGTTTTCGCCATGGAGCGCAGGTTCTTATTCTTGGATTCTTATTTCCAAAGACGAATATATGACGTTATCGGATACAGAAAAAGCCGCTTACACCCTCGATCTTCAAGACGCCTCCGGATCAACTTATAAAAAATTATTGAAAAACCCGTTGACCGAAGAATATTTTTCCGCAGAAGAAGCCGAACGATACTCTTTGTATGATCAGACCTATTCTGTCCCCGCCGATATGACAATGAACGACGGCACGCTGATTGTGGATCACGCAGATTTTTCTTCAGACAGAAATATTATAATCGATGGAACGACAGTAACCATGAAAAACGGGTCTTATATGGCTGTTATAGGTGAAGAGGAAAAATACAACGGCCTGCCGTTTCAAAAGGATTTAACCTTAAAAGGAAGCAGTTCTGTTAATGTTTCAGGGAATAGTTATATTTTTGCGGGAAATATGTTCTCAAAGTATGATGATGCCGAGGATTATCTTTTAGACACGGGAAAAATGACAGAAGCTGAAATTATGGCAGCATTTAAGCCTAATGAATCAAATGCTGATATCAATATCCAAGATTCAGCGGAGATCACTTTAAACGATACGTCAGCTATCGCCTTACTTGATAAAAACTCAGGAAAAATCAATTTAACCGGCGGTAAAGTCAATATGAATGACTCTGCGGCGATTTATGGCGCTTTGATTGTAGATGGCGGCGAATTAAACGTAAACGGTAATAATAGCATTAAAAACAACCTTAATCTGGAACCTAATTGGCTAAACTCTGTTGATGTTAACGGTACAGCTCTTCTTCTCTTTTCCGCCGCCGAAGGAACTGCCCCCGCGATTGCTTTAAAAACCGGAACCATCAACCTGTCCGGTCGTCTTCACGCCGACATAACAGCGACGGGCGGGAATGTCGTTTTCAACAATTCCGCCGCTCGCTTGAACGGAGAATTGTCCGGCTCGGGCGTTAACCTGACGTTTAATGACAACTACCTGTTTTCCAATATCAATAACAAAGCCAGCCTCAACACCGTTACAATCGCTGCAGGCAAAATGCTGGATATCGGCTCGGGAACGCTGACGGCAACGAACTTCACCGGCGGAACGATCTCTGCCGTTTTGACCGACGCCGCCAAAAACGCTGCCATCATTACCGGAAACGCGACCGATGTCACTTTGGCGCTCGACATGACCAATGCTTCGCGCGACGAAGTCACTCAATATCACATTACAAACGGAACGGGCTTTACGTTTGCAGACTATGCTGCCAACCGTTATGCGGTGTCGGGAACTGATTTTGACATTGCGGACGCGGCCGGTTTAGGAGTTTTGACCGACTGGAATGGCGGAGACTTGTATATTCTTCGTTTGGCGACGGCCGCAGAAGCCGCTGTTGAAGACTTGCAAAAAGCGGGAATAAACATATCTTCAGCGGAACAAAAAGCGATTAAAGCTTTGGATTTAGCGCCAGACATTTTAAGCAAGCTGGACACTGCGAAACAGGAAGCGATTGCGAAAGTCAACAATTTGTTGGACAAAGCGGCCGGAAAGGTTCAGGAAACGAAGCAGATTTTGCGGGAAATCGCGCCTGACGCTTCGCAATCCGGGACAAAGACGGCAGCGAACACGGCGAAGTCCGTCATCAACGTGATCGGCGCCCGCTTGGGCGGAGGCTCTTCCGGCAATATGCGCGGCCGTTCGGGCGGAGATTTATTTGCCGGACGTTCTGCCGTCTGGGCGCAAGGCATGTATAATAAAGCCGAACTGGATAAAGAAAACGGCTTTAAATCCGATTCAACGGGATTTGCCGCAGGGATCGAAACGAATATAACCGATTCCGTTAAAGCCGGGATCGGGTACGCTTTTACAAAAACCGATATCGATACAGATCGCAGCCAAACCGATGTCGATACGCATACCGGATTTGTCTACGGCGAATATAAGCCGAATAAACTTTACGTTAACGCAATCGCCAGCTTCGGCTACTCAAAATACGATGACACAACCAACCTGCTCGGCCTGACCAGCGATTACAAAGCCGATACAATCGGCGCACAAATCGCTGCAGGATATGAACTCGGAATTCTGACGCCCGAAGCCGCTTTGCGCTATACACACGTCAAACAAGACGATCATACCGATGCTTTGGGCGCGACAGTCCGGTCAAAGTCTTTTGATACATGGACGGTTGCCGGCGGCGTTAAATTGGCGAAAAAGTTCACGCCAAAAGATAATCGCCACATCAGTATCACGCCGGAGTTAAAACTGGCCGCGACGTATGATTTTGAACGCGACGATGAAACGAATACGGTTGTTCTGGCAGACGGCTCAAGCTATATCGCAGAAAGCGATATGATGAAGCGTTTCGGCATCGAAGCCGGAGCCAATATCGGCATGACGATCGGAAATAATTCCGAAATTACGTTGAGCTACGAAGGTAAGTTCAAAAAAGATTATCAGGATCATAC
>JAJXEL010000199.1 GCA_021639925.1 Alphaproteobacteria bacterium | reverse complement strand
GTTTTTAACAGGTTTTTTATCCGCCGTCCGCCAGCTGTTTCTTACCCAGCCCACCAGCCATTCCGTCGCGCCTTTCATAACATACTGGCTGTCGGTGTAAATATCGGCTTCGCACGTTGTTTTTAACAGATTCAGCGCTTCGATCACCGCCGTTAATTCCATGCGGTTGTTGGTCGTCGCTTCTTCGGCGCCGCTGATTTCCTTTTCAACATCTTTGTAACGCAGAACGGCGCCCCACCCGCCCAGGCCGGGATTGCCGCTGCATGCGCCGTCTGTAAAAATTTCAACCTGTTTCATGCCGGTTAATCTGGCACGTTCCCAAAAAAATGTCGAGAAGATAAAATGCAAAATTTCTTATCAGCTTGCTTTTTTAATAAAATGATTGATATGATTAGAAAAAAACAAATTACGAGAAGACAATGGCTTTTCCCTTTTTTACCTGCGGCGGCTTGTTTTACTGGGTTGACCGGCACAGTTATGCCGGCTGGCGGATCCAGGAATCGATCTGGACACGGCGGTGCCGGCTGCTGGATCCGTATAATATTAAAAGGGCGGCGGGGTCTTTTGAATTATGTTACGACACGATGCTGTATTTTCTGCGCGCATGGGAAGTTTTACCTCCGCCTAAAAATGCCGTTGTCATCATTCACGGTCTTTTTCAACGGCCGTCGTCTTTTGAAAAAATGGCCCGCCATTTTCAAAAAAACTTTGAACCGGTGATTTTCAGTTATCCGATGCTGCGCTTTGATCTGGTTAAATCGGCGCGGGCTTTAAACGCTTTGCTGGACCGCAGACAGGATATTGGCCGGATTAACTTTGTCGTTTACGGCATGGGCGGGCTGATTTTGCGCCAGGCAATCGAATTAAATCCGTCCTGGCTGGGAAGAATCGGGCGCAGCGTTTTCCTGGCCGTTCCGAATCACGGATATGTCTGGGCCGATAAGTGGAAAGACAAATGGTGGTACAAATTTGTCCTGGGGACCGCGGGCAGATGTATCCTGCCCGAAACGGCGGAAGCTTTGTTCCCGATGAAAGGCGATTTCGGGGTTATTATGGGCGGCAAAGACGACGCCAAAGGATTCCTGCCTTTGTTTAAACAGGACAACGACGGTATTTTGCCGGTGGCGGCCGCAAAGCAAAACGGCGCCAGGGAAGAATATCTGGCCTTGAACAAAACGCATTTCTTTTTGCATCAGGACGACAAGATTTTGGAATTGGTGCTCAGCTTTTTAAATACGGGGCGGTTCGGCCGCGGCATGCGTATCCGCAAGGAACAGAGTTACACTAATTTGTGGGACCGCTAGGCTGCTGTTTTTCTTTCTTTTTGGCTTCGACCCACAGCGCTTCCATTTCTTCCAGACTGGTTTGTTCAAAGGGCTGTTTTCTTTGCCGCAGGGTTTCTTCGATATAGGAAAAGCGGCGTTCAGATTTTGCATTTGTCCGTTTTAACGCTGTTTCCGGATCAATTTTCAGCTTTCGGGCCAGATTGACACAGGCAAACAGCAGATCGCCCATTTCGTCTTCGCGTTCGGATTCGTGTTCTTTTTGGGCGATTTCGGCGCGCAGTTCGTCGCTTTCTTCGACGATTTTATCCAAAACCAGATCCTGTTTGTCCCAGTCAAAACCGACGGTCGCCGCCCGGCTTTGCAGTTTGTAGGCTCTGGTCGCGGCGGGCAGGGCTTTGGCGATGCCGGATAAGATACCGGTCTGGCGGCGTTGCGCTCTTTCTTTGCGTTTCAGCTGTTCCCAGTCGGGAATCGTTTCTTTGTCGCCGAAAACATGCGGGTGGCGGCGGATCATCTTATCGCACGCGGCCTGTACGACGTCTGAAAAGGTAAAGCTGCCCTGTTCTTCGGCGATGCGGGCGTAAAAGACAATATGAAACAGGAGATCGCCCAGTTCTTCGCGCAAAGCGTCCGGGTCTCCGGCCGCGACGGCGTCGTAAACTTCGTAGGCTTCTTCCAGCGTATAACCGGAAATGCTTTCGGCTGTCTGGCGGCAGTCCCACGGGCACCCTTTTTCGGGATCGCGCAGGCGGGCCATGATGTTTAATAATGTATCGACGGAAGCGTTTTTGTTTTCAGCCATTTTCTTTTTGTCCGATGTTTTCGTTTCTGCCGTCCGAAGGCAGATCCTGCGGCCGGCCGGAAAGGATATCCGTTTCGTAGGAACGGGCGATTTCTTCGCCGTCCATTTCCGCAACCGTTATTTTTCCGCCGCGGTTCAGCAGTTTTCGGACGGCGCTGTCAATAAAGGGGAAAACGACAAACTGTCCGGCCCCGCGTTTTAAAACGGCGCTGCCGCCGTCAAAATAAAAGACGGGATAATCCGGCGCGCCCGCCGGCGTTTCATAAACCAGCATCAATTCAGCCGCGCCGTTGTCAATAAAATCATACGGCGGCGTATAAATTTGAACCTGTGCGGAATCGGACATTGTTTTTCTCTTTTTTTCCTGTAAACTCCGCCTATATTAAGTCAGAAGTTTATTTTGACAACAGGTTTTAACGGACGACTCAGAAGATTTTGTCTATTTTGCCGCCGTTTATTTTATTTTCTTGCGCATTTTTGGAAAAGACAGAAAACGGAAACCTTGTTTAAGCGCTGTTTTGAAT
>JAJXEL010000198.1 GCA_021639925.1 Alphaproteobacteria bacterium | reverse complement strand
CAGGCACCGGTAAAACAAAGTAAAACAGTTAATAAAGTTTTTTTCATTTCTGAAGATCCTTTTTTTTAGTTAAAAGAAAACCCACCTTTTCAGGTGGGCGGATTTTCAGAAACCGTTTACATCTAAAGACGGCTCGGCTTATTCAGCACACAGCCTTATTCACCGAAATCCGCCCGTTAAGGACAGATTCGGCGTATAATTTATTGGCCGCCATACACAATGCGGCTAGATGTAATAGGGTTTCTGACGCCCTGAGTTTAATTTTTAAACTCGAAAATATGCTATCAGACTGTGGGAATAAATCAAACAAAAATAAAAGTTTTCCGTTAAAACGCCTGTAAAATAACGCTTTGTTTTATAAAAAAATTCATATAGACTTGATGCCAACAATATGAATTTGTCATATTTTTCGTTGATTTTTAAGGAGAGGTTTTCCATGCAGAAACTTGAAAAGCAGTTTCATATCCATTGCGTCGAAAGCGACGTCGGCCGTTATGTCATTTTGCCGGGCGATCCGGGACGCTGCGAATCAATCGCAAAGCTGTTTGACGATGCGCATCACGTCGCGCAAAACCGCGAATATAATATCTATACGGGAACCTTGCTGGGTGAAAAAGTATCCGTTTGTTCCACGGGGATCGGCGGGCCGTCGGCTTCTATCGCTATGGAAGAACTGCATAATATCGGCGCGGATACGTTTATCCGTACGGGAACCTGCGGCGGAATTGATCTGGACGTACAGTCCGGCGATATCGTTGTCGCGACGGGGGCTATCCGTTTTGAACATACTTCCGTTGAATACGCGCCGATTGAATATCCCGCGGTCGCCAATCTGGATATTACGGTTGCTTTGCGTCAGGCGGCTTTGGCTATGGGCAAAACAACGCATACCGGCGTTGTACAGTGCAAAGACGCTTTTTACGGCCAGCACAGCCCCGCTAAAATGCCGGTTTCGTATGAATTGCTGCAGAAGTGGGAAGCCTGGAAACGTCTGGGCGTAAAAGCCAGCGAAATGGAATCCGCGGCTTTGTTCGTTGTCGCCGATGCTTTAAGATGCCGCTGCGGATCGTGTTTTCATGTGATTTGGAACCAGGAACGCGAAGCTGCCGGGTTGGATCAGAAAATGTCCGAAGATACTTCAGCCGCCGTTCGCGTTGCTGTTGACGCTTTGAAAATCATTATTGAACAGGACAGAGCGGCAAAATAATTCAAAAAAAGAAGAGGGGCTTTTCAGCCCCTCTTTCGCCTTGTTTTTTTATGGAGCGGACAATGTTGTTAAACGAACTGCCTTCGCCGGCGTTTACGGTAAATAAAGAAGGTAAGGTAACGGTGTTCTTGCCGGAATTGGCCGGAAAGCCGGAAGATCCGGAAATCAGTTATTTGTTTGAACATTCTTTGTTTTTCAAAAGGACGTCTGATTCCGGTTGCCCCATAACGGGAGTACCGGAAAACATTATTAAACATTTATATAATTCGGAAAAAATGCTGGTTGTCGAAATTGACCTGAACAAGGTTGCAGAATTAAACGACGGCCTTTTATCCGACCCGGCCGGCGTGTTTAAACGTTATTATGAAGCGGTAATAAACAAAGGATCGTTTGCCGAAAGGGCGGCGGATATATCCGCATAATGGACAAATAAATTTTCTGTCTATTTATTTTCTTCTTTTGGCGGGAAAATCTTTTATTTCCGCCTTTTTTATTTGGATTGTTTTAAAAAAGACTTGCTTTGTTTTGTCCAGGACTGTTATCATACTTTAAATGCAGAGTATTTAAAGGGGTTTTCGGTTATGTCTAATTTCGCGGTGGTTTACGGCTTGGCTCGTTCGGGAAGATTTAAAGGATTATTTGAATGTAATCTGATAGAAAATGCCGTTTATGGTATGGCGGACGCTGCGCAGCGGATTCAGGACAAGCGTGTGAAAAATGCGGAAAAAGAATGGAAAAAGCCTTTAGAACGATTTGCCGATGCTCCTTTTCACAGTCCGTTGGTTGAAAATTATTTAAAGGGCGGCGCAAAACTGGTTTGGAATACGGACCGCGATTGGGAAACGACGGTTCAGATAAAAACAAAAAAAGGAAAAGAAGTTTCTTTTCAGGGCAAAAACCTGAAAAAGGAGGAGGCCGCGCAATACCGGGAATTCATTGAAAAGCGGTTGGAAATGATCGAACCGCCGTCTTTTCTGGAAAAACTGATGATCGCGAATAAGACTTTGGCCGAATCAAAGGCCGGGAAAATTGCTGGCGCCGCTTCTTTGGGCGTCGTCCCGGCGGCGGTAGGGGTTGTCGCTTTGTCTGCCAGAGCGTATGGCGCGACCCGCGGCTTTGTCATGGATAAATTAAATTTGCAGGACAAACCCAAAAACAAACAGTCGTTCAAAGAACGTTTGGCGAATATTAAGCATCGCGAAGAATATAAAAAAGACCTGAAAACTCTGTCCGGCATAGAAAGCGCCATGCAGATTGTAGAAAGCAAGAAACAGGAAAAACAGGAAATTTTAAATACGGAAAAAAATTTAAACTCTTTGCTTGATCGCGGTCAGGTGAAAACGGGCGTTGCCGTTTCGCCGGAATTCCAGGATTTGGTAAAAGTTTCGGGGCACCCTGTTTTGGCGGAATATCTAGA
>JAJXEL010000197.1 GCA_021639925.1 Alphaproteobacteria bacterium | reverse complement strand
CAAAGACAACGGCCGCGGCATTCCCGTTGACCCGCACCCGAAACACCCGGAAAAATCGGCTCTGGAAGTGATTATGACCTCTTTGCATTCCGGCGGGAAATTCAGCGGAAAAGCTTATACGGTTTCAGGCGGCTTGCACGGGGTCGGCATGGCGGTCGTCAACGCCTTGTCTTCTTCAATGACCGTAGAAGTCGCCCGGGACAAATGCGTTTGGATGCAACAATACTCCCGCGGCGTTCCGACGACTCCCCTGCAAAAGATAGGCACGGTGTCCAACAGACGCGGCACAACAGTTATTTTTAAGCCGGATACGGAAATTTTCGGCGAACGCCTGCGTTTTAAACCCAGCGTCCTGTTCCGCATGGCGCGGTCAAAGGCGTTCTTGTTCAAAGGCGTGGAAGTCCGCTGGAAATGCGATCCGGTTTTGCTGACGGGCGAAGACAAAACACCCGCCGAAGAAACTTTAAAATACCCGAACGGGTTGGAAGATTTCTTAAAATACCGGCTTAAAGACGAAGTATGCGTTACGCCGAAGCCTTTTTCCGGACGCGCCGAACTGTCGGGCGGCCGCGGTCATATCGAATGGGCAATGACCTGGCTGGAAGATTCGGACGCCGGCTTTATCAGTTCGTTTTGCAATACGATCAGCACACCGCAGGGCGGCACGCATGAAACGGGATTAAGAACGGCTCTGACCCGCAGCCTGCGCAGCTATGCCGAAATGGTCGGGAACCGGAAAAGCGCCGAAATCACGGCGGAAGACGTTATCGGATCGGCGGGCATTATGTTGTCTTTGTTCATGAAGGACCCGCAATTCCAAGGCCAGACAAAAGAAAAGCTCGGATCGCCGGAAGCTTCCCGCCTGGTAGATTCTGCCATTAAAGACCAGTTTGACCACTGGCTGTCCGGCGATATTAAAACGGCGGACGCTTTGCTGACGCATGTTTTGGAACGTTCGGCCGAACGCCAGCGTAAAAAGAAACAAACGGAAACGGCGCGCGCTTCGGCGACAAAACGTCTGCGCCTGCCGGGTAAACTGGCGGATTGTTCCCGTACGTCGTCTCACGGCACTGAAATCTTCATCGTCGAAGGGGATTCCGCCGGCGGGTCCGCCAAACAGGCCAGAAACCGCGAAACGCAGGCCATTCTGCCTTTGCGCGGAAAAATCTTGAACGTCGCCAGCGCTTCGACGGATAAAATTCTGGCTAACGAAGAAATCAACAATATTACCGAAGCTCTGGGCTGCGGACGCCGGGATCATTATGATGAAAACGCGCTGCGTTATGAAAAAATTATTATTATGACGGATGCGGACGTTGACGGAGCCCATATTGCGTCATTGTTAATGACATTCTTTTACCGTGAAATGCCAAAGCTGATTCAGAAAGGACATTTGTATCTGGCCGTGCCGCCTTTGTATCGCCTGGCTTACGGCAGCAAAGTCTTTTATGCGATTGACGACGCGGACAAAGACAGGATTGTGAAAAAAGAATTTAAAAACGCGCAGAAGATTGAAATCAGCCGTTTTAAAGGATTAGGCGAAATGCCGCCTTCGCAGTTAAAAGAAACGACGATGGCGCCGGAAAAAAGACTGTTGCTGCGGGTGCTGATTCCGGATCCGCGCCGCGAAGAAGACCAGCACGAATCCCAGCTGACAGCCGATTTGGTGGAACAGCTGATGGGATCAAAGCCGGAATTGCGTTTCCAGTATATTCAGGAACACGCTAAATTTGTCGACGATTTGGACATTTAATGATCCGCCCTTCCCGCGAATCAGAAATTAACGACATAATGAACCTGTGGTTAAACGCAAACCGTCAGGCGCATGGTTTTATCGCGGAAGATTACTGGCTTTCGAGCTATGACGCGGTAAAAACCGAAATAGCCAAAGGCGTTTTTGTTTGCGAACGAAACGGCAGGATATCCGGTTTTATCGGATTGACGGGCGATTATATTGCCGGCCTGTTCGTCCGCGCGGACGAACGCGGACAAGGCGCGGGGACGGCTTTGATTGATTTTTGCAAAAAAAGGCACCCGGTACTGGAACTGCACGTTTTTGAAAAAAATACGGCGGCGGTTTCTTTTTATGAAAAAAACGGATTTAAGAAAGTTCAGGCGCAGTTGTCGGCGGAAATTCCAGAAAAAGAAATTTTCATGCGTTGGGAAAAATAAGTTGATTTAATGATTGACAGCGCCAAAAAATCGGCTATATTTTCTTTTGTTTTGAGTGCCCCTGTGGCGGAACTGGTAGACGCGGCAGACTCAAAATCTGTTGTCCTTGCGGACGTGCTGGTTCGATTCCGGCCAGGGGCACCATAAAAAAAACACCCTCCGGGGTGTTTTTTTATGGTTGTTTTTGAATCGGAAGCGAACCGGCGCCGACCAGAATCGGAGTGAAAAACGCCCGAAGAGAATTTTACTGTTTTCATTACAGATTAAAAACGCTTTTACAGACAGCTTTCCGCCTGAAATAAAAACAGCGAAAAAACGGAGACAAAACAATCTCAGCCCCTCTTTTAAAATTCCCTGAATAAAGCTTTTTAACAATTTGACAGACGTATTTAAAATAAATTGAATATATTTATTTGATTATTGCAAACTTTTCTTGATTTCATAGAGTATTAAAATTTTCCTTTTTTATTTATAATTACTT
>JAJXEL010000196.1 GCA_021639925.1 Alphaproteobacteria bacterium | reverse complement strand
CTTTAATGCTGTTTAAAATATTGTCATATTCGGCGTCGCGTTCCTGGCGTGTCATACGGCGTCCCGCCGCCGTAAAAGAATAAGCGTTTTCGCGGGTTTTAAATGTTCTTTCGATTTTTAATTCCCGAATGCTTTCGGGGGCGATATGATACACGTTCGATCCGTAAAACCGGATTTTATAGCGCAGTTTCCGGATCAAAGGAGAAAATACGTCAAACCGTTTGTTCGCGGGAATAAAAACAAAACGGACCGGGATAAAAGGCCGGTTTTCCTCAACGGCTTTTAAAACGGCCCGGCGTCCTTTAACCAGAGTATCTTTGGCGTCGAAATCGTTTTGGTTTTTGTTGTTTCCGATTAAAACGACGACTTCATCTTTTATATCGGGAAAGCCGGCGGTTTTTGTATCGTTTAACGCAAGAATATCCCGCGGCCAGACAGGGTAAATTTCAGAAGAACGGACAAACGGCATAAGACTTTCTTTCATAAATCAAAGTTTGAAAAGCATATATTCAAAAACGGAAAAAAACAAGTTGCAAGAAAATGGAAAAAATTTCGAAAAAAGCTTTTTTGTCCAAGTTTTTTGTGGTAATCTTTGATCAAATATTGTTTATCGGGGAAGTCGGTTATGACAGAAGTTATTTATGCGGGCGGCGCAGTTATTCAGGTTTTTAACAATACTCAATCGCAAGAAGAAATAAAACGCCGTGAACAAGAACGCGAAAAACGTGTGGAATCGTTGATCGGGCGGATCTGCAAATCCAGTCCGACGGGCAAAAGGATTGTCGAATCGGCTATTGCCCGCGGCATTTCAATCGGTATTGACGGGGATAAGGGAAACAGCCTGGGGTCGTATATTCCTTCGATGAAATATGTTTCTTTGAATGAAAAGGCCGACGATTCCAAATTGCTTTCGACGATTGTTCATGAATGTCGTCATTCGGAACAAAATCCCGAACATGATCATACATATTCCGTTTACGCTTCGCTCGGCGAAGTCCGCGCGATGGAAGCCGACGCGATGGCGCACGAATGCGCCGCCGTTTATCAGATGCGCCGGGCGGAACCGGAAACTTATAAAGCCTTTTGCGAACGTCACGGCGGAATTATGAAGGCGTATGAAACGTCGTTTGAAGCGCAAAAAGATTCCGCGGCGGCCAGGAGGGAAGCGTTTAAAGCCTGGTATGATCATGCGGAATACGTTGAATTGTACGACCGGGCCACAGTTGATTTTATGGCGATGGGGTCGTTTCATTCGGGGGCGTATAAAAAAGAAATCGCGCCGCAGAAAATGTCTGAAAACATCGGCTATGTCGAACCTGAATTTTTTACCTCGGCGCGCGCTTCGACCGTTTCGGAAACAACGGCGCGGGAAGCGGCAAAAGTCGAACGCGGCCATATCCGCCATGCTTTGAAGTTTTTCGGGCGTTCCGGCATAAAAACGTCCGCCGATAAATTTTTTGTCCGTACGGCGGACGGAACGGTTTTGCCGCCGAAACGGACGGCCGGTCCGGACATGCTGTTAAAACAAAAACAATCCGCCGGGCGTTAGCCGGAACTTTTTTGATCGGGGGAAAAATGCTGAGGGATTCTTTTGCACCATACGGCGCGGACAACAGCATGGACCGTATGCGCCGTTTGATGGAAACGGCTAAAAAATACAGTCCGTCGGCGGCGCGGACAATCAATTATGCTTTTGCTTACGGCTGCGGCTTTAATTTCCAGGACGTGGATAAAGCATACGGCGCTTATGACAAATCGCAAAACATGGTTTATCTGAATCCGAAATATTCGGACGAAGAACTGCTTTCGACTTTGGTACATGAATGCAGGCATGCTTTGCAGCCTAAAAATTTTGAAGTCTGGGAACATAATATCCGGACCAATTTACAGTGGACGCGCGCGATGGAAGCCGACGCGATGGCGCACGAATGTGCGGCGGCATATGAAATGAAAGACAGCCTGCCGCAGGTCTGGGACAGGTTTGAACGGAACCATGCGGGCGTGGCGGCGGCCTATCAGTCGGCGGCGGATAAGCCGGACAAAGCGTTGGGCGAAGCGTTTAAAGCCTGGCATGATGATTTGAAATATGTTTCCAAATACGATAAAAACACTTTGGACCATTTGTCTTTTTATGTCGGCCGCGTCGGGACGAATTTTTTGAAAAAAAGCATTCCGGCCGAAGAAATCGGCGAAAAAATCTGCCGGAAAGACGGAAAATCTTATTTGGAAAAAGGATTTATGGAATCTGAGCGGGCTTTGACGGTTGATGAACGCGAAATCTGGCCGCAGATCGTTAATATCAAATATGCGGCATTTGATTTGACGGATTTTAAAGATCCTTCTGCCGGCGAACTTTACACGCGCGCGCCAAACGGCGTTTCCGTACCGCGCCGGACGGTTTTGCCCGACGCCGGCGACCGACCCCGTCCGCCCGCGCCGGACGCCGAAAAACAGACGCTTCGCGCGACGGAAAAACAAGCCGCGCTGAAAGACAGAATTGCAGCGATGAAAGGCCGTTTGGGCGGGCGCTGAAGCAATAAAGATCCGAAGACGGAAGTTTTCGGATCTTTTTTTAAAATATGATTGCAATCCGGCGGGATCGCTTTATACTTCGGTAGCTTAAACATATTTTTAATAAACGGAGTATCTTATGC
>JAJXEL010000195.1 GCA_021639925.1 Alphaproteobacteria bacterium | reverse complement strand
GAAACAGAGGCAGCCATGAACAGAATACGGTCGGCAGATCAAAAGTATGAACAATTGTTCGCGTCAAAACGCCGTTCCGATCCGTCGGATCCGGAACTGATGAACATTTTGCAGAATTTCATTTTCGGCGAAATATTTTATATCGGCGACATTAATGATCAAACCCGCGAATTAATTACGGTTGCCGCTTTAACGGCCATACAGGCGCTTCCCCAGCTCAAAGCCCACATCAACGCGGCGTTAAATGTCGGCGACACACCCGTAGAAATCAGGGAAACAATCTATCAATGCGCTCCTTTTATCGGGTTTCCGCGCACATTAAACGCCATTGCCGTTTTTAATGAAGTTTTGCGGGAAAAAGGGATAAAGCTGCCGCTGGAAAATCAGGCGACGGTAACGGAAGAAAACCGGTTTTCGGCCGGCGAACAAATTCAGCAGCCTTTATACGGCAGCGAAGTCAAAACCGCGATGCGCCGGCTGCCTGAAGAATACGCGACAGCCGTTCCCGATATTTTAACGAACTTTTGTTTCGGCGATTTTTATACCAGAAAAGGTCTGAATCTGCGGCAAAGAGAGTTGTTGTCCCTGGTGGTTTTAACGGCGACCGGCGCTGAAAAACAGCTTAAAGCCCATATCATCGGCAACATAAAAGCCGGAAATGACAAATCGACGCTTCTGGCCGCCATGGTTCAGCTTGTGCCTTATATCGGCCTGCCCGGCGCAATGACGGCCATAAACCTGATTAAAAACGCTGAAATCGACACGTATCAACCGATATACGGAGAACAGTCATGAAACGGCGGTTAATCTTTTTTCTTCTGTCGTTTTTCTTTTTTATCACAGCCGTTCATGCCGGCGAAAGGAGCAATACCGTGAAAATCAAACTCAGTTTTAATGACAAAACCGTCATTGTCGCCATGTATGATAATACCGCCGCGCGGCAGGTCGTCGGGTTGTTGCCGGCTTCGTTCGAATTTATCGACTTTGCGGGAAAGGAAAAAATCACGAATTTTGCCGAACCTCTTTCTTTGGACCAAGCCCCCCGCGGCATGACGGCGCGGGCCGGAAAAATGTTCATTTACGCTCCCTGGGGCAATATGGGATTTTTTTATAAAGACCACGGATCCGATCCGGACAACAGCCTGATCCCGCTGGGGGAAATCGAAAGCGGGTTGAAACATCTTGCCGCGCAGAAAGGCGGTTTTACCGCCAGAATGGAAATTCTGAATCAATAGGAGATATCCATGAACCGCAGAGAATTTTTAAAAATGACCGCCGGAACAACATTACTGCTGGCAGGAACGGCAGGCGGCATTTCCCGCGTATTCGCGCAATCTGCCGGGCAGGAAAAACCGCGGCGGGGCAAACTTTCGACACGGCGCCGATTGGGAACATTGGAAGTCTCCCCGATCGGGCTGGGCTGTCTGCCGATGGTCGGATACTATGGCGGCAGATATGATAAAAACGAAATGATCGCCCTGATCCGCCGGGCTTTTGAAAAAGGCGTGACTTTTTTCGACACCGCGGAAGTCTATGGCCCCTATACCAGCGAAGAATGGGTCGGCGAAGCTTTGCGCCCCGTCCGCGGCGAAGTTAAAATCGCTACAAAATTCGGTTTCGGCGTAGAAGAAGGCCGTCCGACGGCTTTGAACAGCCGGCCCGATCATATACGGCGGGCCGTCGAAGGATCTTTAAAACGTTTAAAAACCGATCACATTGACCTGCTTTACCAGCACCGCGTCGATCCCGCGGTGCCGATGGAAGACGTCGCCGGAACAGTCAAAGAATTAATTCAGGAAGGAAAAGTCCTGCATTTCGGATTATCGGAAGCCAGCGCGAAATCTATCCGCCGGGCGCATGCCGTCTGCCCCGTTTCCGCCGTTCAAAGCGAATACACAATTTGGTGGCGGGAACCGGAAACAAAAATATTTCCGACGCTGAAAGAACTGGGGATCGGTTTTGTGCCGTATTGTCCGCTCGGCCGGGGCTTTCTGACGGGAACAATCAATGAAAACAGCCGCTTTTTAAAACCGGACCGCCGCGCAACGCTGCCGCAGTTCACGCCCGAAGCGTTGAAACATAATATGCCGCTGGCAGTTCTGGTAAAAAAATGGGCAAACAAAAAAAGCCTTACCCCCGCTCAATTTGCCTTAGCCTGGATTTTATCCGTCAATGACCAAATTGTTCCCATTCCCGGAACAACCAATCCGGCCCATTCGGACGATTTTCTTGGCGCGGCGGAGATTCGTCTGACAGCGGAAGAATTGGCGCAATTCAATAAAGAATATGCGCGAATTGACCTGATGGGGCATCGCGCCGATCCGTTTACCGAAAGCCAGATCGACAAATAAAACCGCGCGGGATTTTGTATCATATGTGCGCAATCAGACAAAAGCTTACCCGCCCGCGTAAAGCGACAGGATTTATTCGCTGCGCTCACCCCTTCGGGGTCGCCTGCCGGCGTTGCCTGCGCTAAAGCTTCGGCCGAACCTGCTTCGCAGGTTCAAATCGGCTCTCCAATCCAAAAACATATCCCCCGCATTACGCGGGGGATACACTCTTCCGGCAGCACGAAGCGACAGGATTTATTCGCTGCGCTCACCCCTTCGGGGCCGACTGCCGGCGTTGCCTGCGCTAAAGCTTCGGCCGAACCTGCTTCGCAGGTTCAAAT
>JAJXEL010000047.1 GCA_021639925.1 Alphaproteobacteria bacterium | reverse complement strand
AAATAATGGGACACTTCTGTTGCTAGGCAAGTCCCCGCCCCACCCGAAGCGCTCAAGCCCCGGGGATTAAGTTCGGTCTTCCGGCCGCATTACGCAGCGAGAACAACCTGAGTGCGATTATCATTCGCATTTAAAATTACAGCCCGATAACGGTGGTACAATGCCGGATGCAGATCCTGTCTTTACTACGCGCGTCGATCCTGTTTCGTCCCCTTTACTTGAATCCGTTTTATAGCTCATCTGTACGGTCGGTCCGGTTCTCGAATACTCACGTACATGAAAGTACGCTGCGTTTCTGCGATCCGATCCTTCCTTCATATGAACTCTAAAACGAATTCATATGAACAAAGATAAGCTCATCTGTACGGCCGATCCGGTTCTCGAATACTCACGTACATGAAAGTACGCTTGTTTCTAAACTCCGGTCAAACCGCCAGATAAAATGGTGGAGACGCCGGGTACCGCCCCCGGGTCCGCTACGCCTATTCCACAGGGCGTTTAGCATCATAGCCGGAAAACCCGGCGTTCTTAATTATAAGTAACAATTTTGTTTTATCAAGATTCATTTGCGCTTTGTTTCGTACTGAATTAAACTGCCCGCAGGTTTTTGTTTTTAATCAGGTGGCTTGCTTATGGAATTAACCGCAGATCAACGGCGCGAAATCGACGAATTGACGGCGGCGGCGTATACGACGAAACGGCCGACCGTTCCCGCGCTTGAAGACATTCTTTATAAACCTTTTCCCGTTTTGGATCACGGCTTTGTCCGCGTCGTCGATTATATGGGCGACGATTCGGCGATCGTGCAGGCCGCGCGCGTTTCTTACGGCCGCGGAACAAAACAGACTTCGCAGGACAAAGGACTGATCAATTATCTGATGCGCCACCGCCATACCTCGCCGTTTGAAATGTGCGAAATCAAGCTGCACGTCAAGCTGCCGATCTTTGTCGCGCGGCACTGGGTGCGTCACAGAACCGCCAGCATTAACGAATATTCGGCGCGTTATTCCATTCTGGACCGCGAATTTTATTTCCCGAAGTTTGAAGACATGGCCGCGCAGGCGACCGAAAATCATCAGGGCCGCGGCGAAACGCTGTCCATGGACGAAGCGCAAAAAGTCTTTGAGATCCTGAAAACGGACGCGGCGAAGTGCTATGACGATTACGAATATATGCTCAACGAAAACCCGGACGGAACGCGCGCGGACGAAAACCGCAAAGGGCTGGCCAGAGAGCTGGCGCGCATGAATCTGCCGGTCAGCGTTTATACGCAGTGGTATTGGAAAACGGATCTGCATAATCTGTTTCATTTCTTGTCTTTGCGCGCCGAATCGCATGCGCAAAAGGAAATCCGCGATTACGCGAACGTTATTTTGGATATTTGCCGCAAATGGGTGCCTTTGGCCGCCGAAGCGTTTGAAGAACACCGTCTGGGCGGGACTCATCTGTCTAAAAAAGGATTGGACGCCGTGCGCCGCATGATTAACGGCGAAAAGGTCAGCCGGGAAAGCGCCGGACTGATGAAAGGCGAATGGAACGAATTAAAAGCAGTTTTGGGAATCGAGGAATAAAAAAATGGCTGAGGATAAAAGCCCTTGGGGCAATTCGAACGATGACGATCAAAACCCGTGGAAACCGCGCCGGGACAATGCCGCCCCGCCGGATATCGAGGTTTTGCTGCGCAAAAGTCAGGACAAAGTCCGCCGGATTATGAACGGCGGAAAAAACAAAGGCGGATTTAATTTCAAAAGCTTTTGGGGCATTGCCGCCGTTGTTGTCCTGCTGTGGGCTTTGACCGGGTTTTATCAGGTGCAGCCGCAGGAACAAGGCGTCGTTCTGCGTTTCGGGAAATACGCTTATACAACGGCGCCGGGGCTGCATTATCATCTGCCTTATCCGATTGAAACGGTTTTAACGCCGAACGTATCGCGTGAAAACCGTATTGAAATCGGTTTTGTTTCCGAACCCGTCCGCCGGGGCAGAGGCGCTCCCGTCCGTAATATCCGGGCGGAAAACATTGCTTTGACGGGGGACGAAAATATTGTCGAAGTTAATTTTACGGTAACCTGGAAAGTCAAAAACGCAGGCGATTTTCTGTTCAACGTCCGCGATCCCGAATCGACGGTGCGTACGGCGGCGGAAAGCGCCATGCGCGATTCGATCGGGGTCACGCCGATTATGGAAATCATTGCCGATGACCGCAAAGGCGTTCAGGAACGGGCGGAAAAGACGCTGCAAAGCCTGTTGGACAAGTATAAAACGGGGATCGCCGTCACTTCGGTCCAGCTGACAAAGGCCGACGCGCCCGCGCAAGTCATTGACGCGTTTAACGACGTGCAGCGTGCCAAAGCCGATAAAGAGCGTTTAAGCAACGAAGCGGAAGCGTACCGCAACGATATTCTGCCGCGCGCCCGCGGGGAAGCGTCGCGCATTATCAGCGAAGCCGAAGCCTATAAAGCGCGTGTCGTCGACGCGGCCAAAGGGGACAGCGACCGTTTTACCGCCGTATTGGAAGAGTATCTGGCCGCCAAAGAAGTCGTAGCCAGACGTTTGTATCTGGAAACGATGGAAGACGTTTACGGCCGTGTTGACAAAGTCATCGTCGATAAAAAAACGGGCGGCGTCGTGCCGTATCTGCCGTTGACCGAATTGAACAAGAAGAAATAGGAGAACGAAGCGATGAAACCGCAGATGAAACTGATTTTCGGCATTGTTGCCGCGGCTGTTGTAATTGTTCTTTTGGATTCTTTGTTTATCGTTCCGCAGACGCAGCAGGCGATTGTTATCCAGTTCGGGGAACCCAAACGGGTTATTCAGGATCCCGGGCTGCATGTCAAAGTGCCTTTTATCCAAAACGTTATTTTATATGACAACCGTTTGCTGGGGCTGGATCCGCCGGCAAAGGAAGTGTTGCTGTCGGATAAAAAGCGTATTGTCGTCGACGCGTTTTTACGTTTTAAAATCGTCAATCCGCTGTTGTTTTATCAGGCTTTGCAGACCGAAGAAATGGCTCATTCCCGTTTAAGCGACGCGGCTGTTTCGTCTTTGCGCGACGTGCTGGGCAAATATGACATGAAAACGATTTTGTCGCCCAAGCGTACGGAAATCATGGCGCAGATCCGCGATGAAGTCGATTCCAAAGCGAAGGCTTTCGGCGTTGAAGTCGTTGACGTGCGTATCCGCCGCGCCGATCTGCCGGAAGAAACGTCGCAGGCTGTTTACGCGCGTATGCGTTCCGAACGCGAACGCGAAGCCAAAGAATTTCGCGCCCAGGGCCAGCAGATGAATCAGAAAATCAAGGCCGAAGCGGACAGGGACAAAGTCAAAATTATCGCCGAAGCCCAGAAAAACGCGCAGGTTCTGCGCGGCCAGGGCGATAAGGAAGCCGCGCGCATTTGGGCCAAAGCGTCTAAACGCGATAAGGATTTTTACGCTTTTTACCGTTCGCTGGAAGCTTATAAAAATTCAATGCAGGCAGACGGAACGTCTTTGGTGATTTCGCCGGATTCCGAATTTTTCAAATTTTTCGGAACGCTGCCGGCCGGCGCCAATCGTTAATACCGGAGAATCCGTATGCAGGATCTGGCCGTTGCCTTTGCTTTGACCTTTGTTATCGAAGGGATATTTTACGCGCTGGCGCCTGAAAAAGCACAGGCCATGATGCGCGAACTGGTCGGGCTGGATCCCGAAATATTGCGCAAAGCGGGACTGCTGATTGCTTTGATCGGCGTTATTTTTGTCGTTATGCTCAGGGGGTCGTAATGATTTTCAGGGCGGTTTTCGGTCTTTTCCTGCTTTTGTCATACCCCGCGGCGGCGCAGACGGTTGTTTCCTTTGCCGATGCGGTCCAAAAGGTTTTGCCTTCGGTCGTCAGCGTGTCCGCGTCAAAAGTACAGGCCGAACCGCCCGAAATGATGCTGGCTTTGCGCGGATCGCCCTTTGAACAGTTTTTCAAGGACGTCTATCGTGACGGCGGGTTTGACGCGCCGAAATCCATTTTGTTGGGGTCCGGTTTGATTTATGACCGTGACGGTCATATTGTAACCAGCGCCCATGTCGTTGAAAACATGGACGAAGTCACGGTAACAATGAACGACGGGACCGTTTTGGCGGGAAAAGTTGTCGGCAGGGATCCGAAAACGGATCTGGCCGTTATCCGGGTGGAAAGCAAAAATTTATCCCCCGTCGTTTTGGGTGATTCCGACGCTGCCCGGATCGGGGATCCCGTTTTGGCCGTCGGCAATCCGTTCGGTTTGGGCAATACGGTAACGGCCGGCATTATTTCCGCGCGTTCCCGGGATATTCAGGTCGGACCTTATGATGATTTTATTCAGACGGACGCGGCGATTAACGGCGGCAATTCCGGCGGCCCTCTGTTTAACGCGGCAGGACAGATGATCGGCGTGAATACGGCGATTTTTTCACCTTCCGGCGGCAGCGTCGGAATCGCTTTTGCCGTCCCGTCCAAAATGGTTAAAACGATTGCCGGGGCTTTAATCAAAGACGGCGTTGTCAAACGCGGCCGTTTGGGGTTGAAAATTCAGACGGTTACGCCCGAAATGGCTGAAAATCTGAAAATGGACAAACCCCGCGGCGCTCTGGTCGCCGGGATTGATCCGGCTTCCGCCGCCGTCCGGTCTAAGATCAGGGCAGGGGACGTTATTGTCCGTTTTGATCAAAAAGATGTGCCGTCAATGCGGGCTTTGCCGCGTATGGCGGCTGAAACGCCTGTCGGGGCGACGGTTCCCGTAACGGTTTGGCGCGACGGAAAAACCATTGATTTGTCTTTGACGTTGTCCGAAATGCCCGAACCGGCGCCGGCGCAGATTTTGCCGGCCGGCGGAAACTCCGCAGATTCCGCCGCGGTTAAAACGTTGCCGCTTTTAGGGGTCGCGGTGGCCGAGCTGACGCCCGAAATACGCCAAAAGTACCGATTGTCCAAAAATGCGGCCGGGCTGGCTGTCGTTAACGTTGCGTCCGGGTCGGACGCGGCGCTGAAAGGATTGATGCCGGGCGATCTGCTGGTTGAGCTGGACAGGAAAACTTTGTCTGATTTTCAGGCGGCGGAATATTGGGAAAAAGAAGCCGCCGAAATGGGGCGCGAATCCGCTTTTGTTTTGATTGACCGGAACGGCGAACGCTTTTTTGCCGTTGTCCGGTTTGTTCCCGTATCTTAGGCGAAAAAAATGCGTGTTGATTTTTATCATTTGCAAAAATCTTCTTTAGAGCAGGCTTTGCCGATGCTGGCGGAAAAAGTATATGCCACGGGAAAACGTTTGCTGATTAAAACGGAATTGACCGAAAAGGCAGAGTATCTGAATACGCTTTTGTGGACATTCCGTCCGGATTCCTGGCTGCCGCACGGTTCGGAATCGGACGGAAACGAAGCCGATCAGCCGGTATTGATTACGACGCGGAACGGGAATTTAAATCAGGCTGAAATGGTCATGCTGGTTGACGGGGGAACGGTTGATGAAATCCGGGGGTTTGAACGGTGCCTGAATTTATTCAACGGGCATGACGAAACAGCGGTTCAACAGGCGCGCGAACTGTGGAAAGCTGTCGTTGACGCAGGTTTCGAGGCCTATTACTGGCAGCAAAATGACGCCGGAAAATGGGAAATGAAGGCGTCGAAAGTTCCCGAAAAATAATTACCGTCCGGACGATGAACGCCGGCGCAAAGCCGCGGCCGCGTTGCCGGCCAGCGAAGCAACGACTGTTTTGATGCCGAAAGCTTGCTTTTCCGGTTTTTTCTTTAACCCCTGCAAGATATCTTTGGACACTTTGCGCGTCGAAGAAAAACGGGATAAAATATCTGCCGTCGCTTTTTTCAGATCCTGCTTGATCTTGTGCGCTTTTTCGTACAGACGTATTCCCAAAACGGCCGATACCGGATTATGGAACAACGGCTGGGGCGGCAGTTTCAGATCGGCCTGACGCAGGGCTTTATAAGCGAAAACGACGCAGTTCCCCGAAAAGATGCTGTATTTCGGCGGATTTGCCTTTTCCTTTTCGACATAGGACCGGATTTTGTCATATTGCTTCGGCGTAATATGATACACCATTTTGTCGTCATAAGGTTCTTTGGAATCGTCGGCGACAAATCCCTGATATTTTCCGCTGACCAGCAGAGGAAGTTTTTCCTTAAAGCTCAGATTTTCGTTTTCGGGCAAGGCTGTCGCCGCATGAAAACCGTAAACGGTTTCTTTGCCGTTCTGATCGGTCAAGCCGATAAAAGCATGTCCCGTAACCGCGCCGACGTCGGCTTCGCGTTTCATAACCGCATTTTTTAACCGGGAAGGAATTAAAAAGCCCGGAGATTCAAGATAAAGCGTCGCTTTGCAGGAACGATCGTCCGTCATGGCGTTATTCCTCTCGGCCTTCGCTGTCGCCGGCTTCGTCTTCTTCCAACGCTTTGACCATTGCAAAGGCGTTATGCAGCGAATCAATTTTCATTTCGTTGTCCATGTCTTCGGACGTTAAAATTTCACGCACCCATTCATATTCGGGCAGGTCTGCGTAACCGGCAGGCAGGCGCCATAAAAAATCAACAACCAGCATCATGTCGGATTCCGTATCAAAACCATATTCCAAAGCCGTCTGACAATCGTCAATCAGTTTGTTTTTCAGCGCTTCGTCGTCCATTTCCTTTGTTTGTTCGGGAAATGTTGATTTCAGGTATTTCATACCGCGGTGAATGAAACGTTCGGCTTCCAGTTCTTCTTGTTTTGACATGACGTATCCTTTTTAAATTTAAAAATAGTGTGACAGAAAAAAAGGTATTTGAAAAGGTTTTTTGTCTAAATATTTCTTCGGTTAATTATTTTTTCTTTGTTTTTAAAAGGTTTTTTTCATATTTTTCCAAAAATCCGCGGCCGAAGCTTCGATTTGCAGCGCTTCTTGCGCGTCTTTTTGGTCTTGGGCGTCGTCGCACAGCGCGGTTTTTTCGGCTTCCCGAAGATAGCTTTTGTGAATTTTAAATGCGGCCAGCAGCCATATTCCCGAAAACAAAATGCCGACATACGGCAAAATGCGTTCGACCGATCCGGCGTCGGCCGTCTGTAATTTGCCGATTATAATGATCGTTACAGAGCCGATCACGCCGCCCAGAGGGTTCAGCACGCCTTCCAGCAGAGTCCTGATTTTGCCGCGGACGGCGCGGGCAAAAACGTTAAAAGAAACCTGTACCGAATTGGACTGGATCGACATGCCGATCAGCGTCTGCATAAACATGGCGGCGACAATAGGATACAATCCCGGCGACAGGATAATCGCGACAAAGCAGATGATCTGAGAACAGGGCAGGAATAAAAACCCGCTGCGCACTCCGGTGATTTTCAACAACTTCGATCCCAAAAACGTCTGGATTAAAAGGGCCGTAATGTTCGCGACAGTCGTGTATCCGCCGTAAAAAGACGCCATTTCTTCAGAAGTCGTATACGTTTTATCCAACGTTTTGGCATAACAGAAATCAATAATTGTGCATACCAGCCAGAATGACATAAAAATCACGCTGAGGTTCAGGGCAAAAGAAGAGGATTTATAATGATGAAATCCTTCTTTGAAATTGGCGGCCAGAGCTTTCGGGCTGATTTTTTCTTTTTTCTGTATCCGGCTGATCTCGTATTTCCGTAATAACCGCGTTAAAACGGCCGTGATGACAATAGCGGCCAAAATGCATATTCCCCATGTTACGACCAGCGATTCCGTCTGAAAATATTTGGGCAGCCTGTGCGCCGTAAAACCGCCGGAAATACTGCCGATCAGCGGCGCGGTCGTCAGCAGGGGATAAATATCGGCCGCACTTTTGGGAGTAAAGGTTTTATTGATCAGGTTCCATGTCTGAATAATAAAAACGGAAGGAACGGAGATAATTAAAACGGCCAGGAAAATCAGCAGATATTTGAACTGTTCAGGGGAAAAAGCGTTCTGCGCGTCCAAAACGGCCAGATCTGCGGCCAAAATAGCAATGAATCCGGCAAAAGAAATCTGCACCAGTTTTTCACTGCTGAGCAAATCGGCAAAGCACATTAAAAACAGGTTTAAAACAAACGATCCGACGGCTGAAAACAAAAAGAAATAGGATAAAGATTCCGTACTGATTTTTTTAATTAAAATCGAATAAACGCCGGACCAGCCCGCTCCGTGGCCGAAGTTGATCAAAAACAAAATGATCCAGAATAAAAAAGTCAGAGTTAACAAAGGCCGGCCGTATTCTTTTATTTTCATTATTTTATTTCCAGATATTCGTCAATTAAGTAGGATTTGCCGGTTTTTTGCGGATCAAACGGCAGACGTTCGACAACGGGCAGAGGTTTGTTCGCCGGCGGTGTATCCCCCCAGTTGCCGGCGGCGCTCCAGACAAAGGGGGCGGCCAAAACGGAATTGCCGGGGAACGTATCTCTGGAAACCATTACCAGAAAAGCGTCGGGCGTTTCAAAAATAAAGTGCTTTCCGGCGGCCGAAATGCCCATGTCGCGCATGGCGTTGATATCCGTCTGCACTTTTCCGGTTTTAATATGGCGTTCATATAAAATCATGGCGTCGACCGGTATTCTTGACACGACGTCGGGCAGACGCCAGAAACTGATTCTCTGCTGGGAACGGGGGCGTTTGTTTTCGTTGATGAAAATAATAAAATCCAACCCGCCGTTATTTTGCAGAATATAGCCGTTCCGGTCCATTTTGAAATACCAGAAGTTATCATCTTTGCCGGCGTAAAAATTCGTCATGTTTTTATTGCCGGAAAATGACGCCAGCTTTGGCAGATCGGCGGGAACGGCCGTCTGCGGATCTTGCGTTTCAAAGGAAAACCGAACGCCGCTTTGCGCGAAAACGACGGCGTCCGTCTTGTTTTGAACGACGGGCAGCAAAACGTCTTTGTTTGTTGTATCCAAAACCCCTTGGAATGTTTTGGACAGCTGGTCTTCATTGAAAACGTCGTATGCGCTCAGGTCAACCTTGCCCTGGCCCCGGAATAAACGCAGCAGGCCGCCTTGTTCGGGAATATCAAAAACAACGGCGGTTGAAACCTGCGAAGTTTCCGTTTTTCCCGGTTGCGGAACAACAATCTTTAACTGTTCCAGCGACGTTGCCCCTTCCTGCAAAAGAGCGGGATTAAATTTATCGAATTTGAAAACAAAAGTACTGTATGCCGGCAGATCTTTGATCCGCATGACGCCGTTGTCCCATTCAACAAAAACCTGATCCGCGGATCCGAAAATCAGCCGTTCTTTCCCGGCCTGATATTCGGATAAATCCGCCGTGAAAGTTTCGGCGGTTTTCGACAGGTTTATAATGACGACGGCCGTGTCCTCTCCGTTATTCAAAAGGTAGGCGTAAACGTTGTCATTGTTTGTTTCGACGGCAAAGCGCCGTCCTTTGAAAAACAGCTGCGGGTATTTGTTTTTTAATTCAAACAGGCGGCGGTAATGATTTAAAAGGGAATCTTCGTCTTTTTCCTGCGCTTTGACGTTCCAGCGGCGGTAATCGTCCGTAATCGGGACAACAGGCGTATATGACGTCGTAAAACCGCCGTTTTTGGAATTATCCCAGGCCATTGAAGCCACGGTCGCATGGAACCATTTGTTTTTAAAATCGTTAAAGTCGGAAAATCCTTTAATGCCGATTTCATCGCCGGCATACAGTTTAATATGCGCGGGGGTCAGAATTAAAACCGAAGCGGTTACTTTTAATTTTTCAGGCGTCGGGTCTTTGATCCGGGTGGCAATGCGCGCGCCGTCGTGATCGGAATGATAAATCAGGCGGTCTTTTAACGCCGTCAGCTTGTAAACGTTCGGGTTACTGAAAAAAGAATGCAGATACGGCGCGGAATACAGTAAATCCAGATTGGTTTCCCTGTACGGATACACGTCGTTGATAAAGGTTGAATCGAACATCAGGTCGAACATTTCGCGCCCGGGAACGACATAAGCGACGTCATTGGGAATAGGGACCGTTTCAGCAATCAATACTTTTTCCGGGCCGTATTTTTCCTGAATATGGCGGCGCAGTTTTTTCCAGAATTCAAAGTTTTCAGGCTGATGATACTGCTTTTCCTGCCCCGGACCGTTGATGAACAAATGTTTTGTCGCATCGACGCGGAACCCGTCGGCGCCCGCGTCCAGCCAAAAATCAACGACGGAAAGAATATATTCCTGCACTTCGGGATTATGGTAATCCAAAAACGGCGAATTGCCCCACAAAGAATAATAATATCCGCCGTACGGCAGAGGTTTCCATGCGGACGATTCAAATTGTTCTTTATAATCGTTGAAATTCATCCATTCGCCTTCGGGAATAACGGGCGAAGTGATAATCCAGTCTTTGTATTTGCTGTCGGGATTATTTAAAATGTCCTGAAAAAACGGGTGTTCTACGGAAATGACGGTTGTGATAAAGTCCAAAACGATATGCAGCCCGCGTTTGCGCGCTTCTTTGGCCAGCGTTTTGAAATCGTCCATCGTTCCGTAATCGGGGTGGATATTTTTAAAATCCGTAATTTCATATCCGTAATGACTGCGCGGCATTTCGGGCACGTTCAAAGCCGGCGTGATCGGCAGCATGTAAATCGTATTGACATTCAGGCTGCGGATATAATCCAGTTTTTGCGTCAGCCCTTTCAGGTCGCCTTTGCCGTCGCCGTTTGAATCAAAAAAGGATTTTACGAAAACATGGTACATTGAAATCGTTTCATACCACGGGTAGCGCGGTTTTTCGGAACAGCCGGCCATGACGCTGCAAAAAAAAGCAATTGTTGCGGGAAAGATAACTGCTTTGAAAAAACGTCGCGGAAAAATCATTTCTGCTTAATCCTTTTTTTAATCTCTTTGCTGAAAGGATATAAAAAATTCGGACAAAAGGCAATCTTTGTAACCGTTTTTTGTTTTTTCGCCCGCTGCCGGCATTAACGGCGTTTTTCCAGCGCGAACAGGTCCTGTTCCGCGTTGGACAACATTTCTACGCGCGCTTTGTATTTTTCCAGATCGCCGTGCGTATTAATGTCCGTCAAAGGCAGGTCGTCTTTTAAAACAATTTCTTTGATATAATCCGAATGTTCGATCAAAGCCGGCGTCCAATGGGAATCTTCGGGAACAATTTTTACGACTTTGAACAAATCGCGCGGCCATAAAACAGGATTGTGGCGGACGGAATTAAAAGACGGCAGGACGACAGGGGGACGTTTCGCTTTAAAATCAAACGCGTCAATCAGTTTGTCAATGTATTCTTCGGTAAACGCGGGCATGTCGGCGGGTAAAACGACGGCGCCGGCAATGTCGGGCGGCAAAACGGCCAGCCCCAGGCGGATTGATCCCAGAACCCCTGAAACGTAATCGGGGTTGCGCGCAATCTTGACGTCGTATTTTTCCAGCCGTTTTTCAATAAACTTGGCGTCGTGCCCCGTAACGACGGCGACATAATCGGCTTGTGACGACAAAGCCGAACGAACAACATGTTCGATCATCGGCAGGCCGTTTAACGGTTCCAGCAGTTTGTTGGAACCGATCATGCGCCGGGACGATCCGGCGGCCAAAATGACGACGGCGATTTTTTCACTGTCCGATACGGCTCCGACGTTAATGGATTTTTCCGTTTGCTGCGGCGTTATTCTTTTGGCCATGCGTTCCAGAGAAATACCCAGAGCCAGAGAAGGAAAAACGCTTGCGTCCGGCAAAGATTTCGTCGCCAGAAAACGCATCAGCATGTCAAAAGCCGGCCGGTCCGTATCCGCGGCGCAATATCCCAGCAATTTTACGTCGTTTTTATGGCCGATGACCAAAGAAACTCCGGTGTCCATCGGCCAGCCCAGACGGTCAATGTCGCCGGCGGCTTCTTTGAACCCCTTAGGCACGACGTCGTCGCGGTGCAAAGGCGGAAAGGGGCTTTCCACCAAAACAATTTCCGCCTGCGCGTCAATGGCGTCGCGGACGGATTTTTCCACCTGCGCGGAACTATGTTCGCACAAATCATGGTAAACAACGTCAAAACCATACGCTCCGAAACGTTTTTCCAGTTCTGCGGTATCTTGCGGCCGTATATGGCTTTTGTCCGCGATCGTCCGGATAAATCCGATTTTGCAGAACGCATACGGCGCCACTTTTAACAACGGGCCGGTTCCTGAAATTTTTGTGACGGCTTCGTTTAACGTTTCCGCCGTTACCGCCGGCCCGAACAAACGCAGGTTAGCCACGAACTGTCCTTTGTATACGGGCAAATAAGGCTGGACCGTCATCAGGGAAATGTTTTCGCTGTGCGCGTTAAAGCGGTTCAGCCTTTCCCGGTCGGAAATAAAAACGCCGTCAATATCGGCAAAAATTTCGCTGTAGCCGTTTTCATCGGGCGTCGTATAACGCAGATAATCGCCGGCCATGGTTTTTAACAAAATATCTGCCGCCGTTTCGGGGTGAATATCGTCGGAGGAAAACTGAACGCCGATAACGGTTTTTATACCGGCATACTGCAGCTGTCCGATATCCGAAGAAGTTAAGATATGACCTTTTTTCAGGGTTTTTTCCTGACATTTGACCGGGTGAGTCAGTTCAATTCCCAACGCGTCATAAACAGGAAATTCCCCGAATTTCATGCGGCCTCCCCTTTATTTTTTCGTAAATTCCTGCAGCGAAAGCAGAATGTCCGACGGGATTTCAAGCAGCCCGCCTTCCTGTTTCAGGAAGTTTTTAAAGCTGCCTTTGAAATCAAAAGAAACGTCCTGATCGTTGGCTTCTGTTTCCAACGGCGAATGTCCTTCTATAGATACATCAAAATTCACCTGGCCGTCTATCTGGCCTTTGGCTGTAACCGTCATATTTTTTACGATCACGTCCTTTAAAAAGGCCAGCATCTGCGGATCCATTTGTTTGCCAAGCTCTTCGGAAGGCGAAAAATGCAGCGTGCCGGGCAGTTTCGAAGTAAATTTGGCGCTGTTGATATTCAGTTTTTTATCCGCGTACGACAATACCCATTCGGAATTCATCACGCCGTCGACCCGCAACGCGGACGATTTCAGATTATTGGTGACGGAAGACAAGTCAATGCCGCTGCCTTCGAACAAAATCTGAGACGTCTGGCCTTCATAAGGAATAAAGAATGATTTGATCGTTTTAAACTGACCGTTGGCGTATTTCATGCGCGCATTAGCCACTTCGATTCCGCGGTTAGCCTGAATACGGAAGTTAAACAAAGCGTTTTGAAACGGAATGCCCACATTCAGCGTTCCGATAAACAGCTGCTGGTTTTCCGGCGTCGCCATCGGGGATACGGAAGACAGTGTCAATACGCCGTTTAAGGCTTCAATTCCTATGCCGTTCCATGTCGTTTCGATATTTTCCATTAAAACGTCGATCGGACCTGCGATTTTTCCGCCTTTGATCGTCAGCCGTCCTTTGGCCGCCAGGCCGCCGAATGTCGACGCGGGCAGGTGGTTCAGCATAAACGGCATGACGTTTTCCAAATGCAGTCCCGATTCCGAAAGGATAAATTTCGGAACGACAACATACATGTTCCATTCATGCGCGGGCAGCGTATAAGACCCGTTGATCGTTGCCGTTACCAGACCGTTTTGAATCGACAATGTCGAATCCACGCCGAATTCGGCCTGGCTCATCGGGCGGAAACGCAGATCCGCCGAAAATTCAGGCATGATATCCGGCCGGGTCAGGGCTGCTTTTGCAACGCGCAGCCGGACGTCGGGCAAAGTTTGGCTGGTAAAGGAAACAATGCCCTGGATACCCGTCATTTTTATGTCTTTGCTGGCAAAGCCGGACTGGACAAACGTTGCGTCACCGGAATACCCGCCGGAAAAGATATTGTATTGAACGCGCGCTTTTAACCCGTTGATCGCCGTTGCGATCTGCGTGCTGGAAACATTGTCGGCAATGAATACCTGAGTTGAAAACGCCGATATCGGCAGCGTAAAGAACAATTTGCCGCCGTCCGATCTTAAAAACGGATCATTCTGATCGGGATTGATGGTCAGTTCCAGCGGCGTAAATAACTTAATCTGCCTGAAATTGCCGGTTGACTGTAGAC
>JAJXEL010000046.1:660-14063 GCA_021639925.1 Alphaproteobacteria bacterium | reverse complement strand
ATAAAGGATAAACTCTAAACATAAGGAGGACACCATGAAAAAATTATTCTTTTTAATCGGAGTTTTGATTACGGTTCCACCGTTAACAGGTCTGTGTCAAACTCTTTTAAATGAACAGGGATCTTTTGTCGTTGCAAAAGCAGTAAAGATCGGTCGAGGAAAAACTTCTTCTTTCAATAATATGAACACACTAAACGCAAATACCGAATTATTGAAAAACTGCGATCCGGATTGCGTTAGCGGATTTTGCGACAGAAACAATGGTATCTGTTCGCGCTGCCCCGCAGGAAAATTTATTTACAACAACAAATGTCTGTCCTGTCCGGCAAACGCGACATGTAATGACGGAGTTAGCTTTATCTGTAAAACCGGATATTACAAAAGCGGTATCCAATGTTTGCCCTGTACAGACATAAATGATAAATGCACCAGCTGTTCAAATGGATCAACATGTCTGTCTTGTCAACAAGATTACATTTTAAAAAACAACATTTGTTATGTTAAAAAAGAATGTTCCGAATATTGCGAGGACTGTGATTATACAACAGGCAAATGTTTACAATGTGACAGCACCAGTGAATTACAATCCGACGGTACATGCAAATTATTATGCCCGACGACAGACATGTGTGTTGAAGAATTTGGCGGAAAAGAATCCGATTGGACGATCAGCAACTGCGAATGCACATCAAATAAGAAGTACATCATGATGTATGATCAAAGTATTTCTTATGCGGGTAAAACATTGTATCGAATTAAAGCAATGCAAGATATTGCTTTTAAATATGATAGCGTTTCGCTTTCCGTCAAAAAGGGAGATTTGGGTGGTTATATCGAAAAAGAATCCAACTTGAGTACATCAAAATCTGATAAAGGTTGGGTCGGAGGAACTGCCAAAGTCTATGGGGATGGTAAAGTTTCGGGAGCTTGGGTAACAGATCAAGCCGTCGTGTCAGGAGGTAGCGTGTCATATGGGGCATATATCTATGAAAATGCCAAGATAACCGGCGGATCCGTTTCCAATGCAGAAGTTTTCGGTTCCGCGACCGTTTCTGCCGGATCAACAAGTTCTCATGCTCAAATTTACGGGAACGCACAACAAAACGGTTGCTTGATGTCTGGAGGGAAGTTATACGGCAACGCGATTGTTACCGGTTGTGAAATTCATGAAAACGTTCAAGTCTATGGCAACGCTCGCATTTACGGACAAGATGTTCGTTTATGGGGGAACGTCAAAGTATATGACTCGGCAAAAATCAAATCCACATCTCAAATTTATATAGACGGGACTGTATCCATTTACGGAAACGCTCAGGTATACGGAACTAAAAACTGGAACGCCTCTCCCGGATATCAGCACCAGAAGTTGACAGGGAATGAACTGAATATCGGAGGTACGGTTAAATTCTGCGACAACTCGAAAAAATCGGGAACCTATACCAGCGGCACTTATTACAGTTCATGGGAAGGTTCTTGCAAGCCGAGTTACTAATCTGACAACCTGATAAAGAAATCCCCCCGAGACATTATCGGGGGGCTTTTTTTACAATGACTTATTCTTCAAAATCTTCATCCGTTGAAAAAATCGCTTTTTCCATTGTTTCAGATTCTTCGGAAAACAACGTTTTTTCTTCTTGTTGTTTTTCCTCTGTTATTTTCTCCGGCCCTATAAAATCCTGTTGAGTCGGAACAATCTCAATTTCGGAAGATATTTGAGTATTTGGCTCTGACATGGTCTGCACATTCGGATTTGGATGCGAAATCATATCTGAATTTGAATCCTGTGTCATTTCTTCAAAATTATCTTCAAAGACAACGCCTTCTTCATTTGCGTTTTCAGGCAAAATTTCTTCTTCAGAAGGTGTTTCTTCAATCGGAATCAATCTGAATTCCTGATTTTGTCCGGCATTAGGATCAACATCTTTTCCTTCTTGCCCAAAAATAACCGTCGGCCGATTTTGTTCTTGTTGAGGCTGTTCAACATGAATAACGATTGATTCCGTTTCCTGAACGTCCTGCGCGGAAACGGGCGTCATTTCCGAATCCGTATTTTCGGGATCAACCGGTTTTTCCTGCGCGGCGGACGGAGCATTTTCAACAGCCTGTTTTTCTTCGTCCCAGATAATTTTCAATTTCGGCTGAACGGGCTTGACCTCAATCGGATTTTCCAAAACCAACGGTTCCGGCGCGGGCGGGGGAACCTGATCGCCCTGACATTTAATGACCCATACGTCATAGACGGCGTGATCCATTGCCGACAAAGCCGGCGAGGAAGAAAACATCCAGCCTGAAAACAGTTTCAGCTGTCCTTCTTCTTTTTTTTCGACAATATCTAAAAAAGCGGCGTTTTCGGGCGTTTCTTCGGGCGGGTGCGCATAACAGACGCGCGCGTAAATATCCAAAGCGCCGAACGTCGTTTTTTCGCCGACGTTCACCGTCATTGTGCTTAAACGGCCCGTAATCTTGTCCAGCCCGCGCAGAACGACCTGCCCGTAAGAAATGTCTTCCGCCCGTACGGAAGAAAACGAAAAGGATAAAAGACCGGCCAAACCGATTGTCAGAAATGTTTTTTTCATGCGTTTAATCTTCTTTTCCCGTAGCTAAAAAAATGACTTCGCCAACCATGTCTTCCAATGAACGGAAATCCTTTGTTTTAACGATTTTATCGCCGCCTTTTAAAATATCCTTTGATTTTCCGGGTTCCAGCTGGACAAACGTGCCGCCCATCAGACCGTCCGCCGTCACGACGGCCGTCGTATCAGAAGGCAGCCGAACGTCTTGGCGGATATTCATTGTCACTTTTGCCGTATAATCCGGCGTTAAATCCAGTCCGACGACAGAACCGACCTTGATCCCGCTGATGCGGATATCGTTGCCGCTTTCCAATCCTCCGGACCGGGTGAACACCGCGGTTAATTCATATCCCTGCTGCGGGCGCGCGTCGATTTTGTTCGCGGCGAAATGAACAAAAAAAACCGCTACCAGAATAACCAGAATTCCTAATACCGTTTCAATCGGGCTTTTTTTCATTTTTTAACCTCTGTCAAATTATTGACCTTTGTTTTTTTGCGGTTGGCTTTGGCCATTGAAATCACTTTGTCCAGCAGATTTTGCAGGTTGGGCGAATCCTGCGTAAATTCAATAAATCCACCCTCTTGCAGCATGTCTTCGGCCCCGCCGGGCTGCAGTTCGATATACTTTGTCCCGATCAAGCCGGACGACTGGACGGCGGCGCCGCTGTCTTCGGGCAGCCGAATATCCTTTGGCAAAGAAAAGGTTACCACAACGCCGTAATAATCGTCCAGTTTCTGCGAAACGACCCGGCCGACCTTGATTCCCGCCAGGCGGACGTCGCTGCCGGCGATCAGGCCTTCGGTCTGGTTAAAACGTGCGGACAACGTATATGTATCGGATACGCCGCGTATGGCGGACGTCGCCCCGATCAGGTAAAAAACAACGACCGCCGCGAAAAATGTCAGCGCCCCGGCAACCAGTTCTTTTGTTTCTGACTTCATCGGCTAAACGTATTCCACATTTAAAATTTCATAAGACTTGCCGCCTTTGGGCGAAGCGACTTCGACGCTGTCGCCGACGGATTTCCCGATCAGCGCGCGGGCCAGCGGCGACTGAATGGAAAACAGACCGTGTTCCAGATCGGCTTCGTACTGTCCGACAATCTGGTAGGTCTGTTCGACTTCGGTATCTTCGTCCATCAGCAAAACGGTGGCCCCGAAAACGACTTTGTCGCCTTTAAGCGCGGCGGTATCAATAACTTCGGCGCAGGAAACCGCGTATTCCAGTTCCTGAATACGCCCTTCGATAAAGCTTTGTTTTTCACGGGCGGCATGATATTCCGCGTTTTCAGACAAATCGCCGTGCGCCCGCGCTTCCGCAATCGCCGCAATAATCGCCGGACGTTCGACAACCTTTAAATTTTTTAATTCTTTTTGCAGGCGTTCAGCCCCTTTTTTCGTCATAGGCACTTTTTGCATTTGGTCAATTCCTTTTTAAAAACAACAAAAAAACAACTCTTTAAGCTATTTAGCCGAAAAAGCTTTTTTATCGCGACTGATATCATACAGGGCTTGTTTTTTTTCTTCAAGCGTTATCAAAAACATCAGCTTGCCAAAAAAGAAAAAACGGTGTTTTATGGCAAAAGATTTAATACGCAGGATCTTAAACTTAAGGAGTATTTTCATGCTGCGCGAACAGTTAAAGGCCGCTTTGAAAACGGCGATGATGGAAAAAGACACCCATAAAATTTCAACAATCCGCCTGATTTTGGCGGCGATCAAAGACCGCGACATCGCTTCGCGCGGCACCAGCAAAGACGGCGTTATCACCAACGACGACATTTTGCAGCTGCTGCAGTCCATGATCAAACAGCGTAAAGACAGCGTCGCTTTGTACGCCAAAGGCGGCAGACAGGATCTGGTCGACAGCGAACAAAGCGAAATCGACATTATCCAGTCTTTCCTGCCCAAACAGATGGACGAAGCGCAGACAAAGGCCGCCGTCGAAGACGTTATCAAAACGACCGGCGCGGCGGGATTAAAAGACATGGGCAAAGTCATGGCGGCTTTGCGCGAACGCTTTGCCGGCCAGATGGATTTCGGCCAGGCGTCGGTTATCGTCAAAACAATTCTGGCCGCAAAATAAAAAACAAATGCCGATTGTTCCTCCCTCCTTTATTCAGGAAGTCCGCAACCGCACGTCAATTGTCGGCGTCGTCGGCCAGACCGTCAAACTGAAACGGCGCGGCAGCGAATATTGGGGGTGCTGCCCGTTTCATCATGAAAAAACCGCTTCTTTTTCCGTCAGCGACGAAAGGGATTATTATCATTGTTTCGGGTGCGGCGCGCATGGAAACGTATTTGATTTCGTTCAGAAAATTCTGGGAATGACGTTTCTTGAATCGGTTGAATACCTGGCGCGACAGGCCG
Organism: Alphaproteobacteria bacterium; assembly: GCA_021639925.1. Lineage (GTDB taxonomy): Bacteria > Pseudomonadota > Alphaproteobacteria > CAAGCB01 > CAG-977 > UBA11549. The sequence goes on along the minus strand of JAJXEL010000046.1, from coordinate 9,120 downwards.
GTATGGAAATGCCGCAGGCTTCGCCGCAGGACTATGAACGCGAACGCAAAAAAACCGGCTTGTCCGAAGCGCTGGAAGCCGCTTGTAAATTTTTTGAAGAACAACTGCAAAAGCCGGCCGGCCGGCCGGGGCTGTATTATTTGCAGCGCCGCGGGTTAAACGAAGAAATCATCAAACGGTTCCGGCTGGGTTTTTCACCCCCCGGGAACGCGTTGAAAGCGTATATGGCCCGCGCGGGATTTGACGAAAACGTTTTAATCGAAGCCGGATTGCTGATCCGCCCGGACAACGGCGAATCGCCGTACGATTATTTCAGAAACCGGGTCATGTTTCCGATTGCGGACAGGCGCGGAAAAATAATCGCGTTCGGCGGGCGGGTTCTGGACGACGGCGAACCGAAGTATCTGAATTCCCCCGACACGCCCGTTTTTTCCAAAGGCGACAATCTGTACGCCTTGCACCTGTCGGGCGAACAGGCGCGGAAAATGCAGGAAATCATCGTCGTCGAAGGTTATATGGACGTGATTGCCATGGCCGCGGCGGGAATTACGCGGGCGGTCGCGCCTTTGGGTACGGCGATGACGGAACGCCAGATACAGCTGTTGTGGCGGTATGCGCCCGAACCTTTATGCTGTTTTGACGGCGACGGCGCGGGGCAGCGCGCGGCTTCGCGGGCGGCGGACAGAGTGCTGCCTTTGTTAAAACCGGGGTATTCCCTGCGTTTTATTACCCTGCCCGACGATCTGGATCCGGACGAATATATCAAAGAACACGGCAAATCTTCGTTTGAAAATTTTTTGCAGACACAATACAGGCCTTTGTTTAAACAGCTGTGGCAGATGCTGCTGGCAAACCGGTCTTTGGACACGCCGGAACGCAAGGCGGGACTGGGCAAAGACATTGAAGAATGTCTGGAAAAAATCAAAGATCCCGCCGTTAAAAATTTTTACCGGCAGGAATTTAAAACCGCTTTATGGGAAATAACTTCTCCTTATAAAAACAATGCCGACGGTTCTTTCCTGCCGCGCAGGCCGTATTCAAAACGCGCCGCCGTCCCCGGGATCAGCCACCCTTCCCTGCTGCCGGATCGAGACGAAACCCGTATGCTGCTGGCGTATTTGCTGCTGTATCCCGACGTCGCCGCCGATTTTCTGGAAGACCTGGCAGAATGGAAAACGCCGATTCCCCGGTTTGATGAAATTCTGGAAAACCTTGTGGAAGCTCTGGCCGCCGACCCGGACATAACGGCCGAACGGTTAAAAGAGCATCTGCATACAACCGCGCAGGCCGGCATTTACGACCTTTTGTCGGCCGAACTGGAAATGCTGAACAGAAAGAATCCTTTGCCGCAGGAAGCGCGCGAAGGTATCGTTTTGCTGTTATCCGGCATGCGTAAAAAAGCGCTGCGTTCCGAATTGCAGGCTTTGGCCGAAAAAATCGCCGCAGCCGGCGAAGACGAAGCCGGACAATTATGGGAAAAATACCAAAATCTGCTGAAAGAAGAAAAGGATCTTGCATAAACAGCCTGTCCTTCTTATTTATTTGTTGACAAATCTTTGGCAAAAACATAAAAAGTGCAGAATTGACCGGAGTATTTCCGGAGGTGTTTTGCGTGCGTTTTTTCGCAACAGAGGTAAAGGCTATTTTATATGACTACTTCCAGTGCCGATGAAGAAATCAATCCGACAGACAATACAGAAGACGCTTTGTTGGATTCTCTCAGCGCTTCTCTTAAAAAGCTGTTGAACAAAGGAAAAAGTCGCGGATACATTACCGTTGACGAATTAAACGGCGCTTTGCCGCCCGAAAAGGAATCGTCCGAACAAATCGAAGACGTTATGGCGATGATTTCCGATATGGGAATTAACCTGATCGAAAACGACGAAGCCGAAGAAGAACCGGCCGAAAGCGAAGAAGACGACGGTTTTAAACTTGACGAAACCGAAGTCAGCCGCACGGACGACCCCGTGCGCATGTACCTGCGCGAAATGGGGGCGGTCGAGCTGTTGTCCCGCGAAGGCGAAATAGCCATCGCCAAACGGATCGAAGCCGGACGCGATTTAATGATCGGCGGTTTATGCGAAAGCGCTTTGACGATCAAGGCGTTAAGCGGCTGGCACAACGCTTTGATTTCCGGGAAAATGCTGCTGCGCGACATTATTGATCTGGACGCGACTTACGGATCGGACGAAGACGCACCGGCTTTGTCTTTGGCAACTTCTCTGCCTTCGGCCGCCGTCATGGCCGAAGAAAGTTCTGTCGTCCAGGCCGTGCCGGATAACGCCGCGGAAAAGGACGAAGAAGAAGACTATGAAGAATACGACGAAGAAGAATCTGACGAAGAATATGATGAATCCGAAGATTCCGACATAGACGACGAAGAAGACGGCGAAGAATACGAAGACGACGCGGAAGAAGAGGAAGAAGAAACCTCTGAAGAAGACACCGGCGACGAAGAAGACGCGGGGGAAGACGATTCTCCGTCCGTTTCTCTGGCGCAGATGGAACAGTCTTTGATGCCGCAGGTGCTGGAACAATTCGACCAGATTTTATCCATGCATCAGAAGCTGAAAAAAGTCCAGGATCAGCGTCTGGCCTGTATCAGAACGGCCAAACCCGTTCCCGCCGCAACCGAAAAGAAATTCGAAAAAATCAAACAGGAACTGGTTTCGTTAATGGAAGGCGTTCAGCTGAACCCCGCCCGTATTGAAATGCTGGTTGACCAACTGAACGAATACAATAAACGTTTAATGACTCTGGAAGGCAAAATGCTGCGTATGGCGATCAGCTGCCGCATTAAACGCGAAGATTTCCTGGAAGCGTATAAAGAATCCGAATTCGATTCAAACTGGATTCAAAAAACGACCGGCAAGGCATGGAAAACATTTACGGAAAAATATGCTCATGAAATATCCGATATTCAGAATGCGGTTTCTTCCATGGCCGAAGAAATCGGCATGCCGATTTTCGAATACCGCCGGATTTGTTCTATGGTCAAAAAGGGCGAACAGGAATCCAGCCGCGCGAAAAAGGAAATGATCGAAGCCAACCTGCGTTTGGTTATTTCGATTGCCAAAAAATACACGAACCGCGGATTGCAGTTTTTGGATTTAATCCAGGAAGGCAACATCGGCTTGATGAAAGCGGTGGATAAATTCGAATACCGCCGCGGGTATAAGTTTTCAACGTACGCGACCTGGTGGATCCGCCAGGCGATCACGCGTTCCATCGCGGATCAGGCGCGTACGATCCGTATTCCGGTACATATGATCGAAACGATCAACAAACTGGTGCGGACCAGCCGTCAGATGCTGCATGAAATCGGGCGCGAACCGACGCCGGAAGAATTGGCGGAAAAGCTGACAATGCCTTTGGAAAAAGTGCGTAAAGTCTTAAAAATTGCCAAGGAACCGATTTCTTTGGAAACGCCGGTCGGCGACGAAGAAGACAGCCATTTAGGCGATTTTATCGAAGACAGAAACGTTGTCCAGCCGTTGGACGCGGCCATTCAGACAAACCTGCGCGCGACGTGCACGGCGGTATTGTCCAGCCTGACGCCGCGTGAAGAACGCGTTTTAAGAATGCGTTTCGGAATCGGTATGAATACGGACCATACTTTAGAAGAAGTCGGCCAGCAGTTTTCCGTGACCCGCGAACGTATCCGGCAGATTGAAGCCAAAGCGTTGCGTAAATTAAAACACCCGAGCCGTTCAAGAAAGCTGCGGTCGTTTTTGGATAACGGTTAAGAAAAGAAAGGAACCCGTCGTTTGTACGGGTTCTTTTTTTTAATCTTTCCTGTTGATTTTTTTTATCATTCCATGTTTTTCAAAGACGATGACGAAGCGCAGTTCCCGCGCTGTCAGATAAGGTTTACGCAGTAAGAAGCAGTTTCTTAAAATCAAAAATTTTTTATGTTGAAAAAAGTAAAAAGATTGCTATTTTAGCAAGTGGGTCCATAGCTCAGTTGGTTAGAGCGGGGCGCTCATAACGCCTTGGTCGGGGGTTCAAGTCCCTCTGGACCTACCAAATAAAAAAGAGGTACTTTATGTACCTCTTTTTTATTTGGTAAATTCTGTAAAGAATGAACCCCCGACCGGAGGGGGCTGAGGGTAAAAAACAGTCCGGCGAACTGTTTTTTATCTGAAGGCGAGAGTTTGTCCGTTTTTCAATGGCGGTGAAAGCCGCCGGCAGAAAAACGGCAACAAACCGAGTGACCGAAGCGTAGTTGCCGCGCCGAAAGGCAAGGCCTACGGAGCGAGAACAAGTCCCTCTGGACATACATAAAGTACCTCTTTTTTATTTGGTAAATTCTGTAAAGAATGAACCCCCGACCGGAGGGGGCTGAGGGTAAAAAACAGTCCGGCGAACTGTTTTTTATCTGAAGGCGAGAGTTTGTCCGTTTTTCAATGGCGGTGAAAGCCGCCGGCAGAAAAACGGCAACAAACCGAGTGACCGAAGCGTAGTTGCCGCGCCGAAAGGCAAGGCTTACGAAGCGAGAACAAGTCCCTCTGGACCTACCCTCCCCCTAAAAAGGGAGGTTTGTTTTTTGGTAAGTTCCGACAACATAAAATCTTCTTTTGCCTCCACTGCCATTCCATTTCCGAAAACGGAAATAAGAGGACATTATTTCCTTGCACTTTATACCTCTTTTGGTTAGACTGCTTTTGCGTTTGAAAAAACAAACGCAGGGCGTCGAAAACCCTTACTCGGATAGTCGCATTGTGTATGGCGACTAAAAAACTATACGCCAATATCTGTCCTTTGGGCGGATGTTGGCGAATAAGGCTTCGTGCTCAATAAGCCAAGCCGTCTTTATCTGAGTACGGTTTTCGAACATCCGCCCACCGAACCCGGTGGGTTTTTGTTTAGCTTTGTAATAATCACAAAAGGGTGTTCCTGGTATGAAAAAATTATTTTTAATTCCCACGGCATTAACCGTTTTATTCTGCACGAATGCGGGCGCTGCCGAAATCAAGCCGTTTGCGGGGCTTTCCGTTAGTTACAGTGAATTTGACGGCGACAGCGAAGGCATGGAATTCGTTGAAGACAAACTTAATTCCTTTACCATCAATGGCGGCGTTCAGTTCAGCCGTTATTTTTCCGCCGAAGCTTTTTATCAAAAATCCGGCAGCGAAGACAAAACCAATAACGGCTATTATTTAATCGCGACAGGCACGCCCATTGCCATTAAATCCAAAGTCAAATTTGACGCTTTCGGAATTGACTTAAAAGGGTATCTGCCGACCAGCGTCGACCGGCTGACCGTTTTCGGGGCAATCGGGCTGGCGCGGTATAAATTCAAAGAAACGCTGGCAATTACGGAATTAGTCACAGGGCAGAGTCTGTCTGAAAAAGAAGATGAAAAAAATACCGGTTTCAGATTTGGCGTCGGCGCCGAATTCCGTTTAACCGACAACTGGTCCTTAAACGTTACGGGACGTTATGTCAAGCTGGACAACGGATCCGACGACGTTGTCGACGATTTGTCCGAAGCGTCCATCGGCGTTAAATATACGTTTTAACAAATAAAACAGCAAAAAGCCCCTCTTACGAGGGGCTTTTTCATAACTATGCTTACTTAATCATCTTTTCCAGCATGTCCGCAATCGGTTTTAACCCGTCCGTATTCACCTGTTCAACCCTGCCCTGATCGCAGGCCGCGGCAACAGCCGGATCAACCGGCAGACGGGCGGTCGTTTCTATGCCGAATTCCGCCGCCGTTTCCGTTACGCGCGATTTACCGAACACTTCCAGCTCTTTGCCGCAATCGGGGCATTTGAAATACGACATGTTTTCGACCAGCCCCAAAATCGGGATATTCATCATCTTGGCCATTTTAACGGCTTTACCGACAATCATCGACACCAGTTCCTGCGGCGAAGTCACGACAATAATCCCGTCAACGGGCAAAGACTGAAACACCGTCAGCGGAACGTCCCCCGTTCCCGGCGGCATATCGACGAACATCACGTCAACATCGTTCCAGACGACCTCTGTCCAGAACTGGCGCACGGTGCCGCCGATAATCGGTCCGCGCCACAATACGGGGTCGCTGTCGTTTTCCAACAACAAATTGACCGACATCATTTCAATGCCGGTTTCCGTCACGGCCGGCATAATTCCCAGTTCGTTGCCGAACGCTTTTTGCGTTACGCCGAAAGCCTTAGGAATTGACGGGCCGGTAATATCCGCGTCCAAAACGGCTGTTTTCAGCCCGCGGCGGTTCAGCGCCACCGCCAGCATCGACGTGACCAGAGACTTCCCCACGCCGCCTTTGCCGCTGACAATCCCGATGACTTTTTTGATTTTGCTTAATTCGTTGGGCTTGTCCTTTTGTATTTCTTTTCTTTCGCCGCAGTTGGCGCTGCAGTTGGCACAGTCATGATTGCAATCGGCCATTTTATCCTCCTGGTTAAAAGTTATCTTTCGTATAGCGCGATAAACGCCGCGCGTCAATGGAAGACTCCCGGTTTCTTTTATGATATGCTGTCCGGTGCAACGAAAGGAAAGTTCATGAATCAAAAAAAATCCCCCTTTGCGGCCAAAGCCTGCGCCTATGCCAAAGGCCGTCCCGGATACCCGCAGGAAGCTTGGGCGTTTTTAAAACAAAAAGGGATCGGCTCCGGCGCGAAGGTCGCCGATATCGGCGCGGGAACGGGATTATTTTCGCAGGCTTTGCTGACAACGGGCGCGGAAGTTTTCGCCGTCGAACCTGACGACGCCATGCGCGCCAAAGCCGTTGACAGCTTGTCGCGTTTTCCTTTGTTTCACGCCGTTTGCGGCGCCGCGGAAAAAATCCCCCTGCCCGATTGCAGCATGGACTTTATTTCCGCCGCGCAGGCTTTTCACTGGTTTGACAAAGAAGCTTTCAAACGCGAATGTCGCCGGATCTTGGTTCCCGGCGGAAAAATCGTTTTAATCTGGAATGTTGAAGTTTTCGGTTCGGATTTTTTCAAAGATTTGGGTGAAATTTTAAAAAAATACACCTCTACGGACAACCAGACCAAAGAAGAATCCGATTACAGCGTTGAAGATTACTTTTTCAAGCCGGCGGAAAGGTTTCTGGACACGTTTGAACGATCGGAATTTGCCAACGATCTGACGCTGGACCGGGAAACTTTTATTTTCAAACTGCTGTCTTCTTCCGCCGCACCGGACGAAACCGACGCCGGGTACGCGCCTTTTGTTTCAAAATTAACAGAACTGTTCGAACGCTGTCAGGCAGACGGACGGCTGAAATATCCGAACAAAACCGTGTTATATTTCGGTGAAATCGCGCTTTAAAAAATCTTCGGCGCGGGAAATAACGATACCGTTTCGCACTTAATCCCTTTTAAATAAAAGGAAATCCGTTCCGCCGCCCTTAAACGAACCGGATCGCCGTCAGCCTTGTTTAACAAAACGACGCACGGAAACGGCGTTTTTTCCAAATATCCCTTTTGAATAATTTTAGTCACGTCGCGCGGCGTGATCCGTTTATTTTCATTATCGGTTTTTAAAATATCCATGACCTCTTCCACGCGAAAGCAGGTATCTTTCAACTTTTTGCCGATACAATCCAGGCCGGCGACAATCACGACAATATCCGTCTGAAGCGGCAAAACGGGTTCGCTGGCGATCGGCGCCTTTAACGGTTTCATTTTGGCGCCGTCGGCTTCGTTAATCACGACGTCGGCCAGTTTCAACGTCTGTTCCATAACGGACGGGTCAAGCATGCCGATTTTGCGTTCGTCAAACGGACGGCCGGCAACGACAAACCCCTGCGTATCCAGCTTTTGACGAATGTCGCAGACCCGCCAGGCCAGCAAAGAACGCGGTTCCGGGTGTTTCATTTTCGTCGTCGTCGTTACGGCAGTTTTCAATCCCCGCGCGCAATATTCAGCCGCCAGCGTACGCAAAACGCTGGTTTTTCCGCCGCCGCCGACGACCGAAATCAGGCGCGGACAATATGATCCGAATAACAGGGAATGCAGGTTCATTTCAAAAATTCCCTGACAGCGGCCAGAACCGTTTCCAGTTCTTGTTTTGTCGTAAAGAAACCGGGAGAAAATCTGACGGTTCCCTGCGGAAAAGTCCCCAGCGTTTTATGCGCGTTCGGGGCGCAGTGCATGCCGCAGCGCGTCATAATGCCAAATTCGGATTCCAGAAAAAACGCCGCGTCGGCATTGTCTTTTCCCAAAAAATCAACGGAAATGACGCCCGTGCGCCCTTCGTTCGTATCCAATCCGGCCAGACGCAGTTTTTTAAGCCCTCTTAATCCGTCCAGCAAAAAAGCCGTATCCGCCGCGATTTTCGATTTGATATCGCGCGTTGTAATAAAATCCAGCGCGGCGTTTAACGCATAAATGCCGCAAAGGTTCGGCGTTCCGGGTTCAAATTTGTCGGGCAAAAAAGAAGGGATATTTTCCGTATCGGAAATGCTGCCCGTCCCCCCGGCGATCAGCGGATCCAGGATTTCCG
>JAJXEL010000046.1:0-650 GCA_021639925.1 Alphaproteobacteria bacterium | reverse complement strand
CAACAACAGCCCGCCCAGCCCCGGCGCGGCCATCAGCCCTTTGTGCGCGGAAAAAGCCAGCCCGTCAAACCCGCAGCAGTCAAAATCGATTTTTTCAATCCCGGCCGTTTGCGCCGCGTCGATCAAGACAAAAGATCCCGTCTTGCGGCATTCTTCCGCCGCCGCTTCAACCGGCTGAATCGTCCCGCAGACATTCGAAGCGTGCGTTAAAACAACCGCTTTTGCGCCTGGCAGGTTTTTCCTGAAATCATTAAAATCAAAAATTCCCGTATCCGACGATTTGATCCGGTAAAAATCTGCCCCCGTCCGGCGCAAAGGACGCATCACGGCGTTATGTTCCAGCGAAGAAACCAAAACTTTGTCCCCGGGGCGCAGCAAACCTTTGACCAGCATATTCAGCGACATCGTCGCCCCGGCCGTAAAAATGACGCGGCGCGGATCCTTCACCCCGGTCAGGGCGGCGATTTTTTCACGCGTTTTTAAAACAATATCGCCGACTTCGTAAGCCAGAGCGTAACCGCCGCGCGCAACGTTGACGCCCGTCTGCGTCAAATAACGGGCGCAGGCTTCGGCAACGCCAAAAGCCTTTGGAAAAGCCGTCGCCGCGTTATCCATATAAATCAACTGTTTTTCCATACTTGTTCCGCCTG
>JAJXEL010000194.1 GCA_021639925.1 Alphaproteobacteria bacterium | reverse complement strand
ATCTATTTATTGAAAGATCCGGCCTTTACATCGCAGGGAACACCGCGGTTCAGCGATCTGCATATCGGAAAAATCTTTAAAAAGAACGGGTATAAACTTGTCAATCCCGAACGAATTTCCGTTACAGACGTTGTAAAAATATTAAGCCTGTGCGAAGACCTGGTTGCTCAAAGCGGGACAAACGCTCATCAAATCTGGTGGATGAAAGATAAAAACAAACTGACCGTTTTGAATCGTTCTCGGCATGCCTGTCAAATCCAAAATACGCTGAGCCAAATGAAAGACATGGATACGACTTATATTGACGCTTCGTTCAATCCGCTTCCCGTCGGTTGGATGAACGGTCCTTTTTTAATGTGCGTCACAACATATTTAAGACAATTTTTTCAGGATAAACATTTTAAATATAAACCGCAAAAGGAACAGGCTTTTATTAAAGAACACTTATATGATTTTTTGCTGTTGTGGGCAAAAACGAACATTTACGGCAACGGCAGGAAACGATTAACCTGGGACGCTAAAGAAACGGCGCGCGATATGTTACAGGCCTTTTCGGAAACAAATCTTAAGGAACAGGAGTAAATCATGAAAATATACGGATACGGTCATCAGACAATTAACCGAGACGATATAGAGGCTGTCAGTCAAGCTTTAACTTCTGATTTTTTAACCTGCGGACCAGCCGTAAAAGCTTTTGAACAAATGATTTGCGATTACACCGGCGCAAAGTATTGCGTCGCTGTATCAAACGCGACGGCGGGGCTGCATATTGCCGCTTTGGCCGCCGGATTAAAAAAAGGCGATGAAGCCATTACGACCCCGATTACATTTTTATCATCGGCAAATTGTATCTGCTTTGTCGGGGCCACGCCTGTCTTCGCCGATATTGATTCTGAAACGGCCAATATTGATCCGCGGGAAATAGAAAAACATGTCACTGAAAAAACGAAGGCATTGATTCCCGTTCATTTTGCAGGCCAGTCCTGCGATATGGAAGCTATTTCCGACATCGCCAAAAAACATAATTTGATTGTGATAGAAGACGCCGCGCATGCTATCGGTTCCGAATATAAAACGACAAAAGTCGGTTCCTGCGCTTACAGCGATATGACCGTTTTTTCTTTTCACCCTGTCAAAACCATTACGACCGGCGAAGGCGGGGCCGTTACGACGAACAACAAAGAACTGTATGACAAACTCTGCGCGTTCAGGGCGCACGGCATGCACAAAGACGGCGATATGCAAAATACCTGGGAATATGAAATGCGGGAACTGGGCTATAACTACCGCATGACGGATTTTCAAGCGGCTTTGGGGATCAGCCAGCTGAAACGGCTTGACGTTTTTAAATCCCGCCGCCGGGAAATTGTTGATTATTATAATAAAAATCTCGGATTGCCGCATTTGATCGAACGCGATTTTTCAAATGCCTGTTTCCATTTGTACCCCGTGCTGGTCGACAACCGCCGCGACTTTTATTTTAAAGCGCGCGAAAAAGGGTTGAATTTACAGGTCCATTATATTCCCGTTCACACACAGCCGTATTATGCACAATTCGGATATAAAAACGGGGATTTTCCCAAAGCGGAAAATTACTATGAACATTGCATTTCCCTGCCGTTGTATCCGGCTTTAACAGATGAAGATTTGGCTGAAATTGTCAAAAGGTTGAAAGAAATCAATGTATAAAATCGGGTTAAAATTGTGGTCAACCAATACGGACTTTTATTTAAAAGAGGCCGAACGCCTGTTTGATATGGGCGTATACGACTACATAGAACTGTATGTTGTTCCGGAAACTTTGGACACATTACCGCAATGGAAGCGTTTGAAAGTGCCCTATATTATGCACAACGCCCATTTTGCGCACGGATTCAATCTGGCAAAAAAAGATCATGAAAAACGGAATGCGGAAATTTATGATCAAACAAAACGTTTTTCGGACGAATTAAACGCACAGTACATTATATTTCACGGCGGGATTGACGGAACAGCCGAAGAAACAGCCCGTCAACTTTCCGCTATAAACGATCCGCGCGCTTTGATTGAAAACAAACCGTTTGTCGCTCTGCCTAATCGTATGGGCGGGAACTTCTGCCGCGGCGCAACGTATGATGAATTAAAATTGATTATTGACACAGCGAAATGCGGCTTTTGTTTGGACGTCGGACATGCTGTTTGTTCGGCTAATTCACAGAGCAAAGATCCTTATTCTTTTTTGCGGGAATTGGCCGGGTTAAATCCGGCAATGTTCCATTTGTCCGATATAACGGACATGACGTCGCGATATGACGCCCACCCGCATTTAGGTTCGGGACAGCTGGATATCGCACGGCTGAAACGGGAAATTTTCCCTGCCGATGCAATCATTTCCGTTGAAACGGTTAAAGACAGCAAGGAAAATCTGAACGATTTTGAAAAGGATTCTTCCTTTTTACGCAGAAGAAATCGAGAAAACAAAAAAATCGCACTGGTTGTCGGTGCGGGAGAAGAATCGATATTCGGAATTTGTACAGCTCAAAAAAAAGGATTTTATGTCATCGCTTTTGACGGCAATCCGAAAGCGGCCGGCTTAAAGCATGCCGACGAATTTTATGTATCGGATATTAGGGATAAACAAAATATTATAAACCGCTTAAACAAAAGACAGCCAAACTTTATTGTCCCTGTGCCGATAGGGCGGGCATTGC
>JAJXEL010000193.1 GCA_021639925.1 Alphaproteobacteria bacterium | reverse complement strand
GCAGAAAAGCAGGATTATAAAAAGAACGAGGCAAAAATGACCAAAGCATGCGACAACCGTTTTTATCATTATGCGGCGCTTTATCTGCGCGAAGAATTTGCGGAAAAAACAAAAACGCTGAATGATGAAGAAATAAAAGACCTGATTGACGACGGTCTGCGCGCGGCGCATGCAAATCATTTTTCAACGCAAGCCGACGCCATGGCCTTTATAGACATAGACATGCGTTTGGAAAATGTCTTATCCGGTGACGCGCCGCCCTTATGGGCTCAAAAAATTTTAACAGACGCTTCCCTGACGAATGAACAAAAACTTGACCGCCTCCGAGACGCTTATTGTACATTTGAATGGCTGGAACAAACACATGACGCGACAAAATAATCCCACATATTCAACGGCCGAACACCCTGATCTCAGCTTTGCGAAAATCCCGCATGAACAGGGAATGAGCTATGAATTCGACCTGCGGACGGAAGTTTCTCCGCTGTTTGAAAAATTTGCCCGCAAATATCACAAAGCGGAATCTCTGCCGCCGACGCCGGGATACGAAGCCCCCAGACGCGGCAAGATTTTTGATTTCTTTTATAATAATTCCGGCCACGTATTTTTTAATCTGGTCATGAAAAAAGACAACCAGATTATCGGCCAGCGTCAGATCGGCTTTTCGGCGGATAAAACGCCGGATCCCGAAAAAGCCGCAAAGATAAAAATCGGCGTTCCGGGATATGTTTTCGATCAGGAAAAATCAGATCCGAGCTATCATTTTCATAAAACATACAAACTGTCCCGCGAACAATTTGACAATGTCGTCAAGTTTGTCGAAGACAGCATTAAAAATCCGCCGACTTATCATTGGCCCGTAGCGATGAACTGCGCCCGTTTCGCGAAAAAAGCGGCTCAGGCGGCCGATATTCCGGCCGCGTCCCTGACCAGCGTGTTCAATTTGCCGATTACGACGCAGATTTATATGGGCGTATCCAAAATTGCCGACAAAGTCGAAAAAGCCGCGCGTAAAATCAAAAAGATTTTTTCGTCCGAACGCCCGGCCCCGGTTCCCGGGAAAAAACAGGGTACAGACAAACGCCTGGCCGGAGAATTTTTAAAACATAAACAAAACGGCCGATAAAAAAAACCACCCGTACCCGGGTGGTTTTTTTATCAATGATATATCCGCCGCAAAGAAAAAGAACAATAATGATCTAAACTGTTTTCCCCGTTTGGCCCCGTAATAATCTCGTCCAGCCGGACCGGCCCTTCGGCGTCAGAGGTCAATAAATAATTCACCCCGTCGATCGCGACAAGCGACTGCGCCCCGCCGGAACAGGGAACCGCATATTCGCCTTCGCCGGCTTTTTCCGGATAAATACCGCCGGCCTGCCCCGTTGTAATCAAACGCGTCTGACGAATGTCCGGATCATAAATACGCAGATGCGTATACCGGCACTGCGGCGTATCATATGAAGCCCGGATAACATATTCGCCGTTTTGATCATTGTTATAATCAATTTTGTTTCCGACCGCGCCGCCTTTGTCATTTTTCGCCAACAGATATTCGCCGGCGGTTTTCCGCGCGATACACGCCTGACGTTCTTCCTCGCTTTTGCCTTCCTGCTGCACGGAAACGGCGCACATCTGCTGATGATACGCCGCATAATTTTCTTTCATCAGATTTTTCATATCTGTCAAAGGATAAGTTTTGTATTCTTTTTTTGCGACTTTTTCGCAAACCGGCTCCTGTTCCCCGAACACTGTCATTAATTTAACGGAATCGGAAGAGATCGTACAAACGTCTTTAAAGAACAGGTGTTCCGGAACAAATTCAAAAATGGAAAAACGCTTTGCCTCGGAATCGCTGTTCGAAGCATATAATTTTCCGTTCAGTTCGAAATACCCGATATTATCCAGCTGCCACATCGGAAAATACACTTGTTTGACAACCGCTTGACGCGGCGGATCGCTTTCCCGCCGGACTTTCATTTCCGTTTCGGGGACGTTTTCCATACCGCTGTAAAAAGTCACAAATTCATAAATAAAACCGTCTGCGTTTTTAAACGTAATTTTATCCTGCCTGTCCTCAAACTTCCCGGACTGCAAAACAGACCGGCATAATTCGGAATCGGCCGCCGTTACCGCAGATTCTCTGTACTCTTTGCTGACAATTTCACGGATACACCCGGTACATACGTCATTTCTTTCGGCCAGGTACAGATTGAAAGCTTCGCTGTCTTTGATTCCGGCCGCCAGCCTGCTTTTATATTCGGCCAAAGCGTCGTTTAACATTTCGACGGACATTTCTTCCCGCCCGTCTTTTAAAATTTCATTTAAAAAAGCGTCTTCATTGCGGATTTCCGTTTTTTGACTGTAATACGGATCGCCTTCTTCGGGCATATCAAAAATATCCAGGACATTTTCATCAAATTCTTCTTCAGCCGTTTTATTGGCATTGTAATTTCCCTCTTCGGCCCGCGCGGAAGGTATTCCGTTAACGGCGGCGGCGGTTAAAAGAAAATAAAACAATAAACGGCAAATCATGTTTTTCCTCCTGAATTTTTCCTTATAATTTATAATAACCCGCCGTAAAAATCCATTTTAAAAAAAGGCCGCACCGCCTCTTTTTCCGCGTTTTTTACGGACCGGACAACTGATTTTTTGAAAAGCATCTTGACCTTCACTATATTCTTTTGCATATTTTAGGGC
>JAJXEL010000045.1 GCA_021639925.1 Alphaproteobacteria bacterium | reverse complement strand
CCGTCCGTTACGCGCCCACCGTGAACGCGCAACGCCCCGTATGCCGCAGCCCCGTCCACCGGACGGGAATTTCATTAAAACGGTTCTTCCAATCCTTTGGACAGCGTTTCGATATTTTCAGGCGGCCAACCGACCACTTCCATACCAAGATGCAATCCCATCTGAGAAAGAACTTCCTTGATTTCGTTCAAAGACTTGCGGCCGAAATTCGGCGTACGCAGCATTTCCGCTTCCGTCTTCTGAACCAGATCGCCGATATAAACGATACTGTCGTTTTTCAGGCAATTCGCAGAACGCACGGACAATTCCAATTCGTCCACCTTGCGCAACAAATTGCGGTTGAACGGCAGTTCGTCTTTCTTTTCGGCTTCGACGTCTTCTTCCGGTTCTTCGAAATTAACGAACAGCTTCAACTGTTCCTGCAAAATACGGGCCGCCAGAGCAACCGCGTCTTCCGGAGAAACGGTGCCGTTTGTTTCCACCGTCAAAGACAGCTTGTCATAGTTGGTAATCTGACCGACACGGGCATTGTCAATCTGATAAACAGCCTTCGTAATCGGGCTGAAAATAGAATCGACGGGGATTAACCCGATCGGGCAGTCATCAGGTCTGTTGGCAGACGCCGGCACATAGCCTTTGCCCGTCCCGACCGTCAGCTCCATATTTAACACGGCACCTTTGTCCAACGTGCAGATCACCAGATCCGGATTCATGATTTCAACATCATGCCCCGTTTCGATCATCGCCGCCGTTACTTCGCACGGACCTTCCGCCTTTAATGTCATACGGCGGGTTCCTTCGCCGTCATAACGCAAAGCCAGCATTTTGATATTTAAAATAATATCGGAAACGTCTTCGCGCACGCCGGGAATGGAAGAAAATTCATGCAATACGCCGTCGATATGGATCGCCGTTACGGCAGCCCCCTGTAAAGACGACAGCAAAACACGACGCAAAGCGTTCCCCAACGTCATGCCAAAGCCGCGTTCCAGCGGTTCGACGACGATCGTAGCTTTGCGCGCGGCACCGTCGGCATGTTCAATTTCGATGGTGCTCGGCTTAATCAGGTCTTGCCAATTTTTTTGAATCACGAGTATCTCTCCTGCTTTTTAAAATAATGTGTCAAAAGACACGACCAAAACGACCGGCCGCAACCGGTAAAGCCGACCCGATTAAACGCGGCGGCGTTTACGGGGACGGCAGCCGTTATGGGGAACAGCGGTGACATCGCGAATCGCCGTAATCGTGAAACCGACGGCCTGCAAAGCACGCAGAGCGGATTCACGGCCGGCGCCGGGCCCTTTCACCCATACTTCCAGGGTTTTCATACCGTGTTCGGCAGCCTTTTTCCCGGCGTCTTCGGCAGTAACCTGCGCCGCGTACGGCGTCGATTTACGGGATCCCTTAAAACCGTGAGCCCCTGAAGAAGACCAGGAAATCGCATTTCCCTGAGCGTCTGTAATCGTCACTTTCGTATTGTTAAACGTCGAATTAACGTGCGCAACACCGGACGTAATATTCTTGCGTTCGCGTTTTTTTGTGCGAACAGATGTTGTTGCTTTAGCCATGAATTAATCGCCTTTCCTAACTAAACAGCTTTTTTCTTGCCTGCGATCGGTTTCGCGGGACCTTTACGCGTACGGGCATTCGTATGCGTTCTTTGTCCGCGGCAGGGCAGACCTTTACGATGACGCAGACCGCGATAGCAGCCCAAGTCCATCAGGCGTTTAATGTTAACACCGACTTCACGGCGAAGTTCGCCTTCGACATGATATTCATGGTCAATCAATTCACGCAGTTTCAAAACTTCATCATCAGACAACTCGCTTACGCGGCGGGCGTCTGCGATGTCTAATTTCCCGCAGATTTCGCGGGCCAATGTCCGGCCGATGCCGTGGATATACGTCAAAGCGATAACCACGCGCTTGTTCGTCGGAATATTTACACCAGCAATACGTGCCAAGTTTTATCTCCTATAACAAATCAAAACCTGCCTGAATTCCCAAAGAAAACAGGCACAACAAACCATAAGGTGTTTTACTGCGGACACCCTACAGAGGGGTTCAAAGTATACTTAACTGCTTGCAGAGTCAATACTTTGACGCAGGATTTTTACTTTTTTTTCAAACTTTTTTTTAATGCGCAGTTATGCCGTTTAAGCTCCTGCCGCAATGTCTTTTCAACAGACTTTATATAAAAAAAGAAAATCCGCTTTTTTTATTTTTCCCGGCGACGGTTTATTTCCGCCGCCGTTCCGCCGTCAGAAGCCGAAAACCCGGCTTTACCGCCAAAATGCCGATTGCCTCAGCCGTGTGGCATTAAACGGCCCGTCGTTTCTTTTTTCAAAGCGGCCGGCGGTTCCTGGCCGGATGCCGCGCAGAAACAAATTTTCCCAGACTTTTCATCAATAAAAACGGCCGGCATTCGCCGCTTCTCTTCACAGCTTTTGCTGACCACAAAACCTTTGGCGGTTGCGCTAATCACACAAAACAAACGCGTCCTATGCCATTTGTTGTTTTCATAAAGTTTAAATGGAATTCAGGTCTTTCCTGCGGCACTGAAGCGATTGCCGTTGATATCCTCCATCGCCTCATTAATCAATTCCGCGGAAAATCTCCCCGTATAATTACTGCCCGATAATTTTCTTTAACTTCTCAGCAACTTCTTCTACGCCGCCCGTGCCGTCAATTGATTCCAACAACCCTTCGTGCTGATAATACGGCAAAACGGGCGTCGTCATCATACGGTACGTTTTCAGCCGGTCAACAACAGTCTGCCAGTTATCGTCCTGTCTGCGCAGGAAATTTGATCCGCCGCATTCGTCACATTTGCCGAATACCTTTGTCGGCTTCAACGTATCATGATACATCGCGCCGCAGTCCGCACATGAAAAGCGGCCGATAATGCGCTGAATAATCATATCATCGGGAACCTGGATTTCAATCACATGATCCAACCGGCGGCCTTTTTCAAATAACAATTCATCTAAAGCTTTTGCTTGCGGCAACGTTCTGGGAAAGCCGTCTAAAATAAAGCCTTCCTTACAATCAGATTCGTCCAGACGTTCCGAAATGATTGAAATAATCATCTCGTCGGGAACAAAATTCCCCTTATCTATCAACGCCTTCGCCTTCAAGCCGATTTCCGTGCCGGCTCTTCCGGCATTGCGCAGCATTTCTCCCGTGGACAAATGAGGAATATGTAAACGATCACGCAGCAAACGCGCCTGTGTTCCTTTGCCGCCCCCGGGAGGAGCCATTAAAACAAGGTGTTTGCCGTTACTGATCACTTCAGTCGTCCTTTAAGTTTCGCTTTTCTCATCAAACCTTCATACTGATGAGCAATCAAATGCGACTGTATCTGCGTCGCAAAGTCCATTGTCACCGAAACAACAATCAACAAGGTCGTTCCGCCTAAAACAAAGGGAACAGAATATTTCGCAATCATAACTTCAGGGAAACAACAAATTGCCGCCAAATACAAAGAACCGACAACAGTCAAACGCGTCAGAACATAATCCAAGTATTCCGCTGTGCTTTTTCCCGGACGGATACCGGCGATAAAACCGCCGTGGCGTTTCAGATTATCAGCCGTATCTTCGGGATTGAAAACAACCGCCGTATAGAAAAACGTAAAGAAAATAATCAAACCGGCATACAAAGCCAGATAAACCGGCCGGCCGTGCGCCAGCATCGTAGACAAGGTAACAATCCAATCCGGACTGTTGCCGCTGTTGACCGAAAAATTCACGATTGTCATCGGCAATAATAACAACGAACTGGCAAAAATCGGCGGAATAACTCCTGTCGGATTTAACTTCAGCGGCAGATGAGAACTTTCGCTGTTCATCATGCGCCCGCCCATCTGGCGTTTCGGATACTGGATCAGAATCCGGCGCTGCGCACGTTCAAAAAACACAACAAAACAAACCAGAGCCAAAGCCGTTAAAAGAATGGCAAACAATCCGACCGTCGATAAAGAACCGGCCCTGGCCAATTCAAACGTCTGCGCCAATCCCATCGGAATGCCGGCAACGATACCCGCCGTAATAATCAACGAAGAACCGTTCCCGACGCCGCGCGACGTAATCTGATCGCCCAGCCAAACGATAAACATCGTTCCGCCCAGCAAAGAAACAACCGTCGTAAAGCGGAACCACTGTCCCGGATACAGCACAGCCGACGTTCCTGCAGATCCGACCATGGCTTCCAACCCGACCGCCAGACCGTAAGCCTGAACAATTGTAATCAAAACCGTTAAATAACGCGTATACTGCGACATTTTACGCTGCCCGGCTTCCCCTTCTTTTTTCAAAGCCATTAAAGAAGGTAATACGGAAGCCGCCAGCTGAACAATAATCGACGCCGAAATATACGGCATAATATTCAAAGCAAATAACGTCATACGGGATAACGCGCCGCCTGTAAACATATTAAACATTCCCAAAATACCGCCGGCTTGCCTGGTAAAAATATCTTCCAGAACAGTCGAATTGATTCCCGGCAGAGGAATAAAAGTACCTATACGGTAAACAATCATAGCCCCCAGTGTAAAAAGAAGACGTTTTTGAAGGTCTGTCGCTTTTGCAAAAGTTTCCCAACCTAATCCGGTCGCCATTTTATCTGTTTGAGAAGCCATTTTTTTTCTTCCAATAAATTTTTAAATTTAAACGCGCAAAAGAGGGTTCCCCCTCTTTTGCATTCTTCAAATTCACTTATTCGGCAATAATAACCTGACCGCCGGCCTTTTCGACAGCAGCTTTGGCTGCTTCGGTCGAACCGGAAACCTTAATGGTTACTTTAGCCTTCAGCTCGCCGTTGCCCAGCAGGCGCAAACCGTCATAAGTCTGCTTTAAAACGCCGGCCTGGCATAAAACGTCGGCATTGATTTCTTTAGAAGCATCAACGACGCCTTTATCAATCGCCGCCTGCAGCCGCCCTAAGTTAATTTCCGCATACTTGTTTGCGAAAATATTGTTAAAGCCGCGTTTGGGCAAACGACGGTAAAGCGGCATCTGACCGCCTTCGAAACCGTTAATCGCCACGCCTGTACGAGCCGTCTGACCTTTTCCGCCGCGGCCGCCGGTTTTGCCTTTGCCGCTGCCGATTCCGCGGCAGATGCGCATACGGCCTTTGCGGGCGCCGTCGTTGTCACGAATTTCATTCAGTTTCATTTTCTTAACTCGCTTTATTAAAATCAGCCGTGCGCCGCCTGAATTTTCAAACAGCGCACGCGCCCGTTTATTCTTCAACCACTGTTACCAGATGGGCAACTTTCGTGATCATACCGCGTACGGCAGGCGTATCCTGCAGTACTTTTTCAGCATTCATTTTTTTCAGTCCCAGCCCCAACATCGTCGCGCGCTGAACTTTTGTCGCGCCGATGATGCTGGCCGTCTGTTTGACTTTAATCGTTTTTGCTGTTTTAGCCATTATCTTACTCCTTTACCGCCGCAGCATTTGCTCCGTCGCGCGCCGCAACAACGTCGCCGACTTTCTTGCCGCGTTTCGCGGCAATCATGCGGGGAGAATTGACCGTCTTTAACGCCGCAAACGTAGCTTTAATCATGTTATGCGGATTCTGAGAACCGATCGACTTTGCAACAATATCCTGAATGCCCATTGTTTCAAAAACAGCGCGCATCGGACCGCCGGCAATAATTCCGGTACCTGCGGGAGCCGTTCTTAAAACAACTTCGCCGGCGCCGAATCTGCCGCGGACGTCATGATGCAGCGTCCGTCCTTCGCGCAAAGGAATACGGATCATTTCGCGCTTGGCTTTTTCTGTCGCCTTGCGAATCGCTTCGGGGACTTCACGCGCCTTGCCGGAAGCAAATCCGACCCGGCCGCGCTGGTCGCCGACAACAACCAAAGCGGCAAAAGCCATACGACGGCCGCCTTTAACGGTCTTCGCAACGCGGTTGACATACACGAGCTTATCAACGATTTCGTCCATATCGCGATCGCGTTCGGCGCGCAGATCTGCGCGTTCCCGATCGTTTTCGCGTTCTTTTTCACCGCCGCGGCGGCGTTCTGTATTAGGTGTGCGTGCCATAATTACCTTTTCCTTTAGAATGACAAACCAGCTTCACGGGCTGCTTCCGCCAAAGCCTTCACACGGCCGTGATAGACATATCCGCCGCGGTCAAAGCATACTTCTTTGACACCGGCTGCCAGAGCACGTTCCGCGATCAGCTTGCCGACAACGGCGGCGGCTTCAACCGTGGCACCATTTTTTACGGAAGACTTCACTTCTTTTTCTACCGTTGAAGCGGCAGCCAAAGTTTTGCCTTCTTTATCGTCAATAACCTGCCCGTAAATATGCTGTCCCGAACGGAATACGGATAAACGCAGACGTCCGGCGGATTTACGCCGCAGGGAAGCACGGGTACGGATACGACGGCCTTCAAATTGTAATCTTGCCTTACTCATTTTCGTTCCCCTTTACTTCTTCTTACCTTCTTTACGCAGGATATATTCACCCTCGTATTTAATGCCTTTTCCTTTATAGGGTTCAGGCGGCCGTTTGGCACGGATTACCGCGGCAAACTGCCCGACTTTCTGCTTGTCGACACCGGAAATTTCAACATTCGTCGGTGAAGAACACGCAACCTTTAATCCGGCAGGAATTTCAAAATCAACGTCATGGCTAAAGCCCAGATTCATCTTTAAAATTTTACCCTGAACCTGTGCTTTGTAACCAACGCCGTTAATTTCCAGCTTCTTAGAGAAACCTTCATTGACACCCTTGACCAAATTGTTCAAACGGGCGCGGGTCGTCCCCCATGAAGAACGATTGATTCCGGTTTCGGATTTGCGCGGAGCAACCCACAACTTGTTATCTTCAAGTTTTAAATCAACGTCGTCTGCCGCTGTATATTCCAATTCACCCAGTTTCCCTTTAACCTTCACCTGCTGACCTTTCAGATCAACCGTAACGCCTGCGGGAACAATGACAGGGTATTTACCAACACGTGACATGTAAAATCCCCCTTCTTAGAATACTTTGCACAAAACTTCGCCGCCGACATTGGCCTGGCGAGCTTCGTGATCGGACATAACGCCCTGCGGCGTCGACAAAACCGAAATACCCAGCCCGTTATAGAATTTCTGCAAATCCTTCACCCGGGAATAAACGCGGCGGCCCGGCGTAGAAACACGGGCGATTTCGCTGATGACCGGACGGCCTTCATAGTATTTCAATTCAACTTTAATTTCGTCAATGCCTTTGCGGACATTTACTCGCGAATAACCGCGGATAAACCCTTCGCGCTTTAAAACTTCCAAAACGTTTTCACGCAGCTTGGAAGCCGGCACCGTAATGTCGCTCTTGCGAGCCTGCTGACCGTTACGAATACGGGTCAGCATATCTCCCAACGGATCGGAAAATGACATGGTAGTATCTCCTTACCTAACTTGATGTTACCAACTAGACTTAACCATGCCGGGAATCTGACCGCAAGAGGCCAAATCCCTCAACACAACACGAGACAGCTTGAACTTGCGGTAATTACCGCGAGAACGACCTGTCAGTTCGCAACGCAGATGAACACGCGTGAAGGAAGAATTGCGCGGCAATTCAGCTAACTTCAGCACGGCGTCAAAGCGTTCTTCTTCAGAAACCGAGCGATCCTTGATTTTGGCTTTAAGAGCGTCACGGCGGGCTTTGTATTGTTTAGCCAGACGTTCACGTTTCTTATTGCGTTCAACAGCACTTGTTTTTGCCATATTTTTTTCTCCAATCGCTCTAGTTTTTCGCAAACGGCATATCAAAACCGGCCAAAAGCGCCTTCGCTTCTTTGTCGGTTTTCGCCGATGTGCAGAATACTATATCTAAACCACGAATTTTATCAACAGAATCGTAATCAATTTCCAAGAAAACGATTTGTTCCTTTAAACCCATAGCATAGTTTCCTTTGCCGTCAAAGCTTTTATTTGAAATTCCGCGGAAGTCGCGCACACGCGGCAGAGCCATCGTGACCAGACGATCCAAGAATTCATACATGCGTTCGCGGCGCAAAGTCACTTTGCAGCCGATCGGCATTCCTTCGCGCAGCTTAAAAGCGGCAATGGATTTTTTCGCATACGTTACAACGGGTTTCTGCCCGGCAATCGCCGTCAGATCACGAACCGCGGCGTCAACGGCTTTACGGTCTTCAACCGCGTCGCGGCCGACGCCCATGTTGATAACGATTTTTTCCAAACGGGGAATTTCCAACTGGTTTTTATAACCGAATTCTTTTTCCAGTTTGGGGCGGATTACTTTTTTGTAATGATCATAAAGTCTTGCCATATCACCTACTCCTATTTCTTCACGGCGATGACTTTGCCCGACTTTTTCGCGACGCGGACTTTTTCTCCGTCAACGATTTTAAAGCCGACGCGAGTCGGTTTTCCCGTTTCCGGATCAATTAAAGCCACGTTGGAAACGTCAATCGGAGCTTCCTTCGAAATAATGCCGCCGGCATTCGTCTGAGAAGGACGCGTATGGCGTTTAACCATGTTGACACCTTGAACAACGACTTTGTTGGTCTTCGGCATAGCGCGCAAAACTTCGCCCTGCTTGCCTTTGTCACGACCGGTCGTCACGATGACCTGATCACCTTTTTTAATTTTCATTTTGACCCTCTACTAAATTACTTCAGGCGCCAAAGAAATAATTTTCATATATTTCTTCGCGCGCAATTCTCTTGTCACCGGGCCAAAAATACGGGTACCGATCGGTTCGCCGTCTTTGTTGATCAGAACCGCAGCGTTGGAATCAAATCTGATTGCGCTGCCGTCCGCGCGACGGATTTCCTTTTTGGTACGCACGATAACTGCGCGGTGAACATCACCCTTTTTGACACGTCCGCGCGGTATCGCTTCTTTAATAGAAACAACAATAACGTCGCCGACAGATGCCGTCTTACGTTTGGATCCACCTAATACCTTTACGCACTGCACTTTGCGCGCGCCAGAGTTATCAGCGACATCCAGGTTGCTTTGCATTTGAATCATGGGATAAATCCTCTACTTTCCCGATTAACCGGCGTCAACCAGCACTTCCCAAGTTTTTGTCTTGGAAAAAGGCACGCATTCGCGAATGCGAACAACATCGCCTACTTTGAACTGATTGAGCTCATCATGAGCGGCGTATTTTTTGGAACGCCGAATAAATTTCTTATAAATCGGGTGCATGACGCGGCGTTCGACTTTAACGACGACAGTCTTATCCATCTTATCGCTGACGACTACACCCTGTAAAATACGTTTGGGCATCTTTATTACTCCTTAGACCCCGTTTTGCGTTCAGACAAAAGCGTTTTAATCTGAGCGACTTCACGTTTCACCTGACGCATACGAGCCGTATTTGTCAGCTGACCGCTTGTCTGCTGAAAGCGCAGATTCATGCTTTCTTTTTTCAAAGCAATGATCTGTTCGTTCAGTTCATCATCAGTCTTTGCACGCAAATCTTTAATTTTAGCCATAGCTTAAGCCTCCTCAACCACGCTGCGGGAAACGAAACGCGCCTTAATCGGCAGCTTAGCGGCAGCTAATTCAAAAGCTTCACGCGCAGTCTTTTCGGATACGCCGTCAATTTCAAACATGATGCGACCCGGTTTAATACGGCAAACCCAGAATTCCGGATTCCCCTTACCTTTCCCCTGACGAACTTCAGGAGGTTTCTTTGAAACGGGAACGTCGGGGAACATACGCAGCCAGAAACGTCCCTGACGTTTCATGTGACGTACGATCGCGCGGCGGGCCGCTTCAATCTGACGAGCCGTTACACGTTCGGGCTCCATCGCTTTCAGACCGAAAGATCCGAAAGCCAGTGTCGTTCCGCCTTTAGCCACGCCGTGAATACGGCCTTTGAACTGCTTGCGGAATTTTGTTCTCTTAGGACTTAACATCTCTTACATGTCCTTTCTTAGCGTTGAGCGTCCGACAAACGTTTGTCCTGCGCCATCGGATCATGAGCCAGAATTTCACCTTTGAAAATCCAGACTTTGACACCGCATGCGCCGTATGTCGTATGCGCGGTCGACGTTCCGTAATCTACATCAGCGCGCAGCGTATGCAGGGGAACGCGTCCTTCTCTGTACCATTCGACGCGGGCGATTTCAGCGCCGCCCAGACGGCCGCCGCAGTTAATGCGGATACCTTCCGCACCCTGGCGCATGGCCGACTGAACCGAACGTTTCATTGCGCGGCGGAAAGAAACGCGACGTTCCAGCTGCTGGGCAATGCTTTCGGCAACCAGCTGAGCATCTAATTCCGGTTTGCGGACTTCAACAATGTTCAGATGGACTTCGCCGCCGGTCATTTTCTGCAGCTCGTTTTTCAAAACGTCAATATCCTGACCTTTTTTACCGATGACAACACCGGGACGCGCGGAATGAATCGTAATGCGGGCTTTTTTCGCCGGGCGTTCGACAATCACGCGGCTGATACCGGCAATAGACAGCTTCTTTTTCAAGTATTCGCGAATCTTGAAATCTTCATGAAGCTGTTTTGCATAATCAGCATCAGCAAACCAACGGGAATCCCAAGTACGGTTAATTCCCAAACGTAAACCAATCGGGTTAACTTTCTGCCCCATTTTAACGGTTCTCCTCGTTTTCGCGTACAACAACTGTCAGGTTGGAAAACATCTTTTCAACACGGCCGGCACGTCCGCGGGCGCGGGCCTGCCAACGTTTCATCACCAACGCCTTGCCGACATAAGCTTCGGCAACGATCAGTTTGTCAACGTCCATGTTGTGATTGTTTTCAGCATTAGCAATCGCCGACTGTAATACCTTTTTTACTTCGCCTGCGACGCGGCGCGGAGAAAAGCTTAACTGAGTCAAAGCTTTTCCGACTTCCATGCCGCGAATCGACGCAGCCACAAGATTCAACTTGCGTGTGCTGCTGCGGATCGTGCTGCCGCAAGCCATTGCTTTTTTAATTTCTTTTTTCGCTACCATGTTCTTTAGCCCTTCTTGGCCTTGTTATCGCCTGCGTGACCGAAGAACGTACGGGTCGGAGCGAATTCGCCCATCTTGTGCCCGATCATGTTTTCAGTAACGAGGACAGGAATAAACTTTTTACCGTTATATACGCCAAAAGTCAAACCCACAAATTGCGGAAGAATGGTTGAACGGCGCGACCAAGTCTTGATGACTTCATTTCGGCCCGATTCACGTACCTTTTCAGCTTTCTTGAGAAGGTAACCGTCAACAAAGGGGCCTTTCCAAACGGAACGAGACATAATCTACTACCCTCCTAATTAAGCTTTTTTCTTCGAAGCATGACGGCTGCGCATAATAAAGACGTTTGTCTTTTTATTTGTGCGAGTCTTCTTGCCCTTTGTGCATTTACCCCACGGAGTTACCGGGTGACGTCCGCCGGAGCTGCGGCCTTCACCGCCGCCTAACGGGTGATCAACCGGGTTCATCGCCACACCGCGAACGGAAGGACGAATCCCCAACCAGCGGGAACGGCCGGCTTTGCCGCCGTTTTCGTTCTGTTTATCCGGATTGGAAACAGCGCCGACAGAAGCCAGGCATTCGCCGCGAACCAAACGCAGTTCGCCCGAATTCAAACGCAGCTGAGCATAACCGGCGTCTTTACCGATTAACTGAGCATAGCAACCCGCCGAACGGGCCACCTGACCGCCGCGGCCGGGGTTCAGTTCAATGTTATGAACCACCGTTCCGACCGGCATGTTCTTCAACGGCATCGCGTTGCCCGGCTTGATATCGACTTTTTCACCGGAAACAATCGTATCGCCGACCTGCAGACGCTGCGGAGCCAAAATATAAGAACGTTCGCCGTCTTCATATTTGATCAACGCAATAAATGCCGTGCGGTTCGGATCATATTCCAAACGTTCTACCGTCGCGGCGACATCAAACTTGTTGCGTCTGAAATCGATAAAACGATAGCGGCGTTTATGACCGCCGCCCATGCGGCGGCTGGTAATACGACCCTGATTATTACGGCCGCCGGTTTTATTCAAACCTTCGGTCAATTCTTTTACGGGACCACCTTTGTACAGATCACTGCGTTCAACCAAAACGAGGTGTCTCCGGCTGGGTGTTACCGCTTTAAACGTTTTTAACGCCATGTCTTAAACCCCCGTCGTAAAATCAATATTGTGACCTTCTGCCAATGTAACGACAGCTTTTTTGAAATCGCTGCGTTTACCGACAGTGCCGCGGAAACGTTTCGTTTTTCCGCTGATACGAACGGTATTGACAGATTTAACCTTCACGCCGAACAAAGCTTCTACAGCCGCTTTGACATCGGTTTTCGTTGCCGTCAACGGAACACGGAAAGTCACTTGTCCGTTTTCAGAACATTTCATTGCTTTTTCCGTAATGACGGGACGCAGAAGCGTATCGTACATTTTTTCCGTTACTTTAATTTCTGGCTTACTCATTTCAGTCGAGCCTCCAAGTTTTCTGCAGCTTCTTTGGTCAGAACCAAAGTATCGCGGCGCAGAATGTCATAAACGTTAGCGCCCTGCTGAGGCAGAACGTCAACGCCGACGATATTGCGCGCAGACAAAGAAAAGTTATTGTCCAGTTCGGCGCCGCCGATGAATAAAGCGGAAGTCAGACCCATTTTTTCCATTTTGGACAACAGATCCTTTGTTTTTGCTTCCGGCATTTTCAGAGCATCAACGACGACCAGTTTGCCGTCTTTTGCCTTTGCGGACAAAGCGCAGCGCATACCCAGCTGACGGATTTTCTTCGGCAGGCCCTGTTCATGAGAACGAACGACCGGCCCAAAGCTGATGCCGCCGCCGCGGAACTGCGTCGCACGCAAAGATCCCTGACGGGCACGCCCCGTACCTTTCTGCTTGTACGGTTTTTTCGTTGTACCGCTGACTTCGGCGATCGTTTTCGTCTTGTGCGTTCCCGCACGACGATTTGCCAGCTGCCAGTTAACGACGCGGCTTAAGATATCCGCACGAACTTCGACGGCAAAAACGCTGTCAGCCAGTTCCATCGAACCAACGTTCTGGTTATCTAAATTGACGATATCACATTTCATCGCCGTTATTCCTTCACTTCTTCAGAAGCTGCAACCGTTTCTTCCTGAACTGCCGCCTTTGCCTTTAATCCTGCAGGCATCGGAACATCTTTGGGAAGAGCTTTCTTTACAGCGTCCTTAATCAAAACATAACCACCTTCAAATCCCGGAACGGCGCCTTTGACCATAATCAGGCCGCGATCGGCGTCCGTCGCAACGACTTTCAGGTTCTGGACGGTCACACGTTCGGCGCCCAGATGTCCGGCCATTTTTTTGCCCTTGAAGACACGACCCGGATCCTGACGGTTACCCGTAGATCCTAACGAGCGGTGAGAAATAGACACACCGTGTGTAGCTTCAAGACCGGCAAAATTATGCCGTTTCATACCGCCGGCAAATCCTTTACCGATCGAAGTGCCGACAACATCAACAAACTGACCGGCAATAAAATGATTCGCGGACAGTTCATCGCCGGGGTTAAGGACACAGTCCTCACTAACCCGGAATTCAACCAACTTGCGCTTCAGTTCAATATTGGCTTTGGCAAAGTGGCCGCGAACCGATTTAGAAACACGGTTAGCCTTTGTTTTACCAAATCCCAACTGCAGCGCGACATATCCGTCCTTGTCCTTCGTGCGGACAGAGACGACTTCGCATCCCTCAACCTTCAGGACGGTGACGGGAACATGAGTCCCGTCTTCCGTAAAGAGGCGAGTCATGCCCATTTTTTCAGCGATAAGACCACTACGCATGGCTCTTTTATCCTTTAAAGTTTAATTTCGACGTCAACACCGGCAGCCAAATCGAGCTTCATCAAAGCGTCAACCGTCTGCGGCGTCGGATCGATAATGTCAAGTACTCTTTTATGAGTACGGATTTCAAACTGTTCGCGCGACTTCTTATCAACGTGCGGCGAACGGTTCACTGTAAACTTTTCTATACGAGTTGGCAAGGGAATAGGACCACAAATTTGCGCTCCCGTGCGTTTTGCCGTGTTTACAATCTCGCGTGTCGACTGATCTAACAACCGATGGTCGAAAGCCTTCAGGCGAATTCTAATATTTTGACCTTCCATGATCAATAATCCTTCATTACTCAATAATTTTAGCGACGACGCCGGCGCCGACGGTACGGCCGCCTTCGCG